>PXSG01000079.1:6420-20888 GCA_003023485.1 Halobacteriales archaeon SW_10_68_16
CCTTCGAGGAGATGGACGCCGGGGCGCTGGCCGTCGCGGACGACGCCTTCGACACCGTCGTTTCGTCGCTGTCGACGTGTACCTTCCCGGACCCCGTCGCGGCGCTGCGTGAGATGGCGCGTGTCTGCCGGCCCGAGGGGCGCGTACTCTTGCTCGAACACGGGCGCAGCGACGTCGGCGCCCTCGCGCGCTTCCAGGACTGGCGGGCCGACGCCCACTTCGAGAAACACGCCTGCCGGTGGAACCAGCGCCCTCTGGATAACATCGAGACGGCCGGGCTGGACGTCCACGAGACGCGGACCGGTCTCCTCGGGATGCTCACGGCCATCGAGGCGACGCCCGGGTGACCCGCAGTCCCCGAAAAGCCCTATCGCTACCGCTTTTGTCGTCCGCGCCCAACCGCCGGTCGTGCTCGACGGGAGTCCGCCGGAGGACGGCGAGTCCCCGGGGTCGTGGCGCGAGCAGGAGCGCGTCGACGAACAGTACCGCGAACCCGACGCCGAGTCCGTCGACCTCGGCCCGGACGCCCCCTCCGTGCCGGATCCCTCCGAGAACGACGTCGACCCCGAACTCTCGCGGCGCTTCTGGGCGCTGGTGCTGGTGTTCAACGCCGCACTCCTTGCCGTGTCGCTGGGCGCGATGTTCGTCGTCTTCGAGGCCAACTACACGCTCGGCGGGCAGTTGCTCGTCGCCGGCCTCGCCGCCTTCGCCTTCGGCCTCTACCGGTACCGGGCCGCCAGGGAGTACCTCGACGAACAGACCTAACACGCACAGGACCGAAGCGCGGGTATGCGAACGGTCCGGGACGAGGACGGGACCCGGTACGTGTTGCTCAAGGAATCGGGCGAATCGAGTCTCGTCCGGGACCCCGAGACGGGAGAGCGCCGGCACCTCGCGAACGCCGACCTGGAGCCCGTCGAGGGGGAGTCGCCGCTGGTCACCGCCGCGCGTGCGGTCCCGGCGCCGCTCCGGCAGCTCCTGACGGCGATCCCCGACGAGCGGGCGCTGGGCCTGTTGCTCGAACTCGACGCCCGCGACGGCGTCGCCGTCCGCACGCTCCTCGCGGAGACGGACTTCTGTGAGAGCGACCTCCATGGCTTCCTCGTGGAGTTGCAGGCCGCTGGCCTGATTGGGGAGACACGCGTCGCCGGCGAACGCGGCTACCGGACGACCGAGACGGCTGCGACCGCGCTTGCGCGCCTGCGGGACGGCGAGTAGCGACCCCCGCGGAAGAGCGCGCTTTCATACGGTCGTGCGTAACCAATTTTAGCAGTGTCCGTGAGGATCGGTGTTTGGGACCACGGAAACCGTCGTCTGTTTCGTGGGAGCGAAAAGAATTACTCCTTGCGCACCCGCACGAGGTCGTCGGCCGCGCCGACCAGCTCCTCGTCGTGGCTCACCACGAGGATCTGCTCGACGCCCAGTTCGCGCATCGCGTCGACGAGTTCGACGAGCTTCGAGACATGCCCCGAGTCCAGGAAGACAGTCGGTTCGTCGAGGATGAGCGGCGGCATCGGCGCGGTCCCCTCGATGCCCTCCGCGAGCAGGCGGTAGATGGCACACCGCAGGCTCAGATTGAACAGCGCCCGCTCCCCGCCCGAGAGCTGGTCGGGGTCCAGCGGTTCGCCGTCCTTCTGGTAGACGGTCAGCTCGTAGTCGCCGTCGAGTTCGAGCCGCGAGTAGGAGTCGTTCTCGTAGACCAGCTCGAAGGTCTCGTTGAGCATCCGTTCGAGGCTCTCGACGTTGCGCTGGCGCAGTTGCGCCCGGAGCATCCCGTACATTTCCTGGAGCTGTTCGGTCTCCTCGTACAGCGACTCCAGCCGGTCGACGGTCGCTGCGAGTCGGTCCCGGCGCTCGCGCAGGGCTTCGAGGTCGTCGATCTCGCCCTGCACGCGGCCGATTTCGGCCTGCAACTCCGACTCGCGGTCGTCCAGTTCCGACAGTTTCTCGGTGACCTTCTCGAGGTAGTCTTCGGCACGCTCGCTTTCCTCGCGGGCCGCCTCGACGCGGTCCTCGTCGAAGGCCTCGGCCAGTTCCCCCCGGCGCTCGCGCTGCTCGGCGAGTCGCTGACGTCGCTCGTCGTTCAGGTCGGCCTTCTCGGCACGCGTCTCGCGCAGGTCCTCGATCCGCTCGGTCAGGTCCCCGACCGTCCCGACCGCCTCCTGTAGCTCCGCCAGGCGCTCGACCCGGTCGGCGAGGTCGGCCTTCTCCCCGTTGGCGGTCGCGATCTCCTCCTGGCACCCGGCTGCCTCCTCGCGGGCGTCGGCGGCAGCGGCGCGTTTCTCCTCGGCCTCGCGTTCCAGTTCGGTGGCCTCCTCGCGTAACGTCTCGGCGCGCGCTTCCTTCTCCTCGAGGGTCGCTTCCCGCTGGTCGAGCAACTGGGCGACGTTCTCCCGGTCGGTCTCGAGTGTCGCGAGTTCCCGCGCCCGCTCGACCAGCCGCTCGGCCCGGTCGAGCCGTTCTTCAAGGGTCTCCTCGCGGTCTTCGAGGTCCCCAAGTTGCGATTCGAGCGTCTCGACGGTTTCCCGGTGCTGTTCGATGGCCTCGACGTGTGGCGACCCCTCGACCGGCTGGCCACACTCCGGGCACTTGCCGGCCTCGCGGAGTTCGCGTGCCTCGGCCAGTTGCTCGCGGGCGTTCTCCAGGTCCGTCGCCGTCTCGGCCCGCCGTTCCCGTACCTCGGCCAGTTCGTCCCCGACTTCGTCGCGGTGCTCGTCGGCGCCCTCGGGGTCGACGGGTGCGTCCGCGAACGCCTCCCGACAGGCCTCGATCTCCGCGTCCAGTTCCTCGAGTTCTGCCCGCTTGGTCGCCAGTTCCTCCCGGCCCGCCGTGGCCTCCCCCTCGATATCGTCGGCAGTGTCGCGCTTCTCGGTCGCGTTCGCTTCGAGGTCCTCGGCCCCCTCGGCGAGGGACTCGGCCCGGCTGTCGTGTTCCTGTTTCTCGACACTCAGTTCGCGGATCCGCTCGGTCAGCTCCTCCATCTCCGCCTCGAGGTCGTCAACGCGCGCCTCGATGGCCTCGGGGTCGGCCGCCGCGATGTCCACCTCCCCCAGCAGGTCGTCCCGCGTCGCGCGTGCCTCGTCCCGGCGCTGGCGTGCCGAGGCGACATCGTCCGCGAGGCGCTCGCGCTCGTGCTCGGTCGCCTCGATCCTCTCGCGCAGGTCCGCGATGGCGTCGTCGAGGTCCTGGAGTTCGGACTGCTTCTGTTCGTACTCTTCGAGGACCGCCTCCGCGTCGGCCAGCGTCTCCTCGGCCTCCGTGCGGTTCTCCTCGAAGCGTTCGATCTCGGATTCGACCTCGGCCAGTTCCGACTGCAAGGCGTTCAGCCGGCCGTGGAGGTCCCGTTCTTCCTTCGCTTCGATCTGGTCGTCCAGTTCCGAGAGCGCACCCTGTTTGTCGTCGCGCACGCGGCCGACGCCGACGCGGGCGTCGCTGGCCCGCTCGCGGTACGCCTCGAGTTTGCCCAGTTGCAGGAGTTCGTCGAGCATGTCCTGGCGCTCGCCCGGCGAGGCCTCGATGAGCTTGTTCACCTCGCCCTGCCGGACGTACGCGCAGTTGACGAACGCCTCGTGGTCCATCCGCAGGAGTTCGCCCACCCGCCGGCGGACGGCCCGGGCACCCTCGTAGGTGCCGTCGTCACCGTCGAGGACGCACTTCGTGGTGACGGCCCGCTCCTCGCGGACGCTCACCCGGCGTTCGATGTGGTAGGACTCGCCGGCGTGGGTGAACCACAGTTCCACGACCGCGCCGTCGGCGCCGATGGTGACGACCTCGTCGAGTGTCTGGTCCAGCGCCGAGGCCCCGTAGAGGGCGAAGAAACAGGCCTCCAGCAGCGAGGACTTCCCGCTGCCGTTGAGGCCGTGGATGACCGTCACGCCACGGTCCAGCGAGAGGTCCGCCTCGGCGTAGCACTTGAACTGCTCCAGCCTGACGCGGTCGAACCTCACAGGTAGTCCTCCATCGTAATTTGGCCGTCATCAGTCTCGCCTGCCTGCTGCCCGTCCGCCTCGTCTCCCTGCCCGTCGTCGTCGGAGTCACCCGCGTCCTCGGCGCTCGCGAACGCGCCCTCGTCGGCCTCGGCGACGAACTCACGGACGCGGTCCTCGACGGTGTCTGCGACGTTGGAGTCGGCCACCTTGCTCGCGCGGATGGTCTCGTCGATGTCCCGGGCCGCGGGGCTCAATCCGAGTTCCCGGACCCGCTCGCGGACTGCCTCGTCGGGGTCGGCGAAACTCACCTCGATCTCGCTCTCGTCGGCGATCTCGCGGTGGTCGGTAACGCGAGTCACCAGCGCGCCCCGCTCGTCGCCGTACTCCTCGATGGTCGCCGGCGTCACGGGCACGCCCTCGCCGTCGATGGCGACGACGACCACCGCGTCGGTCACGTCGTGCTGGCCGACCCGCTCGCGGACGCGCTCGACCCCCTCGCCCGATCCCAGGTCGACGTCGACGAAGACGAACTCGCGGGTGTCGAGGCCACGCCGGCGGATGTCGACGCCGTCATCGAAGACGACGACGTTGTACCCCCGCTGGTCGCGCTCGTCGGCGCTCGCGCGCTCGGTCGAACCGGGGTAGGTCAGCCACGCCTCCACAGGCTCTTCGACCTGTTTGATCCGGGGCGTGTGGTCGTCGCCCAGGAGGACGGCGTCGAACGCGACGTTCGACTCGGCGAGCACCTCGCGGGCGTCCCAGTCGCCGTGGGGGAACGGTTCGAAGAGGCCATGCGTGACGAGGGCGGCATGCTCGGCGTCGCGGGGTTCGAAGTCGTAGGCCAGGTCCGCGCGGTTCGACCGCGGGACGAAGTCCAGCCCGTAGAAGGCCGTGTTGCCGACGCGGACGGGTTCGGCCCCGAGGCGTGTCGCCAGCCCCAGCGACTCGAAGAGGTCCAGCCACTGGGCGTCCCGCTTGGCCTCGTGGTTGCCGACGATGGCGAGGAACGGAATGTTGGCGTCCTCGAGCGTCCGCAGGACCGAAAGCGCCCCCATGATGTCGGGCAGCGTCGGCCGGCGGTCGTGGAAGAGGTCGCCGGCGTGGACCACCGCGTCCACCCCCTCCGTGACGGCGTCCTCGGCCACCCCCCGGAACGCCGCGAGGAAGTCCTCGCGTCGCTCGTGGCGGTGGTACTGCTGGTACCCCAGGTGGGTGTCCCCGGTGTGGATGACGCGTGTCATTACCCCCCGGTAGACGGTCGGCCCCTTTCAGCGTTGGCAGTCCCCGGTGAAAGTGAAACCCACGCTGGAGCGATCCGACCGCTTACTCGATGGTGAGCGTGTAGATGCGCTTGCGTGCGTCGGCGAAGGAAAAGCGCGACTCGACGGCGCCGACGTCCTCCAGGCGGCTCAGGGCATACCGGGCCGTGCGGGGCGGGAGCAGCGTCTCCTCTGCCAGCTGGCTCTGGGTCAGCGAGTCGTTGTACTCTAAGACTTTCGCGACGAGCTTCGCGCTCGGCGGGAGTTCGCGGACGGCCTCCCAGCCGCTCCCGTCGACTGACTCGACCGTCGCAGGCTCTGATGCGCTCATGCTATCCGGGACGACGGGATACAGGTTAATAATATTTCTCAATCTAATTTATTACCACTGGAAATGGGGTTGCCGGTACCGAAACGCAATGATGGCTCCGCGTGCGGCCCGGCCGTCCAGGGAATCGAGCCGAGAGTGTACCCGAAACCTCTTATTATCGAATCCACTAGCAAGACGGTAATGACCGACACCGTTGACGAGGTCGAGTTGCCGTACGACGAGGACGCCTCCCAGCAGGAGAAAATCGAGGCGCTCCGGGAACGCCTCGAGATCCTCGAGGCCCAGAACGAGGAGATGCGCGACAAACTCCTCGACGCGAACGCGGAGAACAACAAGTACCAGCAGAAGTTGGAGCGGCTGACCCACGAGAACAAGAAACTCAAGCAGTCGCCGCTGTTCGTCGCCACCGTCCAGGAACTGACCGACGAGGGCGTCATCATCAAACAGCACGGGAACAACCAGGAGGCGCTGACCGAGGTCACCGACGAGATGCGGGCCGACATCGAACCCGACGACCGCGTCGCGGTCAACAACTCCCTGTCTATCGTCAAATCCCTCGACGACGAGACCGACGTCCGGGCCCGCGTGATGCAGGTCGACTCCAGCCCCGAGGTCACCTACCAGGACATCGGCGGGATCGAGGACCAGATCGAGGAGGTCCGCGAAACCGTCGAGATGCCCCTCAAGAACCCCGGGATGTTCGAGGATGTCGGCATCGACCCGCCCTCTGGGGTCCTGCTCCACGGCCCGCCGGGGACGGGCAAGACGATGCTGGCGAAGGCCGTCGCCAACCAGACCGACGCCACCTTCATCAAGATGGCCGGCTCCGAGCTGGTCCACAAGTTCATCGGCGAGGGTGCCAAACTCGTTCGGGACCTGTTCGAACTGGCCCGCCAGCACGAACCCGCGGTCATCTTCATCGACGAGATCGACGCCATCGCGGCAAAGCGGACCGAATCCAAGACCTCCGGTGATGCGGAGGTCCAGCGGACGATGATGCAACTGCTCTCGGAGATGGACGGCTTCGAGGACCGCGGCGAGATCCGCATCATCGCCGCCACCAACCGCTTCGACATGCTCGACCGCGCCATCCTCCGCCCGGGCCGGTTCGACCGTCTCATCGAGGTCCCCAAACCGGACGAGACCGGGCGGGAGCAGATCTTCAAGATCCACACCCGCGAGATGAGCGTCGCCGACGACGTCGACTACGCGCGCCTGGCCCGGATGGTCGACGACGCCTCCGGCGCCGACATCAAGGCCATCTGTACCGAGGCCGGCATGTTCGCCATCCGTGACGACCGCACCGACGTCCGGATGTCGGACTTCGAGAACGCCTACGAGAAGATCCAGGACGAGGAAGACCACGCGGACGTCTCGAAGACGTTCGCCTGATCAGTAGGTTTCCCAGTCGACGACATCCACGTCGTCGATCCGGTCGAAGTGGTCGACGTTCGCGGTGAGTACCCGCAGTTGTTCGGTCCGTGCAGTCGCGGCGATGTAGACATCGTGAAGGTCGTCCAGCGGATCGCCGCGTGTTTGCAGTGCGTCGATGATGTCGGCTGCAGTCACCGCAACCGCACGGGAGACGGGCTTCAGTTCGAACCGCGCACAGAGGCAGTCGAGTGCGTCGACGGCCCCGCGATGATCGTCGGTGCCACGGTCGTACTGTTTGTTGACGCCGAGGCGGAGTTCGGTCAACGTGACCGCACTGATCGCGTGACGTCCCTCGTTGTCGAGACGCTCGACCCGTTCGTTCACGCCACCACGGTCGATGTCGACCAGGACTGACGTATCGAGGAGTTTCATTCGTCGAGGCGCTCCACTGTCCCTTCGCTCAGTGATTCGATGTCCGCTTTTACCGCCGATGCCGTCTCCGGGCCGAAGATTTTCTGTCCGGTCACGTCTGCCAACTGGCCACCTGACTCAAGGTGGGCAGCGATGACTTCGCTGAAACTCCGGTCGCCTTTCTCCCGCTTCAGTTTCCGGTACACTTCATCGGAGACTGCGATGTTTTTGCTCATACTTTTCGTATGCGTACCCATACGCAAAAGACTTCGTGTTCGCCGTTCTACAGCAGCGTGAAGATCAGGTACGGAACGACGAACAGCGCGACGAACAGGGCGACGAGGATGATGCCGTAGCCGAGGAGGGTGCCGATACCGGTCAGCCAGGCAGGGTGGTCGAACTGTTCCGGGAGTGTGGCCATATCGGGGCTGTGGTCCCCGCCCTCTTAGTGGTACTGACTCGACCCTCGACTGGCGGTCCTCACATCCCCATGTCCTCGGCGGCCCCGGGGACGGGCAGGTCGTGGGGTGAGACGCCGAGCAGTTCGGCAGCGTGGTCGAGCGCCATGTCGAAGCCGTAGTACCGCTCCAGTTCGTCGCCGTCCGGGGCGGGCCGGACCTTGAGCATCGCGTACCCCTCGCTGTTCTGGGCGATGGCGGCCGTGCGCCCGTCGGCCTCGAAGGCGAGGACGCGCTCGGTCTCGGTCTCCTCGTAGGTCGCCGTCACGCCACCCTCGGTGGCCGTCGTGGAAGGCTCGCTGTCGGGCATCGGGACGGTCTTAGGACTGGGTCACATGAAGGCTGTCGGTCCCGGCCGAGTGATGGCGCGCGCTGTCGTTCCCGCGAGCGAAGCGAATGGGAGGTATAGATTCGACGATGTATACCTATTCTGTCAGGACTCCCCGGCCCAGTCGCCGGTGTAGGCCTGGTAGGCCATCCCGAGCACCATCGCGACCGTGACCCCCGCCAGCGCCAGGACCGTCGCCACGTTGCCGAAAGGCTGGATGCCGGCGGCGATCCCTCCGGCCCCGACAACCGCGAGACCGACCGATCCCACGGCGAGGACCACCCCCGCGCGTCCGACCACTGCCACCGCGGTCGGCGTCTCGGTCGTCCCGTCGGCCGCCGTTTCGGATTCGTCCTCCCTCGCAGGCCCCTCGGGGATGTGCTCGACCGGCACGCCCGCCGCCCCGCGCCGGGCAGCGTCGTATCGGTCGTCGTTCCCGTCGCGCTCGGCCATACGCAGGCGAGGGCCTCCCGGTGGAAAAGCCCTGGCAGGCGCGAATCAGCAGTCACTTGAGGGGCAGGCACCGAGGGGAGGCATGCGCGTCGTCGACCGCCAGCACCGCGAGGGGGGCCGCGAGCGGGTGACACTCGTTCCCGAGAGCCTGGACGACCTCTGGCACCTCTCGCACGTCGTCGAGCCGGGCGACCGGGTGGCGGGCGACACCACCCGGCGCATCCAGCGCGAGGACGACCAGCTCCGGGATACCGGCGGCGAGCGCGAACACCTCTGGATCGAACTGGCCGTCGAGACCGTCGAGTTCGCCAAGTTCGCCAACCGCCTCCGCGTCGGCGGCGTCATCGAGGAGTGTTCCCGCGAGGACCAACTGGGCAACCACCACACCATCAACGTCGAGGAACGCGAGGAGATCGAGGTCGAGAAGGTCTGGAAACCCGACCAGCGCGAACGGATCGAGGAGGCCGTCGCGGCCGCGGACAACCCCGAGGTCGCCATCGCCACCGTCGAGGAGGGCGAGGCACACCTCCACACCGTCGCCCAGTACGGCACCGAGGAACGCGCCACCATCACGGGCCCGACCGGCAAGGGCGAGTTCGCCCGGCCGCGCGCGGAACTGTTCGCGGAACTGACCGACGTCCTCCGGCGGACCGACGCCGACGCGGTCATCCTCGCCGGCCCGGGATTCACGAAACGGGACGCGCTCTCGCACATCGAGGAGGAGGCACCGGCCCTGGCCGAGACGGTCACCACCGTCGACACGGCCAGCGTCGGCGACCGGGGCGTCCACGAGGTGCTCAAGCGCGGGGCCGTCGACGAGGTGCAACGCGAGACCCGCATCGCCGCCGAATCCGAGCTCATCGACGAACTCACCGAGCGCATCGCCGACGGCGCGAAGGTCGCCTACGGGCCCCAGCAGGTCGCGAAAGCCGCCGACTACGGCGCCGTCGAACACCTGCTCGTGCTGGACGAACGGCTCCGTGCCGAACGTGGCGGCGAGGGGGAGTGGGACGTCGACGCCGACGAGATCATCGAGACGGTCGAGCAGAAGGGCGGCGAGGTGACGGCCTTCTCGGGGGAGTTCGATCCCGGCCGACAGCTGGCGAACCTCGGCGGGATCGCCGCGCTGTTGCGCTACCGCCTGGATTGAACGTCGTCGACACGAGGCTGGCAGTCCCGGCACGCTCGAAGGGCGAATCGGGCGGGGAGCGCCGAAACGGTTTTGTGGAGCGAAGGTGTCTCCAGAGCCGTACGCCGCGAGTGAACATACCATGTCCGACACTGGTCCCAGTAACGCACGTACAGTTCCACGACGAGCCCTCCTTCGCACGGTGGGTGGCGCCTCGGTCCTCGCGCTCGCCGGATGTGGGGGTGACGGCGGCGACGGCGGCGGCAACGGTGGTGGCGGCCGCCTCACGATCGCGCAGGCGAAATCCCCCATCGAGTTCGACCCCGTTATCCTGAACGACGTGCCCTCCGCGGAGGTGGCAGACCGGATCTTCGAGGCCCCCTACCGGTTCAGCCCGGACCTCGAACTGGTGCCGGTCCTGGCCAGCGACCAGCCCGAAATCGAGCGGAGCGGCAAGCGGTGGATCGTCCCGCTGAACGGGGACGCGACCTTCCAGAACGGCGACCCCGTGACCGCCCCGGACGTCGCCTACTCCTACACCGCACCCCTGGAGGAGGAGACCGAGAACGCCGGCGAGGTCAACATGATCGACTCGGTCGAGGCCGTCGACGAGACGACCGCCCAGTTCGACCTCAAATTCGAGTTCGGCGCCTTCAAGTGGTACCTCTCGCGCAGCGTCGTCCCCGAGTCGGTCCGCGAGGAGGACAAGGAGGCGTTCAACAAGGAGAACCCCGTTGGCTCGGGACCGTTCACGTTCGAAGACTGGAGCGAGGGCAAGTTCGTCGAGATCTCGCGGTACGACGACGACTGGGGCGACCCCCTCCCGAACCTCCAGACCGTGGAGTTCACGCCCGTCGAGGAGGGGACGACCCGCATCACGACATTGGAGAGCGGCGAGAGTTCGCCACCACGGACGCCACCGAGGTCCGCAAGCGGTACTTCGACGGCGCGGTCCCGCGAGGCGAGGCCGGCGGAGTCGTCGCCGACGCCATCGACGCCATCGAACGCGACGACTGGGACGAGGCCGAGTCACTGCTCGTGGAGGCGTTCGTCGAAGCGAGCGTCTGTGCCCGGGCCGACCCCGCCTACGAGGCCGACACCGAGTACGGCGACGGGCGTCACTTCGTGGCCTGTCACCTCCAGCGCGAGGACGAGCAGACCTACTGACGCCACGCGGTCAGTCGTGAATCTCGACCGCCTCGAGGGTCACGGGTGACCCCGGCTGGTCGTTGCTGTCGGTCTCGACGCTCCCGATGGCCTCGACGACGTCCATGCCCTCGATTACCTCGCCGAAGACGGCGTGTTTGTCGTCGAGGTGCGGTTGCGCGTCGAGCGTGATGAAAAACTGCGAGCCGTTGGTGTCGGGACCGCGGTTGGCCATCGAAAGCTTTCCCGGTTCGTCGTGGCGCAACTCGGGGTGGAACTCGTCGTCGAACGTGTAGCCGGGGCCACCCGCTCCCGTGCCCGTGGGGTCGCCGGTCTGGAGCATGAACCCCTCTATGACGCGGTGAAAGAGCACGTCGTCGTACAGCGGGTCCGTCACCGTCTCGCCGGTCTCGGGGTGTTCCCACGCCTGCTCGCCGGTGGCGAGGCCGACGAAGTTCTCGACGGTGTTCGGTGCCCGCTCCTCGAAGAGGCGGATCTCGATGTCCCCCTCGGAGGTGTGCAGCGTCGCGGTCGGATTTCCCATGTGCGGGGGAGGTCGCCGCCGGGGAAAGGTCTGGTGGTCACCCCGCCGAGGCGAGTTTCCCGGCGACACTCGACCACCCGGCCGACCAGCCACTCCACCTGCAGCCGGAGGGCGTCGGTGTCGCCGACATCGACGTCGGTTCCCCACCCCAGTGTCAGCACCTCGCGGTAACGGGCGAGGGCGTGTTCCCAGGCCCGGACGGCGTCGTTACGGGTCTCGGCCTCGTGTGCCCGCGCGAGCGCCGCCTCGGTCCATTCGAGGGGGCGGGACTCCAGTAACGCACGCTGGTCGGCGAGACGCTCGCGCTCGGTCTCGAGGCGGGCCTGCAGGTCGAACCCCCACTCCTCGATCAGCGACGCCGCGAGTTCCAGGTCTGCGCTGGCGCGGCGGTGTGTCTCGACTGCTGCCGCGAACTGTTCGGTCCGGACGAGCTGTCCGGCTTCCCGGTGTAACTCGCGGACGCGGTCGAGGCGACCCTCGGCCCGGGTGCGGGCCAGTTCCCGCTCGACCGTCTCGACGCGGTTCTGCAGTGCCACAGTGACCGCCTCGGGTGCCGCCGTCGTCCGGTCGCGTGCCCGCTCGATCGTCTCCCTGGTCGGCTGGCTCCCGCCGAGGAGCCGGGCGCGGAGGGAGTCCCCACCCGGTTCCCCGCGCTCCCCCACCGTCATGTGTGGCTGTTACTCACGGTCCAGCAAAAGTGTTGTGACGCTGTAAAATTACAGCTTCGGTGCTGTTGAACAGAAATCAGCGGATGAGGTGAGCGCCTCCCGGCCCGTCATCGCCACAGTCCGACGAGCCACCGGGCGATGGCTTCGAGCCGGTCCAGCGAGCGGAGCGCGACGCCCGCGGCGACGACCAGTCCGACCACGAGCGCGACGGTCCCTGCCAGTGCCGCCAGCCCGGAGGCGTACCCGTAGGTCATGATGGGGAACCCGACCAGGACCATCAGGACCGAACTCACCGCGAGCGCGAGGACGTTCCTGACCAGTTCGACGGTCCGGCCGTCGGGCGCGTCGCTCACACGAGCACCCCCACGACGACGAAGAGGACGACGACGCCGAGCACGTCACAGACGTTGGTCACCGCGGGGATGACGACGTCGTCGGGGTCGAGTTCCCGGCGGTAGGCGGCGTAGGTGGCGACGACGGTGACCGCCACCGCCAGCACCGAGAGGGCGAGGCCGCTGACCACGGCGACGGCGACGACCCGGGCCGGCCCGAGCCTGGCGCCGACGGTCGCCTCCGCGAGCACCCACGCGCCGACGCCGACCAGCGACCGAGGACGTCGTCGTCGACGGCAAACGAGAGGGTCCCCAGGTGGAAGGCCGTCGAGAGACGGGCCGCGAGGACGCTCCCGAGGTTGCCCGCGGTCCCGATGGTCACCGGGACGAGCACCAAAAGCGACGGCGAGCGCAGGAGCTGGTCCTCGAAACTCCCGAGGACGAGTCCGCTGCCGATCTCGACGAGCGTCAGGGCCAGCAGGACGGGGAGCATCGCCCGCGTGATGGCGCGGACGGTCCACTCGGTCTGCATCTAGCCGACCCCCGCGACCAGCAACACGAGACGCACGGCGAGAAAGAGGAAGGCGACGCCGAAGACATCGCCCGCCGTGGTGACGATCGGCCCGACCAGGGGGTCGGGGTTGTACCCCCGCCGGAAGCCCGCGAAGACCACCCCGACGACGGTCACCGAGAGGACGATCCCCGACAGCGCCGCCGAGAGGACGGCGATTGCGACGAGTCGGGAGAGGGGCGCGGGACTCCCGCCCAGCGCCGTGAGCGCGGCGAACCCGACCACGGCCGCGAAGGTGCTCGCAAGCAGGCCGTTCGCGATGGCGGCCGCGACGGCCCGGTACAGCCGGGGTTCGGCCCCGCTCAGTCGCGGGGAGACCAGCCCCTGGTGGAGGCCGGTCGCGACGCGGGCGCCCAGCGACCCGTAGACGTTGCCCCGCGTGGCCAGCAGGGCGGGCACGAGCACGAGCAGGCCCGGAACGGCGCGCAACTCCGCGCGCATCCCGCCGAGGACGATGCCCGCGAGCAACCCGCCGAGCGCGCTGGCGGCCAGCGCCGGCGCACCCTCGCGGTAGGCCTCGCGGGCCACCTCGCGGACGGTCATCGGCAGTGGAGACGCCCCCCGGGACAAAAAACCCTCAGACATCGGCGCCACGGTTCCGAAACCGACTTGAGCGCGACCGGCCCACTCCCGCCAATGGAGCCCTCTCTCCTGCTGACCAACGACGACGGCGCCGACGCCCCCGGCCTCGTCCGCCTCTACGAGGAACTGAGGGCCGTCGGCGACGTGACCGTCGTCGCCCCCGACGAGAACCAGAGCCTCACGGGGACGCCCGCCGACTGCGTCGCCTACGGCCTCCGGGGATTCGAGGCGGACTTCGACCTCGTGATTTCGGGCTGTAACCACGGCCCGAACGTCGGCAACTACGTCACCGGCCGCTCGGGGACGGTCGGGGCCGGCGTCGAGGCCGCCTTCCTCGGGACCCCCGCCCTCGCCGTCTCCGCCTACCACCACGAGGACTTCTTCCCCGACCCCGCCGACGCCTACGACTTCGCCCGGCCGGCGCAGGTCGCGGTCGAACTCTACTTGCGTGCCAGGGAGGCTGACCTTCTTGAATCGGGAACGCTGCTGAACGTCAACGTTCCCCTGGACGTCGCGGACCCGCCGATGCGGGTGACCCGGCCGCTCCCGGACTACGACCTCCACATCGAACACGACGCCGACCCCGAGGCGGTCGACCCTCTCGACGTTGTGGGGACCGCCGAGACGCTCGATCCGGGCGACGGCGAGGTGATCCAGCTCAAAGATAGCGTCTGGCCTGGCGTGGTCGGCTTCGAGAATCCCTTCCCGCCGGACCCGGACCTCCGGGAGCGCTACCCCGAGGGGACCGACCGCCGCGCGCTCGTCGAGGGGGAGATCAGCGTCTCGCCGCTCTCGGTCGACCACGGCGAGGCCGACGACGTCGCCCTCCAGGCGGTCGTCGACGCGTACAACGGGACGGAGTGAGTGTTGGCTGCTGGCAGTCGCCGAGACAGCGCTGCGAAAGGACTCGGTTCATCGGACCACGAGAAAAACAGATTCTTACCCCCGGCGTG
>PXSG01000080.1 GCA_003023485.1 Halobacteriales archaeon SW_10_68_16
CCGGCGGGAGGGGTGGTTCTTCCGGGCGCGCGTCCCGCGGTGGAGCGCACACCGCTCGTCGGAGGCGTCGGCGTGCATACAGAGCAGCACCTCCGCACAGTCGCTCGTCGCGGCCTCGACGGCACAGACGGCGTTCATCACGTTATCGGAGGAGGGCCGGTCCGCCGAGCGCTGGCTACCCGTGAACACGACGGGGACCGGCACGTCGAGCATGAAGGCCATCGCGCTGGCGGTGAACTGCATCGTATCGGTGCCGTGCATGACGACCACGCCGTCGGCGCCGGCCTGAATTTCCTCGTGGATGGCCGCCGCGAGGTCCTGCCAGACGTCGGGGGTCATGTTCTCCGAGAGGATGTTCGCGACCACCCGGCCGCGGTAGTTGGCCAGACCCGCCAGATCGGGCACCGCCCGCAGGACGTCCTCGGCGTCGAACTGGGCGGTGACGGCGCCGGTCCGGTAGTCGACCGTCGAGGCGATGGTCCCGCCCGTGGAGATGAGCGACACCGTCGGGAGGTCATCGTCGAAGTCGATGCGGGACTCGCCGTCGGCGCCCGCGTCCTCGACGTCGTGGACGTCCGACTCCAGCACCTCGACGCCCGCGTCCTCGCGGGTGAGGCCGACGTTGTAGCCCGACTCGAGTTTCACCACGAGGTGCTCGCGGGTCGAGGAGGGCAGGAGGACGCCCTCGAAGGTCTCGCCCGCGCGGTCGACGCGGACCCTGTCGCCTGCGTTCATGGCCCGGGCTACCCGCTGCCGGGACTTATACGATTCGACCCCGTACGCCCGGCATGGCCGAACGCGACCGCCAGCTCGAACGCGAGGAGGACTTCGACGGGAAGGTGCTCGGGGAGTCGCCACCGTCGAGCGGCGCCGACGGGACCGGAACGTCCGGACTCCGGTCGCGTCTCCGGGAGCGCGCGAGCACGGTCGCGACGGGACGGTCGCTCGTGGTCTCGCTCGCGTTCGTCGCCGCAACTGCGCTGCTGGTCGGCGGGGTTCTCCCGCTCGGGTCGCTGGGGAACCTGCTCGGTGTCGCGCTCGGAGCCTTCCTCTACGGGGTGGTCGCGAGCACGCGACACTACACGGAGACGACGCTTGCCGGCACGGCTGTCGGCGGTGGGCTGGCGCTGCTTGGCAACCTCGCCGTTTCGCTGACCGGCGTCGGTGTGTGGGAGATATAGAGCCCGTGACTTGAAGTACGATAGCGTGCGTACACTCGGATAGATGTCCCAGCAGTCCGCGCGTATCGTCAGGGAGGTACATGACGAGCCCCACATCAAGGAGAGTCGAATCACCGTTCGGTGGATCTACGCTCGGGTCCACGAGCGGGGACTGCGTCCCGAAACTGTCGCGGAGCGTCACGGGCTCGACATCGCGGACGTCTATCACGCGCTCGCCTATTACCACGACCACCCCGACGAGATGGCGGCGGTCGAACAGCGTCGCAGGGAGGCACTCGCGGAAGCCGAGGAACGGACGACGCTCACGCCACCCGACGAGGATTGAGCGATGTCGCTGTCGCTGTTGCTTGACGAGAACATCGAACACGAGGTCCTCCACCGACTGCGTGAACGCGGATACGATGTCGAACACGTCGATACACACCCCAGTCTCGATAAAGGTGTCTCTGACGACGCCTTGGCTCGCCACTCACTCGAAGCCGGGCGAATCATCGTCAGCTACGACCCGGACTGGGTCACCGACTTCTCCGAGGACGAGTACCACTGTGTGCTGCTGTTCGAGGACCAGTCGCTCTCGTCCCGGCAGGTCGTGCAGATCGTCTACACGATGTCGGAGACATACCCCGAATCGGCGTTTCGGGGACTCCAGAAGGTCGGCCGCAGCTGGCTCTCTACCCGGTAGTACGGGACTGCTCCAGCCAGTACTCGATTTTGTCCCACCCTTCCAGTTTCTCCGGGTCGTCGTAGTGCTCGATGGCAGTCAGGATCGCCTTCGGTATCTCCATCGGGGTTCATCGTGTCCAAACTCGACGAGACAGCCGTCATGTCGGTCCGGCTCGAACCGCGTGAAACCGTGCCAGTTCGCGGTCACGAGCACAGCGTCGTGGTCCCGCGCGTACGGCATGACGTCGTCTTCGTCGTCGACCCCTTGAAACAGGACGTCGGGGAGGTAGTCTGCACGAACGCCTTCCTGTTCGAGAAAGTCGACGACACGCCGCCCGATGTCTCAGTGACGACCATCCTCGACGCTCGTCACTCGAAGTCTCCCAGCGTCGCGTTGATGCCGGGTCGGACGTCCCGGACGAGCGCACCCTCGAGGTCCAGCCCGAGGACGCGGATGGCGGCGTCGCCGACCCGGTCGCTACTCGGTTCGGGCGCGTAGATACCCATGCGCCACTGGTCGCGCTGGGCCGCCCGGAGCGCGCTCACGAGCGTCGACTGCTCGCCCAGCCGGCGGACCTCGCCGTTGACCAGCACCCGCGAGGTCGACTCGGTCATCTCGGGGGGTTCGGGCACGTCGAGGACGACCGTCTCGGGGTCGACGCCGGCCTCGCTCGCGACGTCCCGCTCCATCTCGCGGATGGTCTCGTGGCTGGCTTCGCGTAATTCCGCGGGCACGGCGTCCATCTCCGCCCAGACGGCCCGCTTGAAGAGGTCCCGTTCGTCGAGTCGGCGGGCGTAGGGGGCCGTCCGGTCGCACTCTCTGAGCGCGACCCGCAGTTCGTAGTCGTCCATCCGCCGGAGGGCCGCGGCGGTGGTCTCGCTGGCGTCGATGAGGCGTTCGGCTCCCCGCCGGAGCATCGCCTTGGCGATGCGGGCGACGTGGTGGCCGTAGACGGTCGGGTTCATCAGCGCCCGCGCGAGAAGCAAGCTCTCGGCGGTCTGGACGTTGCCCTCCTCGAGGACGAGGTCGCCCTCAACGAAGCGCAGCTCCCGGACCAGCCGGTTGTGGTCGATGGTGCCGTAGGGGACGCCGGTGTGGTGGGCGTCCCGCACGAGGTAGTCCATGCGGTCGACGTCGAGTTCGCCCGACACGAGTTGGCCGAGTTCGCCCTCGCCGGCGATCAGGTCGGCGACGCGGTCGGGGTTGAGGCCGTGGTCGCTGAGCGTGCGTGCGACCGCCCCGGAACCGACGAGGTCCGCGACATCGTCGTGGTACTTCCCGGTGTGGCGGTACAGCAGGTCCTCGACGTTGTGGCTGTAGGGGGCGTGGCCGACGTCGTGGAGGAGCGCGGCGGCCCGGACCCGCTCGGCCTGCTGGCCCTCGACGCCGAGGCCGGCGAGCGCGCGGTCCGCGAGGTGGTAGACCCCGAGGCTGTGCTCGAAGCGCGTGTGGTTCGCGGAGGGGTAGACCAGCACGACCGTCCCGAGTTGCGTGATCCGGCGGAGCCGCTGGACGGGCGGCGTGTCCAGCAGGTCGCGTGCCACCCCCGTCACCTCGATGTAGTCGTGGACGCTGTCCTTGATCGTCGTCATCGGTCAGTCGGCCCGGACTTGGGCACCCCGACCTAAAAGAACTCGCCGAGTACCTCGAGCAGTTCGAGGCGGGTCGCGTCGCCGAAGTCGACCGCGATGGCCGGGTCGCGGCCCATCTCCATGACGGTGTCGACGGCCTCGTGGGGGCGGTACTCGTGGTAGGCGACCAGCCAGGCGGCCAGCACCTGCCCGGTGCGGCCAAGTCCGGAGAGGCCGTGGACGACGACCCGTTCGTCCGCCTCGACGGCCTCGCGCAGGAAGGGGAGCACCTCCTCCCGGACGCGGTCGGGGTCGACCAGCCGGCGGTCCGCCATGGGGACGTGCCTGACGTTCTCGCTGCCGAAGGCCTCGTGGTAGAGCCGGAAGCTGGAGTCTCTGACCTCCCCGGGCG
>PXSG01000081.1 GCA_003023485.1 Halobacteriales archaeon SW_10_68_16
CGCCTCGACGGAAAATTATTTGGCATGTAGTGACATACCACTCGCCGTGGTGTCAGACCAGACGGAATCCGGGATGCCTGGTGGTACCGACTCCGAAGCGCACACGTCGGGGGGCAAAGAGGCGGTTGCGGGGGTTGGGACCTACGAAGCGGACGACGCCGTCGTCTTCTACGACACCGAGAACCCACTGGCCTGGGTGCAGTCGCGGGTGACGGTCGCGCTCGACGAGGCCGTGTGATCGCCAGTCCGCAGACGCACGTGCCTCGCTCGGGGCGGGACGCCAAATTGCGCAGGATCGGCATGTGACGGCCTGCCACAGGCGTTATTATCATCGAGATGAATGTCCTCCATGTCGACGACTCGGAGGGCGCCACGACGACAGCCGAGGTTCTCGAACGCGAGAACCGCCGCTTCGAGGTCGATACCGCACGCACCGCCAGCGACGCGCTCGACCGGCTCGACGGCAACGGCGGGCGGGCCGCGTTCGACTGTGTCGTCAGCGGCTACGACGTTCCCGGCGCGGACGGACTGGCGCTACTCGACGCGGTCCGTGGCGAGTATCCGGACCTCCCGTTCGTGCTGTTCGCCGACGGGAGCGACGACGATTTCGCCCGCGCGGCGCCGACGGCTACTTCGAGAAACGCGCCGAGGGCGACCAGTATGCGCTCCTGGCGAACCGCGTCGAGGACGACGGCCTCGGCATCCCACCCGAAGACCGCGACCGGGTCTTCGAATCCGGGTACAGCACCTCTCCCGAGGGGACCGGATTCGGGCTGAGCATCGTCCGGCGGATCGCCGAGGCACACGACTGGAACCTGACACTGGTGGCCGGCAGCGATGGCGGCGCGCGCTTCGAGTTCACCGGCGTCGACACGGAACAGTAGCGTCAACCGGCAGGAAGGCGGCGCCCGCACTGTCGGCAGTAGCTGTAGGCGCCTTCGTTGGTGGCGCCACAACTGACGCAGTGGGCGCCGGGGCTGCTGGCGGTCCGGTCCATCGCCCGCCGCGTCGGCTCGACCTCCTCGACCAGGGAGTAGCGTTCGAGCAGCCGGAAGGGGAGCCAGCCCAGCAGCGCCGCGAGGACGCAGATGAGGAGATACGAGAGGAAGGGGATCCAGGGTACCATACACCGTGTTGGGTCGCGCGGGACAAAAGTTCGGTGGCGCCGGGAAGTGCGACGAGAGTGGATCACTCCCGGAGGGCGTCCTCGCGTTCGGTCGCCTCCAGGGTCTCCTCTTCGATGTGCGTGGCGACGACGGCGGGCTTGTACGCACCACCCGTGAAGAGGTCGTGGTTGCCCACCGACGATTCGACGTACCGCGTGAACGCGCGCCGCTCGGGCGGGAGGTGGCCGTAGACGACTTCCTCCTCGACGAGGTCGTAGACGGGGACCCGCGGTGTCAGCAGCGTGTTCTCGCCGACGACGCTGTTCTCGCCGACGACGAACCCGGAGGTGACCCGACAGCCAGCACCCAGCGAGACGCCGTCCTCGACGATCACGGGCGCGGATTCGACGGGTTCGAGGACGCCACCGATCAGCGTGTTCGCGCCGAGTTTCACGTTCTCGCCGATCTGGGCACACGAGCCCACGGTGTCACAGGAGTCGACGAGCGTCCCGTCGCCGACGTGGGCGCCGATATTGACGAAGGAGGGGCTCATCATGATGACGTCCGACCCCAGGTAGGCACCCCGGCGGACGGTCGTCCCGTCGGGCGTGTTGCGCGACCCGCGTTCTCCAAGGTCGTCGGTCTCCAGCAACGGGAGGATGTCGTTGTAGGTCACGCCGCCGTACTCGTAGCCCGAGATCGACCGGAGTCCGAAGTTCAGCAGGATGCCGTGTTTGACCCACCCGTTGGCGTGCCACTCGCCGTCGCGCTTCTCGGCGGCCCTGATCTCTCCGTGCTCCAGCGCGGCGAGGAAATCCCCGAGTACCGAGAGCTCTTCGGTGCCCGCCTCGGCGGCGGTCAGTCCGTCCTGGTAGCGGTCCCAGAAGTCCTCGATTTCGGATCGGAGGCTCATGTCCCCCCGTGGGAGGGGCCGGGTTATCGGTCCGTCGGTTCCGGGTCGCCCGGTGCTCGCCTTTGCGCTGCGCTCACTCGCCGTCGGCGCCGTCCACGACGACGTCGCCGAAGTCGTACAGCCCCGGGTCCCGGCCGACGAGCCAGACGGCCGCGTCGATGGCTCCGGCGGCGAAGACGCCCCGGTCCTCCGCGCGGTGACCGATGGTGAACACCTCGTCGTTGTCCGCAAACGTGACCTCGTGTTCACCGCGGATGTCCCCCGCACGCCTGACGAGGACACCGATCTCGTCCTCCGTCCGGGGCTGGACGCCCTCGCGGCCGTACACCGGTTCGAGGTCGCGGTGGGCGGCCATCTCCTCGACGATCGTCAGCGCGGTCCCGCTCGGGGCGTCCCGCTTGCCGTTGTGGTGGGTCTCCAGCAGTTCCACGTCGTAGCCCGGCAGCGCCTCCAGCGCGGGACCGAGCGCACCCAGGAGCGCCTGGATACCCCGCGAGAAGTTCGACGCCAGCAGGACCGGCACGGCCTGGCCCGTCTCCTGGAGGACCGCCAGCTGGTCATCCTCGAAGCCGGTCGTGCCCGAGGCGAGCGGGACGCCCGCCTCCGCACACGCCCCCGCGAGGTCCACCGTCGCGTCGGGGATCGAGAAGTCGACGATAGTGTCGGGGTCGTGGTCCGCGAGGGCGTCCAGCCCCGGACGGAGGACGAGATCGGTGTCCTCGTCAGGCGTGCGGCGACGGTCGTCATCGTGCCTCCACCGGTTCGAGGTCGGCGAGGACGCTCTCCAGCGCCTCGCGGTTCTCCTCGGTCAGATCCGTCAACGGCGGGCGCACCGTGTCGGGCATGTGCCCGCGTATCTCCATTGCCGCCTTGACGGGGATGGGATTGGTCTCCCAGAACAGCGCACGGAACAGCGGGCCGAGTTCGTGGTGGCGCTCCCCGGCGGCGGCGTAGTCGCCCTCCAGGGCCGCCCACACGAGGTCGCTCATCCGTTCGGGTTCGACGTTGGCCGCGACGCTGATACAGCCGGTCCCACCCACCGAGAGGATGGGCAGCGTCTCGCCGTCGTTGCCCGAGAGGACGTCGAACGCCTCGTCGCGGGTGCGCTCGACGATCTCGCCCACCTGGTTGAGGTCGCCCCCGGCCGCCTTGTACCCCTGGATGTTCTCGTGTTCGGCGAGGCGGGCGACCGTCTCGGGTTCGATGTTCCGCCCAGTCCGCGAGGGGACGTTGTAGACGATCTGTGGGACGTCGACCGCGTCGGCGATGGCCGTGTAGTGGTCGACCAGTCCCTCCTGTTCGGGCTTGTTGTAGTAGGGCGAGATGAGCAGGAGTGCGTCGGCGCCGACGTCCGCGGCCCGCCCGGACAGCGAGAGTGCCTCGCGGGTGTTGTTCGAGCCGCTCCCGCCGATGACGGGGACGTCGACGGCCTCAACGACGGCCTCGATGACCTCGACGTGTTCGTCGTGGCTGTCCGCGCGGAGTGTCTCGAAGTCGATGCTGCCGTCGTCGTGGAAGGGCGTGCACATCGCGGGGTACACGCCGCCGAAGGTGTCGAACGCTGTCATTGGTGTGATGTGGTTTCGTTGTTGGTTCGGTGTGATGTAGTCGTCGATGCTCCGCTGCGTGTCTGGGAGACCAGCACGGCCCGGGACAGGGTCGCCACGCCTGCCACGAGCCCACGGCTCAGCGTTTGGGAGAAAAGCGAACGCCACGGGCGGCTCGCCGGGTCGCGCTCGGGTCACCGCGCCTGGCGCCTCGCATGTGCGATACAGCGCGGCCGACCGACTTATTCGTTGTGATCGTTGTCGCCTGCGGGAAGTGGTGGTCCGCTACCTTTTTGCCCGCACTCGCGGAACGGGAATCCATGCTGACCGTCCGGGCGCCCGCCACGAGCGCGAACCTCGGCAGCGGGTTCGACGTCTTCGGCGCCGCCTTAGAGCGCCCGGCCGACGTCGTTCGCGTCGAGAAGGCCGAGGAGACGACCATCGAGGTGACCGGGGTGGGGAGCCAGTACATCCCCGAGGACCCCGAGAAGAACACCGTGGGCGCGGTCGTCGAGGCCCTGGACGCGCCGGCGACCATCCACATCGACAAGGGCGTGCGGCCGGCCTCGGGGCTGGGCTCGTCGGCAGCCAGCGCCGCCGCCGCGGCGGTCGCGCTGAACGAACTCTACGACCGCGGGTACACTCGCGAGGAACTGGTCCCCATCGCCGCCGAGGGCGAGGCCGTCGTCTCGGGTGACGCCCACGACGACAACGTGGCGCCGGCCATCGTCGGCGGGTTCACCGTCGCGACCGACGACGGCGTCCGGAGCGTCGACGCCGACATCCCCCTGGTCGCGTGCCTGCCCGACATCGTCGTCTCGACGCGGGACGCGCGCCAGGTCGTCCCGGAGTCGGCGTCGGTCGAACAGTTGGTCTAGACGGTCGGGAACGCGGCGACGCTGACCGTCGGGATGTCCCGGAACGACCCCGACCTCGTGGGGGCCGGGATGTACGAGTCGGTGGTGACGCCGGCCCGCGCGGAGTTGATCGACGGCTACGCC
>PXSG01000082.1 GCA_003023485.1 Halobacteriales archaeon SW_10_68_16
GGGGGATGCCGTCGTCAGGTGGGATTCACTGCGGTTCCAGCCACATATGACCGCGACGGGCGCCAACGTCGACTTCGGCTGGTGGAGCCACGACATCGGCGGCCACATGGGCGGGACCGGCGACCCCGAAGCGTTCGGCGAACTGTACGCCCGGTGGACCCAGTTCGGCGTCTTGAGTCCCATCAACCGCATCCACACGACCAAGTCGGCGTCCGTCGACAAGCGGCCCTGGCAGTACGGCGGGGACGTCGCCGACGCGCTGACGAGCGCGCTCAGACTGCGTCACAGCCTCGTCCCCTACATCTACACGATGGCCTGGCGCGACCACACGGCGAGCGTCCCGCTGGTGTGGCCGATGTACTACCGCCACCCCGATAGTGAGTCGGCCCACGCCGCGTGTCACCAGTACTACTTCGGGAGCGAACTACTCGCGGCCCCTCATCTCGGCGAGCGCGACGCGGACACGCACCTCTCGCGGCGCTCGGTCTGGCTGCCAGAGGGCGAGTGGTTCGACTTCTTCGACGGGGAGTACTACGACGGCGGGGGGCACGCCCGCTACGGCGGACTCGACGACCTGCCGGTCTACGCGCCCGCCGGGGCCATCGTCCCCCTCGGTCCCGAAGTCAAGTGGGGTGGATTCGAGAACCCGGACCGACTGCGCGTCGTCGTCTTCCCCGGTGCCGACAACGGCTTTGCTCTCTACGAGGACGACGGGACCTCGCTGGCACACCGCGAGGGCGCGTACGCCACCACTCGGTTCGTCCAGCGGTTCGACGGTGACCGCCTCGAATTCGAGATCGAACCCGCACAGGGGGACCTGTCCCACGTCCCGGACCACCGCGAGTACGACCTGCGGTTCCGGGGTGTCGCCCGACCGGCGTCGGTCGCAGTGGACGGCGAGGACCACGAATGGCGGTACGACGCCGAGTCCGCGACGCTCGCGGTCGAGGTTTCCGGCGTGGACGCTACGGAGGGTGCGACGGTCACGGTCGAGACCGACGAGGCCTCGCTGGTTTCGCGGCGCGACCGCACCGACGCGCACATCGAGGACCTGCTCTGGCACTTCGAGGCACCCGTCGCCGCGACCGACGAACTCCGCGAGGCGGACTGGACAGCCGACGACCTCGGGTGGCTCGGCGAGTACCTCCCCCTGTTGTCGACCTCACAGCGCCGTGCACTCCTCGAGACGGTCACCGGCGTCGGCGCCGACCTGATCGACCACGACGGGGACGAGCGGTTCGTCGTCTGGAACCCCGACGGACGGGAGAACGTCACCTACCGGTACAGCGACTGGGATGACGGTCCGGCGGTGCCCCACCACCAGTCCGGGACCGCGCGGCGTGGTTCGGTTCCGGAGTCTGCGGTCTTCGATGTCGCCGGTGCGGCCGAGTTGGCGTTGCAGTACGGCGACTTCGTGACAGTCACCACCGCGACTGAGTGACCGGTGTCGCACTATCGTTCAGCGGGAGAAGGAGAACGCCACACTCACAGTATCTCGATCGGATACCCGCGTTCTTCGAGTGCGGCGACGAGGTCGTCGACGTGGTCTGGCCCGCGCGTCTCCAGGTCGAGTTCGACCTCGGCGTCGTTCATCGCCACGTCGCGCGAGGTGCGGTCGTGCTGGATGGCGTAGATGTTCGCGCGGTGCTCGGAGATGATCTCGGTCAACTCCTCCAGCGCGCCGGGGCGGTCCTCGAGGGTGGTCCGCAGGCGCAGGTACCGCCCCGTCTGGACCAGTCCCCGGACGATGACCGTCGTCAGCGTGTTCATGTCGATGTTGCCGCCACACAGCGTCGGCACGACCGTCTCTCCCTCCTCGTAGTCGATGGCGCCGGCGAGCAGCGCCGCCAGCGGAACCGCGCCCGCCCCCTCGACGAGGGTCTTGCTCCGCTCCAGCAGGAGTGTCAGCGCCACCGCGATCTCGTCGTCGGTGACCGTCACGATCTCGTCGACGCGCTCCCGGATGATCTCGAAGGGTAACTCCCCGACCGTCCGGGTAGCGATACCGTCGGCGATGGTGTCGACACCTGCGCGGGCGATCCGCTCGCCCTTCTCCAGGGAGTCGGCGACGCTCGCGGCACCCTCGGCCTGGACGCCCACCACGCGCGCGTCCGGCTTGCGCTCCTTGAGAGCGGTGGCGATTCCGCTGATGAGTCCGCCACCCCCGATGGGAACGACGACTGTCTCGACGTCGGGCAGGTCCGCGAGGATTTCGAGGCCGATGGTTCCCTGGCCCGCGATCACTTCGGGGTCGTCGAACGCGTGGAGGTAGTACCGCCCCTCCTCCCGTTCGATCTCGTGGGCGCGGGCCTCGGCCTCGTCGTAGTCGATGCCGCACAGTTCGACCTCGGCGCCGTAGCTCCGGGTGGCATTGACCTTCGCGATGGGGGCGTCTTCGGGCATGACGACCGTCGCGTCGACGCCCATCCGCGAGGCCGCCAGGGCGACCCCCTGGGCGTGGTTGCCCGCACTCGCCGTGACCACGCCCGCCGACCGCTGCTCGTCGTCCAGCGTCGGAATGCCGAAGCACTCGATGAAGTTTTTCTGGTAGCACTGGTAGTCGCCCTCGATCTGGAAGCTCGTCAGCTTGGCGTAGTAGTGCATCAGGTCGCTGTTGAGGATGCGCTGGAGCGCCGTGATGGGAAGCGCCGCCCTGAAAAGCGAGTCGCCTCGCAGCCAGAGCGCGTAGCCGTTGCAGAAAAGCTGGTCGCTCTCGTCGGCATCCCCTCGACGCCGTTGTCGTTGTCGACCAGCACCGGCACGCCCGTCTGCCCGCTGACTTCCTTCACTTCGGTGCGCTCGCCGTGGCTCCGGGGAACCATGTGAGACTCGTAGTCGAGTCCGAGTTCGTCCAGTTTCCGCTTCACCTTCGCACAGTAGGGACAGCCCGCGAGTTCGTACAGTTCGAGATCTGGCATCGCTTCGAGGTTACGGCTCCCGATTAAAAGAGGTGGGCGGTTTTGTGCGCGCCGGACACAGACCCGCGAAAGGGGGTGTGTGACACACTGAATAGAACCCCACAGACGCTCCAGTGTCGACTGTCCTTCCACTACTGTTAACTTTGGCCCTAACATTGATGACGATACGATGCACACGTCAGTACACGGATGCGGGGTGACGTCACGGTCGTCCGTGACGAGGTGACGGCGTACGACGACGGGACAGTGGCTCGCGTCCGCGTGCTGGCGGTGCCGGACTGGTGACCGAACACACACGACACTCCCATGACGGCGAAACGGTCGAGCCACGGCCGTCCCGCCTGGTCGTCGAGAGCCTGGAAACGTTCGGCCGCGTCTTCAGGCCGACGAACCTCGAACTGCTCGAAGCCATCGCCGAACACGAACCGGCGAGTATCCGCGAACTCGCACGAACCGTCGACCGCCACCCGCCGGAGGTCACGGAGAACGTCCACGAACTGGCCGACTACGGCCTCATCTCTCTGGAGGAGTCCGGGCGCGCGAAACGACCCCGTCTCTGGTACGACGAGATCGAAGTCTCGGGTGACGTCCCCCTCCGGGAGTCGGCGTCCGGAAGCGACTCCGGCGTTGTTCCCTGAGAGTCACTCCGCCGCCAGCAACGCCGACGCCGTCACGAGCGACTCGAGTTCGACGTCGTGGTCGGCAAGCGTCTCGCGGGCGCCCTCCTCCCGGTCGACGACGACCAGTACCCGCCGGACGACAGCGCCGGCCTCACGGAGTGCCTCCACGGCCTCGGCGGCGCTCTGGCCGGTGGTCGCGACGTCCTCGAGGACGACGACCTCCTCGCCCTCGGAGAGGGACCCCTCGATGCGGTTGCCCGTGCCGTACTCCTTGGCGGCCTTGCGGACGATGACGTAGGGCAGGCCAGTCCGGACGCTCGTGGCAGCCGCGAGCGGGACGGCCCCGAGCGCGACGCCCGCAAGTCGTTCGTCGCCGACGCGCTCGGCGAAGGCGTCCGCGACCGTCGCCAGCGCGTCCGGGTCCGTCTCGAAGCGGTACTTGTCGACGTAGTAGTTGCTGATCCCGCCGTGGGAGAGTTCGAACTCCCCAAAGCGGACGGCATCGGCGTCGACGAGCGCGTCGATCAGCGCCCGTTCCCCCTCGGCGGTCGGATCCTCGGTGGGGTCCCTGTCCATGTGCGCGGGTGAGCGCGGGCGCTCTTGGGTCTGCCGGTCGCGGGGAACGGAACCACTATGACGGGCGGGCACACAGACAACCCCGAATGAAGGTGTTCGGGTCGAGCGGCGTGCGCGGGCTGGCCAACGAGGAACTGACGCCCGGCTTCGCCCTGCAGGTGGCGGCGGCCGCGGGCAGTGTCGTCGACGCCGACCGCGTCGCCGTGGCCCGCGACACGCGCCACACCGGCGGGATGTTCGTCGACGCCGTCGCGAGCGGCCTTGCCAGCGTCGGGGCCGACGTCGACCGTCTCGGAGTCCTACCGACGCCGGGTCTGCAGGCCTACTGCGAGCGCACGGGGGTCCCGGGCGTGATGGTCACCGCCTCACACAACCCCCCTGCCTACAACGGCATCAAACTGATCGGGGCCGACGGCGTGGAACTCACGCGGGACCGTCTCGACGCCGTGGAGGACCGCCTCGACGCCGGGCCCGAACTGGTCGAGTGGAGCCAGGTCGGGACGGGCCGTCGCGTCGAGTCGGCCCGCGGGGAGTACCGCGAGCAACTCCTCGGGGCCGTCGACCGCGAGGCCATCGCCAGCGCGGACCTGACGGTCGCCATCGACCCCGGGCACAGTGCCGGCGCGCTCACGAGTCCCGACATCTTCCGTGACCTGGGGTGTTCGGTGCTAACGGTCAACG
>PXSG01000083.1:0-2645 GCA_003023485.1 Halobacteriales archaeon SW_10_68_16
GCCCGGCCCGGCGAGCGGCCGCTGGCGTTCCCGCCCGGCGAGTCGCGGCGCCTCGAACAGACCTTCGAAGCGGAGTCGTCCATCTCGACGATGCCGGCCGCCTGGCGCCCGGTCGAAGTCTCCGGTGAGGCCGCCGACACCGCCCAGGTCACCAGCCTCGGGGGGTTGCGCCCGGCCGAGAGCCTCGAACCCGGTGACAGCTACCAGGTCACCAGCGCCGTCCTCGACATCTCCGCGGAGGACCTCGCGGCGGCGGGCGGCGACGACCCCGAGGAGATCGAGGAGCAGTTCACCCAGTTGCCCGAGAGCACGCCCGACCGCGTGGCCGAGCGGGCCGCGAACGTCACCAGCGCGGCCTCGAACCGCTACGAGACCGCCCGGGCCATCGAGGAGTACCTCGAATCGACCAAGGAGTACTCGCTGGACGTCGACCGGCCAGAGGGCAACGTCGCGGACGCGTTCCTCTTCGAGATGGAGGCGGGCTACTGCACCTACTACGCGACGACGATGGTCACGATGTTGCGCACGCAGGGAATCCCGGCCCGGCTGACGGTCGGCTACACGCCCGGCGAGCAGGTCGACGACGACACGTACGTGGTCCGCGGTTACGACTCCCACGCCTGGGTCGAGGTCTACTTCCCCGGCCAGGGATGGGTGCCCTTCGACCCGACGCCGGCGACGCCCCGGGAGGCCGCCGAGCGGTCCCGTCTCGACCAGGCCAGAGCCGAAAACGAGACGAACGTCGACACCAACGACACCCTCGGGAGCGAACGGGCGACGCCGCTGCCCGAGGGCGACCCCGCCGCGGGGGCCGAGCAGACGCCCACGCCGTCCGACCCGGCCGACATCAACGCGTCCAGCCCCGGCGTCGTCGAGGCGATCCAGGGCCGGCCCGAGGAGGTGGGGGCCGCGCAGGACGGCGGGTCCTCGCCGCTCCCCTCGCGCGAACGGCTCGCGCTGGGTGCGGTCGTCCTCGTGGGAGCGGCTGCCGGGCTCCGCCGGAGCGGCCTCGCCGACCGGGCCTACCGCTCGCTGTGGCTCCGGCACGTCCGGCGCTCGGACCCCCGGACCGACGTCGAGGAGGCCTACGAACGGCTGGTCTACCTGCTCGAACGGCGCCACCGCCCCCGCCGCGAGGGCGAGACCGTCCGGCAGTACCTCGAGGCCATCGACGCGGACCCGCGGGCACGCCGGCTGGCACAGCTCCGCGAGCGCGCCCACTACGGCGGCGTCGCGACCCCCGAGATGGCCGAGGAGGCCCTCGACCTGCTGGCGGAACTCCGCGAGGCCTGATCGACACGCGTATGGGCGCGACGACGGACACTCCGGTATGACCGACGCCGACGCCCTCGATGCGGACCTGCGGCGCCGGATCTGGCAGCTGCTCCAGCCCGGCGAGATCGCCCTCGATGGCCTCGTCGTCCACACCGACTTCGGGGGCGACGAGGAGACGCGGATGCACCAGGCGACCCTCGAGGTCGGCGACCTTATCGCGACCCACGCCGGCCACGACCCCGACGACACCTACGTCTACTCGGGCAACGACGACCCCGAGTTCGCGTCCAACCAACACCAGGGACTGACACTCCAGGACGACGCGTTCGTCTGGGAGTGCCAGCAGCTCCTCCGGGACGGGAGCTTCGACGTGGTCTTGTACTTCGAGGCCGACGCCGACACCCGGGCGCTCCTGGAGTCGGTCCGGGAGCGGGGCTACGAGGCGACGGCCGTCCGCGGCGACGCCGACGAGCCCGGCGCCGCGGTTCTGGAGTAGCACGGTCACGCGGTCGCGGAGACGGGACGGAGGAAGAACGTGCTCGCGCCGGCCAGGACCGCCACGACGGCTCCCCCGAGGAACGTCGCGTTCCAGCCGACCGTCGCCACGAGGAGGCTGGCGACGACGCCCGCGCCGACACCACCCCAGAGTTTCCCCGAGTACAACAGCGCGTAGTTCGTCGAGGAGTGTCGCCGGCCGTAGTACTCCCCGACCAGGGGCGGGAACACGGAGAACATCGGGCTCCGGAAGAAGATGGCGGCGGCGACGAGGCCGACGAACGCGACGTCGACGCCGAGGGTGCCGGCCCCGACGGCAAGCGCCAGCGCGAGGCCGAAACAGACCAGCGAGGCCCCGACCGTGCGCGCCCGACCCAGGCGGTCCGAGAGCGCGCCGCCGGCGACGATGCCCGCCGCGTCCCCCAGCGCGATGAGCGTCGCGCTCGCCGTCGCCACCGCCGCCGAGAGCCCGAGGTGCTGGGCGAACGAGACCGCCTTCCCGATGACCATCAGGCTGACGACGTTGGCGACCGAGAACACCCCGTACAGCAGCCAGAACTGCCAGGTCCGGACCGTCTCCCGCGGCGTGTAGGCGCGCTCGCCCGACTCCTCCGTGTCGGTCCCCTCGGGGTCATCCGTGCCGTCCGTGCCGTCCGGCGGTGACTCGGCGCCGCCGGCCTCGCCCCCGCGGTCGGGGTCGCGCAACACCGGGACGGTCACGAGGACGGCCACGCCGGCGGCGGCCGCGAGGGCAAGCAGCGTGGCGTCGAAGTCCGTCCGGACGCCCCGGCGGACGGCGGGGATGACGAGGAAGCTCCCGGCGCTGTAGGCCATGGAGATGACGCCGGTCGCGAGCCCGCGGCGCTCGTCGAGCC
>PXSG01000083.1:2820-6411 GCA_003023485.1 Halobacteriales archaeon SW_10_68_16
CACCGAGAACGGGAGTCGGTCCCGCGGGCCGGGCATTGCCGGCTACTCCACGGACGGCGGTCTTAAGCCTGCGGGACGCTCGCCGCGGGCGGAGCGGCGGCAGTCGAGGCCGTGCTCGGGGCGAGCAGTCCCCGAACGAACGTTTAAACCGGGGGACGCCCCAAGGGCGGCCAGATGGACGTCGCGGACATCCCGGGCGTGCCCGCGTGGCTGCCCGAGCACCTGCGCGAGGGGGGCATCGAGGAACTGTACCCGCCCCAGGCCGAGGCCGTCGAGCGCGGCGTCACCGAGGGGGAGAGTCTCGTCGCCAGCGTCCCCACGGCCAGCGGGAAGACCCTCGTCGCGGCGATGGCGATGCTCGCAAGCGTCGACCGCGGCGGGAAGACCCTCTACATCGTGCCCCTCCGGGCGCTCGCAAGCGAGAAGCGCGCCGAGTTCGAGGCCTACGAGGCCCACGGCGTCGAGGTTGGCGTCTCGACGGGCAACTACGAGTCCGAGGGTGGGTGGCTCGCCGACAAGGACGTCATCGTCGCCACCAGCGAGAAGGTCGACTCGCTGGTGCGCAACGACGCCCCCTGGCTCGACGAGCTGACCTGCGTGGTGGCCGACGAGGTCCACCTCGTCGACGACGCCGAACGCGGGCCGACCCTGGAGGTGACACTGGCGAAACTCCGACAGCTGAATCCCGACCTGCAGACGGTGGCGCTGTCGGCCACCATCGGCAACGCCGACGAACTCGCCGACTGGCTGGACGCCGAACTGGTCGATTCCGATTGGCGGCCCATCGACCTGCAGAAGGGCCACTACGGCGACGCACTCCACCTAGAGGACGGCAGCCAGACACGCGTGCCCGTCCGGAACAGCGAGGACCAGACCGCCGCCATCGTCCGGGACACGCTCGAAGACGACGGGTCCTCGCTGGTGTTCGTCAACTCCCGGCGCAACGCCGAGGCCGCGGCCCGCCGGCTCTCCTCAGTGAGTTCCGACTTCCTGACCGACGACGAACGGGACCAACTGTCGGCGGTCGCCTCGGACATCAGGGACGTCAGCGACACGGAGACGAGCGACGACCTCGCCGAGGCCGTCGAGGGCGGGGCCGCCTATCACCACGCCGGGCTTGCCAGCACACGCCGAGCCGGCGGGTCGTCGTCCGGGACTGGCGCCGCTACGACGGGAGCGTGGGGGGAATGCAGCCCCTCTCGGTGCTTGAGGTTCACCAGATGATGGGACGTGCGGGCCGGCCTGGCCTGGACCCCTACGGCGAGGCGCTGCTGGTCGCCTCCAGCCACGACGAACTCGACGAACTGTTCGAGCGGTACGTCTGGGCAGACCCCGAGCCCGTCCAGTCGAAACTCGCGGCCGAGCCTGCACTGCGGACCCACATCCTCGCGACGGTCGCCTCGGGCTTTGCCCGCTCGCGGTCGGGACTACTCGAGTTCCTGGAGGGGACCCTCTATGCCACCCAGACCGCAGAACGCGACCAGCTGGCGGCCGTCACCGACCGGGTCATCGACTACCTCGACACCAACGGCTTTCTCGAACGCGAGTCCGACGGCGCGGATGTCGAACTCTCGGCAACGAACCTCGGACACACCGTCTCGCGGCTCTACCTCGACCCGATGAGTGCCGCGACCATCATCGACGGGCTCCGGGACGCTGCCGAGGGCGAAGACGTCCCCACCGCGCTCGGTCTCTACCACCTCGTCGCCCGCACCCCCGACATGTACGAACTGTATCTGCGCTCGGGCGACCGCGAGGAGTACACAATGTGCGCCTACGAGCGCGAGACGGAACTGCTCGGGGCCGCGCCCTCGGAGTTCGAGGAGCGCTTCGAGGACTGGCTGTCCGCCCTCAAGACCGCTCGCCTGCTGGAGGACTGGGCGAGCGAGCGCGAGGAGGCCGACATCACCGACGAGTACGGCGTCGGGCCGGGCGACATCCGCGGAAAGGTCGACACCGCAGAGTGGCTGCTGGGCGCGGCGGAGTCGCTGGCCAGCGAACTGGGCCTGGGCGTCGGGCCGGCGGTCCGCGAGGCCCGGACCCGCGTCGAGCACGGCGTGAAAGCAGAACTGGTCGACCTCGCGGGGGTTCGCGGGGTCGGTCGCAAGCGCGCCCGCCGGCTGTTCGAGGCCGGTATCGAGACCCGCGCGGACCTGCGCGAGGCCGAGAAGCCCGTCGTCCTCGCAGCCCTCCGTGGCAGGCACAAGACCGCCGAGACGGTCCTGGAGAATGCCGGCCACCGCGACCCCGCGATGGAGGGCGTCGAACCCGACCCGGATGTCGGTCCCGAGGACGTCGCCGCCGACGGGGAGGGCGACGCCGCGGGAGACGAGAATCCAGAGACGGCCGAGGACCAGTCGAACCTGGGGGATTTCTGATGCGTGTCGTCGAGGGGATCGCCGACGTCGAGGACGTCGACGCGTTCGTCGCGCGCCTGGATGACATCGCCACGGAGCACGACGCGACGGTCCAGGCCTTCGACGCCCGCTACGTCGTCGACCGCGCGCACCTCGAACGGGCCGTGGAACTGGCAGACAGGGCTATCGACCGCGACGAGGCCATCGCGCGGGACAGGGCCGTCGAGATACTGCTGTACGCGGCCGGCCGCCGGCAGATAAACCGCGCCCTGGAGATGGGCGTCTCGGCCGGCGAGCCCCCGGTCGTCGTGCTCGTCGACGGCGGCGACGAGGCCCGCGCGGCCGACGCGGTCGGCGACCTGCTCGATCCCGCCGAGACGCTCGGCGGCTACGACCGCGAGCGCGTGCTGGACTTCTACGACATCGGGGAGGCCGAACTCTCGGCGACGACCGGAACGCTCGCGGATCTCGTCCGGGAACGGGTCGCACTGCTGGTCGTCGAACAGTAGCGGCGACCGTCGGGCGCCCCTCGGGCGATATGCCAGCGGTGTCACACATAGCGGCATAAACGGCCGAAACCCGACCACAAACAGCGGCGGCAATCGTTGACACGGACGTATGAGCGACGCAGAGCACCCACCAGACGCCGAACCGCACGAGCACCACGACCACGCCCACGACGTGGAGGGGCCGGGCTACGCGACCCCGCAGGCGGCCATCGAACAGGCCGAACGGGAGAAGACAGCCTACGTGATGGGGCTGCACGTCGGCCAGGACGTCGACGCGCCGGACTTCCTGGCGGTCGTCGATGTCGACCCCGACTCCGATACGTACAGCGAGGTGGTCGAGCGGGTCCGGATGCCCAACAAGGGTGACGAACTCCACCACTTCGGGTGGAACGCCTGCTCGTCGTCGTGTCACATCGGCGGCCTCGAACGGCGCCACCTCGTGATTCCGGGCCAGCGCTCATCGCGCATCCACATCGTCGACACGAAGGACCGCCGCGACCCGGAGATCACGGAGATCATCGAACCCGAGGAAGTCTACGAGCAGGACCTCTCTGCGCCCCACACCGTCCACTGCATCCCCGACGGCGAGATCCTCATCTCGATGCTCGGCGACGCCGACGGCGAACTCCCCGGTGGGTTCCTCGAACTCAACGACGACTTCGAGGTCGAGGGCCGGTGGGACCCGCCGGGCGAGATCGACATGAACTACGACTTCTGGTACCAGC
>PXSG01000084.1:0-2235 GCA_003023485.1 Halobacteriales archaeon SW_10_68_16
GTGTGGCTTTCTCTGGTGGGCGCTCACGTGATACTGGCCTCCTGAACCTGTAATGCCCTCCGGCTGCCCGGAACGGCAAAGACTGAAGGCCACAGCGTCGGTATTCAACGCTATGTCGAAGCAATTGAACACCGTCGTCTTCCGGCTCCGGCAGATCGTCCGGAAGCGGGAAATCCTCGTTTCCGCTCATGGGCGACATACAAGCGAACCGGTAAAATAACCCCCTGTATCTATCACTTCGAACCACCGCCAAATGGAGACTGATTAGTGGCCGATACGCAGGCTTACTGACCAGCTGGTTCACCGTCTCCGCCACGAAAGAAAGAATCCGACGTGCTGTATTCACGCTCTATACCTTGCGCGGTAGCCTGTGACAATATCAGTAGATCGAAAGTTGTGTCGCCAAATTAGGCAAGAGTCAAAACTGATTGAGGGGGCGCGTCCCGGAACGAACCGACATCAGACGCCGGCGGCCTTCTCGGCCTCGACCTGGACGATGTACGAGCGGTCGTCGGCGTACTCGGCGGCCGCATCGAGGGCGCGATCGGTGCCGATCTGGTTGAGCGCCCAGGCGGCGCTGGCCCGGACCTCGTCGGCGTCGTCCTCGGCGAGGACGTCCGCGAGCGGGTCGATGGCGCGCGTGTCGCCGATCAGACCCAGCGCGCGGGCCGCGACCGACCGCACCTCGGGGTTGTCCGCGTCGAGGCGGTTGGCCACCGGCTGTGTCGAGTCCTCGCTGCCGATGGCACCCAGCGCGCGCAGGGTGGTCTTCTCCAGACTCACGTCGCCGCCCCCGAGGAAGTCGTGCAGCGTCTCGCAGGCCCGCTCGTCGCCGATGCGCCCGAGGATGCGGACGGGCTGTTTGTCCCGCTTCTGGGCGCGTTCGAGCATCGCGTCGACGGCCTCCTCGGGCGCGATGTGTTCGAGCGCGTCGAGGACGTTCTCCTCCATGAAGTCTGACTCGAACCGCTCCAGCGCGGTCAGGATGGGTTCGACGTCCCTGTTTTTCTCGTAGACCTTGACCGCGTTCCACTCGGCGGGGTAGTCCTTGCGGTTCTCCGACTCGAGGACGTCGTAGAAGCCCTGCGCGGCCAACTGCTCGCGCACCGTCAGGTCGTCCCACTCCTCGGCGTCCTCCAGGCCAGTCGCCAGCGCCTCGGCAGCCTCGAGCAGTGTCGCGATGATCTCGGCGTCCTCGTCGGGGTCCAGTCCCGCGTCGGCGACTGCCTCACCTGCCGCGGCGAGCGTCTCGCTGGCTCCCTCGGGGTCGTCGGCCTCCGCCGAGAGGTCCGCATCGAGCGTCTCCGCGACCGTCCCGCCGAAGTCCCCGGCAGCTGCGACGGCCTCGCTCTCGCCGTCCTCGGTCCACCGGGTGTCCGTGAGGGTCGTCTCTGCCTCCTCGACGGTGGCGGTGACGTCCTCGGCGTAGGGGCCGCGCTGGTCCGCGAGGTCCTCCCGGAGGTCCGAGAGCCGGTCCTCGAGTTCGGCCTGCGGGTCGTCGGCGTCCTCGTCGTCCTCGTCGGGTTCGGGCAGGTCCGCAGCCTCGATGTCCGCGGCGATGTCGTCCAGCGAGGCATCGATTTCGTCGAGGTCGGCCTCCGTCTCGGCGGCTTCGAGCGCGTCTGCGGCGTCGTCCAGCCGACTGTCGAGTGTGTCCGTACTCAGCTCGACGCCCGCCGACTCCTCGGCGTCCTCGTCGGCGTCGCCGTTCGCCGAGTCGTCCCCGTTGCTCATGGGGGAAGGTGCGTCTGTTCCGGCCAAAGGCGTTTCCCTTTGTCGCGGTGGAAATCGGGGGGCCTTTGCCCGTCCGGTCCCTCTTTCCGGGTATGGACCGCCGGACGTTCCTCGCGGCCGCCGGCACGGGGCTGTCGGTCGGCCTGGCCGGCTGTGTCGGGGGCAGTGCCGGCCCCGCCGCGGAGTTCGACGTCGGGATGCGCGCCCGCGCCTACGACCCCGAAACCATCACCGTCACCGCCGGGGAGACCGTCCGCTGGAAGAACACCAGCTCCATCGCCCACACCGTCACTGCCCGGGCCGGGGGGATTCCGGGCGAGGCGACCTTCTTCGCCTCGGGCGGCTACGAGACCCAGGACGACGCCGAGGAGGCCTGGCGCGAGGGCAACGGCGGCGCCATCTACCAGGGCCAGACCTACGAACACGACTTTCCCATCCCCGGCGAGTACGTCTACTACTGTATCCCCCACGAGGCGGCGGGCATGGCCGGCGTCGTCACCG
>PXSG01000084.1:2297-6874 GCA_003023485.1 Halobacteriales archaeon SW_10_68_16
CCGCACGTGACGAAGTACCCACCGGAGACGTCGGCGACCTCGGCGGAGACGGCGAGGTAGACGGCCGTCCCCGCCCCCTCCGCGACGCTCGTCCCGACGCCGGGCAGGAGGCGGGCGGCCTTCATCGGAAGACGGACGGGCGCGGGTACCTGCCGGAAGAAGGCACTCCCCGGGACGAATCCCGGGTGGAAACAGTTGGCCGTCACGCGGTCGGTCCGCCGGGCGAGTTCGCGCGTGAACAGGACGTTCGCGAGTTTCGACCGGCTGTAGCGCGCGAAACTGCTTCCCTCGGTCGCTTCGAGCCGGTCGACGTCGATGCTCCCGCTCCGGTGGGCACCCGAGGAGGTGACCACGACCCGTCCCCCGTCGGGTATCTCGGACAACAGGTGGTGGGTCAACAGGAAGGGCGCGAGGTGGTTGACCGCGATGGTGTACTCGATGCCCGCGGCCGTCGTGCCGGCGTCGCGGAACATCCCGCCCGCGTTGTTGACGAGGACGTCCAGCGAGTCGACGCTGGCGGCGACGTCCGCGGCCAGGGTCCGGACGGTCTCCCGGTCGGCGAAGTCGGCGAGAAAGAGGTCGGCCCCGGCCGCCGCGGTCGATTCGACGGCGCCGACGGTCGCCTCGCCGCGCTCGCGGTCCCGGCCGTGGACGAGCACCCGTGCGCCGAGCCGGCCGAACGCGAGTGCCGCCTCGCGGCCGATGCCACTGGTCGAGCCCGTGACCAGCACTGTCGACTCCGAGAGGTCGGTGCCGGTCACACCGGCGTACTGTTCGGGGCGGCGAGCCATACCCCAGGGTTCGGCCCGAGACAGTAGTGGCTTCGGGTTCGGTCGGTCAAAAATGGTGGCGACTACTCGGCGACGTCGACGCTCGTCTCCTCTTCGGCGGCGACTTCCTCGGGGTGGGCCTCGAGGGTCGCCTTCGCGACCTCGACCCGGCGGAGCGGGTAGATGGTCTTGGCCTCGTTGTAGATGGCCGAGGAGAGGCGCCCCTCGACGACGCTGTCGACGAGGTCCTCGAAGGTGCGGTCCGCCGCGGCGTCCTCGACGAGGTCGATCATCGTCCGGCGGATGGCCTTCTCCTGGCTCTCGTCGGCGCCCTTCGTCGTCAGCGCGACCGGCTGGATCTGCAGGCGGTAGTCGTCGGTCGTCAGGACCGTGACGTACGCCTCCACCTTCGAGGAGCCCCGGCGGACGAGGCTGCGCAGGTAGTCGCGGGTCAGTTCGTGCTTGACGAACTCCGCGTAGGCCGTATCGGTGGCCACCTCCGTGATCTTGAAGGTGAGTTTCGTGTTGTTCTCGCTGGCGTCGTTGCGGATGTCGCCAAGCGTCGTCTCGATGGTGCGGCCCAGGACCTTCTCGGTCTCGTCGGCCGGCGTCTCGCCGAGTTTCTCCCGGTCGAACTGCTCCGGGGCCAGCACCTCGTACCACTGCTTCTGTTGCTTGCGTCTGGATACTGATCGTTCGCTCATGGCTGTGTCGTGTCTGTCTGTGTCTCTGTGTCGGTGTCGCCTGCCGCGTCGTCGTCAGCCGTCTCGGGTCGGTTCGCGAGCTGTGCTGCCACCTGGAGGTTCACCACGTAGTCGTCGACCGTCGCGTGGAGGCCGCCCGTCGTCTCGCGGTGGACCGTCGTCGTCACCGTCGCGCCGTCGACTGCGGTGTCCATCTCGTCGGTGTTGTCCGGGTCGAGTGCAGCGGCCACCCGCCGGGCCGTCGTCGCGTCGTCGTGGGACGTGTGGAGGCGTGCGCGTCTCATTGTGCCTCCCTGAACGCGACGACGAACGCCGAGTCCTCGGCCTCGAACACTGCTCGTCCACGCGTCGTCGTCCCGCCGCCGGTCCCCGCCACGGTTTCGGCGGCCGCGGCCATCGCCGTCCCGACGTCCAGCGACGCCTCGGGAGTCCGGACCGCGGCGGCCTCGCCGTCGGCGACGACGAGCACGACCGGCTCCGGCGAGCGGAAGTCCCGGACGAGTCGCGCCACCGTTCCCGCGGGCACGTCGCCGTCACAGCGGACGGCGAACAGGCCGTCGTACCGGCCGGTCCGCGCCGCCCCGACGGCACGGTGTGCCCGACGGCCGTGCTCGCGCCAGGCCGAGAGTGCCGCCTCGCCGTCGCCGGCACCGAGCGCGACTGCGACGCCCAGGCCCGGCCGCGTCCGTGCGAGCGCATCAAGGACGTCCCCGTAGCCGCCGAGGGTCCCGAAGGGGCCGCCGGCGTAGGGTCGGAGGAACCGTTCGACGGCCTCGGCTCCGCGGGACGTTCCGTCGGCGTCGCCCGCAACGGCCAGCGCGGCCAGCGAGGCCACGCGGCGGCGGGCGTCGTCGTCCATGTCCGCCGTCTCGACGTCCCCGAGCAGGTCGGCGGCGGCCTCGGGGTCGCCCGAGACGGGCGCACACAGTAGCGTCGAGTGGGCCAGCGCGTCGACCGGGTCGTCGGTCGGCCCCGCGAGTCCGGGGCGGTGCTCGAGGCCTGCCTCCTCGACTGGGGCCGCGAGGTCCGCGGGGACGGTCTCGGCCGCGAGGGCGCCGGCCGTCGCGAGCACCGCGTCGGGGTCGAACCCGGGCGGGCCGAGTTCCCCGGCGACCTCGTGGGTGGCGCTGCTGGCCACGCCGTCGACGCCGAGCGTCGCGTCGGCGGCCGCCGCGGGACGGCTGTCCGCGAGGACGCCCAGCGCGGCCAGCGCGTCGCCGTCGGCCGCCGCGACGAGGCGGACGAACGCTGCCTCGCGGAGCGCGGCGGCGACATCGCTGGTCGGATCGGCGGTCCCGTCGGGGCTGCCTGTCGTGGACATCTACAGGACGCGTTTCGCGGTGTCGTAGCTGTAGGTGAACTCCTCGTCGAGTTCGTCGCCGCGGTAGTAGTCGACGAGGCGGCGGATCTTCGACTCCGTGTTCTGGAGTGTGCGCCTGTTCTGGTGGTCGGTCGGGTTCTCATCCATGTGGTCGCGCAGGCGGACGGCCTGCTCCATGAGGTTGCGCAGGTCCTCGGGAATCTCGGGGGCCGCGTCGTGTCCCTCGAGGATCTCGGTGACCTTCTTGCCCGTCGCCAGCGAGACGTCCGGGATCGGCGTCCCGTGGACGCCCTCGTCGCGGAGTTTGAGGCCGATCTCGCTGGGGCTGTGGCCCGCCTCGGCGAGCTCGACCACGCGCCCTTCGATGGCGTCCTCGTCGACGTCGCTCCACTCCGGTGGGTCGTCTGCCACGGGCCTGTCCGAACCGGAGGACCCGCGGCGGCGTGAGTGCATTCGTGCCATGGTTGGGTTGGAACTGCACGGACCGCTCCGTGGTCCGCGAAACCGCTCGCGTGCGCCGAGTGGCGCGAACACCACCGCAATCCCGAGCCGCCCAAGCGGACGGCGCTGTCGGATTTGCGGCCGTGCGTTCCCACCTGTACGTGGCCGTCGCGCCTGTTAACCGTTTCTGTCTGGAACAGGGAGAGTTCGACTATCGGGAGTGATAACACGGCCAGTCGGCTTATTGCCGTCCGTCCCGAAAAGATGGAAAATGGCACCACCCTCGCACCGGAGAAAGAGGGGGTGCGTTCGGGGGCAGGCCAGTGTGATCGGTTTGATACTGGTGTTCGGGATGGTGCTCGCCGGGTCGGTCGCGGTCGTGGCGTTCGGGGCCGGGGCCATCGAGGATTCACAGGCGCGACTCTCCGAGCAACGCGCCGAGAACGCCATGACGCAGTTCGACTCGGAGGTGGCGCTGACCGCGCTCGGCAGCGCGGACGTCCAGCAGGTCTCGTTCGGGAGCGACCGGTCGGAAAGCTACGAGGTCCAGAACGGTACCGGGTGGATGCGCGTCACCGTCGAGAATCAGACCTCGGGCACGACCGACACCCTACTCAACGAGACGCTGGGGGCAGTCACCTACGAGGGTGTGGACACCACCATCGCGTACCAGGGTGGCGGCGTCTGGAAGAAAGGCGACGGCAACCGCAGCGTGATGGTCTCGCCGCCGGAGTTTCACTTCCGGGGAGGGACCCTCACACTCCCGGTCGTGAACGTGAGCGGCGACAGTTCGCTGGGGGAGAAAGCGAACATCCGCCACAGGGAGACGGTTCGGAAGCATCCCAACGCCACCACCGCGAACGAGAACCCGCTCGAAAACCACCTGGTCAAGGTGACCGTCAAAAGCGACTACTACCGGGCGTGGGGGCACTACTTCGAGGAGCGAACCGACGGGGTAGTTGAGTACGACCACGACCGACAGGTAGTGAATTTGACACTCGTGTCACCGCTCTCCCTCCGAAAGATGACCGCCGCGACGGCGAGCCTGTCCGCGAGCGGCGATTTCGAGATTCTCGGTGGCACTCACGGCCACTGCAACAGCGACGACTACACCGACAGTTACAATTCCAGCGGGACGAGCGACGACTACTGCGATCAGTGGCCCCTCGCCACGGGCAACGATGGCGACGTGACCTACGGCAACAACATCGACATCAGCAGCGGATCCGGCTCGGACGAGATCCGTGGCGATATTGTCGCCGGTGGGAACGTGACGGTTGGAACAGGTGCCGGGAAACCCTACGTTTTCGGCCACATCAACTACACCGATAACTGCAATCC
>PXSG01000085.1 GCA_003023485.1 Halobacteriales archaeon SW_10_68_16
GGGCCCGCCTCGCCGCGACCGTTGCGGGACCAGTCGACGACAACCGCCGGCGCCCCGGACGCGAGCACGCGGGCGAGTTCGGCCATCGCCGCGTCGGTGGTGCTCTCGTGGAACGTCATCGTCGAGACGGCGCCGTCCAGCGAGTCCTCGCGGTAGGGGAGCGCGTCGGCCGCTGCGGTCTCCAGGGCGACGCTGTCAGGCACGCCCCTGTCGCGGTAATGGTCGTGCATCGCGGGCTGGAGGTCGAGCGCGTGCAGGCGACCCACGAACGGCGCGAGTTCGTCGGTGTAGAAGCCGATGCCGCTGCCGATGTCGAGGATTTCGGCGTCAGCCTCGCGGGGGAGCGGTTCCAGCAGTTCCTCCCGCGAACAGAACCGAAACCGCTCGGCCCCGGTGAGGCGCTCGACGTTCTCCGGATCGAAGGTGTGAAATCCCATCTACAGCCTCCGGGGTTTCCGCGAATGATTCACGAGCGACATCTCACCACGTCCCGTGGAACCTATCGAAGGAGAGGTCCTCCAGTGGCTTGTTCCCGACGGCGATCTCGTACTCGCCCGGCGTGAGCATGGGTGCGTCGAACTGCGGGCCGTCGTCGGTCGTGATCCGCGGACAGCCCGTGTTCACGTAGGCGTCGAGCCCGAAGTTGCGCAGGCGGTCCGGCGTGACCTCGTCCATCGTGATGAGGTAGGCGTCGTCGTTGTCCGCGACGATTTCCTGGGCCCGTTCCCAGCGCCCCTGGCCGATCTTCGTACAGTAGATGATGCCCCACTCGTCGGCGTCCATGGCCTTGTGGACGGTCGCGTAGCGCTGCTTGAGGAACTGCTCGGCGTCGGCGACGGTCACGACGTTGTTGACGGGGTCGGCGATGACGACGTGTTTCTCGCGGTGTTCCATCGCGAGCCCCAGCGGGTGGAACTTCCCGCCGCCGACGTACAGCACCTGGTCGGCCCCCACATCTGCGGAGGCGTAGTTACACCCCAGGACCTGTCCCTCGTGGGTGAGCCGTTCGTCACCACGACGGGTGTGGACCTCGTAACCCCTGTCCTCGAGCATGGTCCGCATCTCGTCGAACTTGTTCATGTGCTGGGCCGTCGTCACGAGGCCGACGTCCGGGTCCGCCGCGGGCGAGGCCAGTTCTTCCTCGATGGCACGCTCGACGATGGGCGCGACATCGACGTTCGAGAAGAGGGGCACGTAGATGATACCCTCCGATTCCTTCATCGGGGAGTGACCGAAGTGGACGAAGACGTCCGTCCGGCGCATCAGTTCGGTATCGAGGTCGCAGGCGCCATAGCAGGGCTGGCCGGAGATGAGCACCGTCACGTCGGGCAGCAGTTCACGGAGGTCGTCCGCGACTGCGGGCCCGCGACGTTTGAGTCCCTCCGGGAACTGTAGCCCCACCGAGTCGGCGTCCTGTTTCTCGACCGCCGAGACCACCCGGTCGAGTTCGTAGTCCCACTCCCGGTCGTGTTTGAGGGCCATGCCCGTGTTCCGGAGGTCCCCCTCGGACCGGCCCGTCGAATCCTGGCTCATTACCCCTTCGTACCCGCCGGGAGCGTATAACGACGGCGTTCTGCCACCGGCAGTTCTTTAGGCCGGGATTCCTAAGGGTAGGTCGATGAGTATCGAGACAGACGCCGCGAGGGAGGTCGACGACACCGTCGAGGACATCGCCCGGTCGCTGGGCGAGGCCATCACGGAACTGCCCGAGTACCAGCGCTTCCGTGAAGCCAAGGCGGACGTCGAGGCCGACGACCAGGCCCAGGAGAAGATCCAGGAGTTCGAGGAGATCCGCGAGGACTTCATGCTCGCCCGACAGACGGGTCAGGCAACACAGGAGGACCTGCGCGAACTGCAGGAAGCACAGGAAGAACTGCACGACATCCCGACGATGAGCGACTTCCTGCAGGCACAGAACGACCTCGAACTCCGTTTGCAGGAACTGAACGAACTCGTCAGCGAACCGCTCGCGGTCGACTTCGGCGAGAAGGCCGGCGGCTGCTGTCAGGACTGAAAGGCCGCTTTTCGAAACGTCTTAACCCCGGCCCCCGCAGGACCTCCCATGGAGGTCCACTCCGACTGGGGCGACTGGCTGCCCCGGGCGATCGAATCTGCGAACCCGGACGGCCTCGCGGCCTGGTATCTCGGCTGCAACGGGTTCGTGCTGAAAAGCGCCGGCGGGACGACCGTCTTCATCGACCCGTACTTCGGGACGGGCGACCCGCCACGGACGGTGCGGATGGTCCCGGTCCCGATGGATCCGGCGGACATCGCCGAGGCCGATGCCGTCTTTGCGACTCACGAACACACCGACCACGTCCACGGACCCAGCCAGGCACCCATCGTCGCCAACACCGGCGCGGACTTCTACGCGCCCGATGCCTCACTCGATGTCGTCCGCGAGGAAGCGTGGCGCGAGCGCTGGGACGTCGACCCCGGCGGGATCGAACGCGTCGACGAGGGTGACGCCGTCCGCGTCGGGGACCTGACCGTCCACGTCGAACCGGCCGACGACCCCGACGCCGAACACCCCGTCTCCTACGTCGTCGAACACCAGTCCGGAACCTTCTACCACGCCGGTGACGCCCGGGCGGGCGGGTTCGGGGACATCGGCGAGGCCTACGACATCGACGTCGGCGCCGTCGCCTTTGGCACCGTCGGGATGGTCCTCGACAGCGACACCCGCGAACCCGAGCGGACGCGGTGGTACAACGACGAGAACATGGCCATCGAGGCAGCGAACGAACTCCGACTGGACCGGCTGGTCCCGACCCACTGGGACATGTGGCGCGGCCTCACGGCAGACCCGACCGCGCTGCATCACCACGCGAGCAGCTTCGAGTATCCGGAGGAACTCGAGATACTCCGGATCGGCGACCGTCTGAGCGTCTAGGCGTCTCCGGACGTCGAGAACGGGAGTCCCGGCATCTGACAGTACGTAGATTTAATATCTTCGATTCACGAACACGTGATGCATGAGCGACTCACAGGCATACGAGGAGGTGGAGGTTACCGCGGACGGGATCACCGTCACCAAGCGGTTCGAGGAAGACGAGTTCCCGGTCCCTGCGATTGCCTTCGAGTTCGTTTCGGGGAGATCGGAACCGGTTCGGGTACGCCTCTCGGACCGAGTCCCGGAGAGGATCGCGGTGGAAGATCTGGGGTTTCACCCGGAGTACGGGAGCGAGTACTGGGAAGTCGAAGAGGACAGGATCCGCTTCGAGCGCGAGATCGAGGCGGGAGCAGAGTACACGACGGTCTACGGCATCCGTGCGACTGGCGCCGAGGACGTCGCGCAGTTCCTGGGCGAACCGACCATCGAGGCGGTCGATCAGCCCCTCGAGGGGGCCGACGAGGAGGACGTCATCCCCGACAACGACGACGTCGTACGGGACGCCATCGCGGGCGACGGCGAAATCCCCGGCCTGGAAGACGAGGAAGAGGATATCGGGACGCTCGATCTGACGGACCCGACCCGCGAGGACGACGCCGAGGCGGCCGAGACGGGGGCGGCCGAGAACCTCGACGGCATCGTGGCGGCTATCGCCGACGAGATCAGGTCCGAGAACGTCGAGACGGAGGACCTCCGATTGCTCGGGCGTGCGATCGACCACGTGGTCGAGGACGAGGCGGACGGGTCCACGGACGCCCGGATCGAGAAACTCCAGTCCGACATCGCGGACCTCCGCGCGTACACGGATGCGCTGGAGGAGTTCCTCGACGAGGAGGGGACGGCACAGCAGCTCATCGGGGACTTCGAGGCGCAACTGGAGACGTTCGACGACCGCCTCGCCGACATCGAGTCCAAGGCCGGGACGGTCGACGATCTCGAGTCCCGGCTCGACGACCTCGAATCGTCGGTCGGTGATCTGGAGGATTCCCTGGCGGAGGTCCGCGATGTCGCCGAGTCCGACGACGACGTCCGCGAACGCGTCGAGGACATGGAGTCAGACATCGAAGACCTCCGGGAGTGGCAAGAACAGATCAAGAAGACGTTCGGCGGGTAGGCCCGGATTTTGATGTAGCACCATACGGTTTAAGGGAATAGATGTTCGCCTCGTAGACCTCCCGGACGCGGTCGCCCCAGTCGTGAGTGTAGGTGTCGATAACGTCCTGTGCGACGTCACCGCGCAGGTACTTGACGACGCCCCGGTCGCCCGTCCGGTCCCGCAGGTGGGTGGTGAAGAAGTGTCTGCAGTAGTGGGGCGTGACGTTCTCCTCCGGACCGCCGCCCTCGCGGTACCAGCCGGCCTCGCGGGCGTGTTTTGCCACGAGGTGATGGACCATGTCGGGGGTTAGCCGCTTTCCCCACTCGTCTGTCGTGCTGACGAACAGCGGGTCGGCGTCCGATACCGGGTCCGGACGGACGGCCAGCCACCGGCACAGCACCCAGGCCAGTTCCTCGTCGACCGGAATGGTGGTCGCCCGCTTGCGTTTGTTCGACGCCGTCCGGACCTCGCCGTTGGAGGGTTCGCCGGCAGCAGGGCCGTCGTCGACGAACAGCGAGTCGGGCCTGCCGTCGAGACGTGCCCGCGGTGCTCCCTCGTCCGGGCTCCCCGGTAGTGCCAGGTCCCGGCGGTCGAGGTTGCACAGTTCGCCCGCCCGCACACCCGTCTTGAGCAGCGTCACCACGACTGCCTGCTCCAGTGGATGGCCGATGTCCTGGACGAACGACCGCATCTGGGGGATCGAGATGTCCCGACGGGCCGGGTCCTTGGCGATCGACTCGTCGATCTCCTCCAGGACGAGTGCCATCGGGTTCTCCTCGAAGGCACCGACGCGGGTCATGTAGTCGTAGAAGCGGTGGAGATAGGAGGCGTACGTCGCGACGGTGCTGTCCGCGACCGATCCCCGGAGACCGTGCACGTACGCCATGCAGTCCCTGTGGTTGGCTTCTGCGAGCGTGAGATCCCGTGACGCCAGGTACGACCTGAAGTCCGTCAGGACGCGCTCGTAGGCCTCCCGCGTCCGTTCGGTCTTGCCCTGGTAGGTGATGTCGTCGAGGAAGTACTCCAGGTAATCTTCGGTGGCGTCGGCGTCACTCATCGAGCGTGTACCCCCCGTTGCGCGGGCTGTGGCGAATTTCGCCCGCCGATTGTAGTTCCTGCAGGGTCTCCTCGAGGCGCTGTTCGACGTCCTCCGTCGCCGCTGCGAGCAGCTCCTCCCACGAGTGATACTCGTCGACCGCGAGCGTCTCGCGTACCAGCGAATTCATATCCTCGGGCGTGCTCTCATCGGTCGGGTCCACGTCGTGCCCGACAAACTCCTCGGTCGGTGGGCCCGTGCCCTCGAATCCGCGCCGACCCGCCTGGACCATGGTCCGCACGAACTCGCTGCGGCTCATACCGAGGTCGTCGGCGTGGTCGTCCCACTCCTCGCGCTGGTAGCTCGGTACGTACGTCTTCACGGGCGCCTGTGATGTCGACTCGTCCGAATCGGCCATCATATCCCCGATTGGACGCCTGGCTAATCAAAGTATTCCCAAGCTTGCGTCTAAGAGCCCTTAGACGTGAATATAGTACCCTCATATTTGACTCCCTCTCCCGATGTCGGATTAAAGGGGTCTATATTTACATCTAAACTATTTAGACGTGAATATAGTATCAAATTTGATCTCGACTCGATTCTCACGCTCGAAGAGCCGTTTCCTGGAGAGTCAGTCTCCTTCCGTCGCGAACCCCTGAGTCACAATGCGAGAATCCGGGTGGACGGTGCTTTTATAAAGACCGTCGGCGCGGGCGAGGTCAGTGAGACCGCAACGAGTAGAACAGCATCGCGAGTCCGGCCGCGATCAGCACACCTTGGACGGTGTGGAGGGCGAGTAGTTCCCGGCCGGGCAATTCGTAGCTCTGCCGGATGCCCAGTTCGTAGATGATGTCCGCCACGCCACCGACCGTGATGAGACCGAATCCGACCGTCGCCGTGCCGAACGACTGGGTGTGCGAGCGCTGGTTTTCGGACCCCGAAAACGGCTCATCCGGGGCTGCGATCTGCTACTTCCGTCGGCGTCGCTGTGCTTCGCCGGAAATTGCCGGTGGCTCCGGAACCACCTTGCCGGGAGAGAGCGCCCGAACAATCGACTGACAGCGAGGCTACCCCGGGACAGTTGCGACGTGCCGAACAAGCAGTTCTCGGAGCCGATTCCACGGAGACCGGCAGAAGGGTCGGTTGACTCGTGCCCGGAGTCATACTCTACGTCGTCCTCCTGCTGATCGTCTTCGCCGTGACCTTCTGGATCGACTCCCTGCCGGCCTGACCGACGCCTCCCGGTTTCACCTGACCGATTGCAGTCGAGATAAACCGTATGTCGCTACATCAAAATCCGGCGCTTGCCGGGGTGCAATCGAGGAGTGATTCATCAAGGGGTCACGATCAATCGTCTGCGACGCTCGTCGCACCGGAGTCTTCCGTGCGCTGGCGGCGGACGTACTCGGTGAAGTTATCGAACAGGCACTTGGCTTCGCAGGCAGCGAGGTAGTTGTCCCGGGTGATCCCGTCGAGGGCCTGCCGGAGTTTCTCGTCCGGAAGGATGTCGTCTTTGCCCCGGGTGACTTCCTCGGCAGTTTCGGCGTCGTACTCGGGGTGGAACTGGACGGCGAAGACATTGCCCTTCCGGAAGGCGTGGATGCCGTAGTCGTTGCGCGCGAACACCTCGGCCCCCGGCGGCGCCTCGACGACGCGGTCCGAGTGGGTCGTAAAGACGGTGAACTCCTCGTCGACGCCCGTGAGCAACTCGTTGTCGCCGTCGTGTTCGACCGTCCGGTACCCGATCTCGTACTCGTCCATCCCCTCGACCCGACCCCCGAGGACGTCGGCGACCAGCTGGTGGCCATAACAGACACCCAGAACGGGCATGCCACGCTCGATGGCATCGCCGACGTAGGACTTGAGCTCCGTGATCCACGGTTCGTCCCAGTAGACAGAGGCGCGCGACCCCGTGACGATACACGCGTCGAACGCGAAGGTCTCGGGCAGTTCGCGTTCGGTGACGTGGTACTCGACGAGGTTGGCGTCCAGCTCCCGGCGGAAGTTCCGCCGCGTGTGGGCGCCGTCGTGTGCCGCGTTCAGCAGGGCGATGCGCAGTCCGCTCATCACCCTCCCGTAGTCGACCTGCGGTTAAAAGTTCCCGCATCGTCGGCGGTATCTGCCGCTCTCCCGGTCGCGTCAGTGCCCGTCGAGGAACGCCAGGAGTCGGTCCGTGACTGGACGCGCGACTTCGACGAACGGGAGGTGCCGACCCTCGACCGGCTCGAAGCTTCCCCGCGGGAGGTCCTCGGCCAGGCGCCGGCCGGCGTCGGCCGGCACGACCGGGTCGTCGATCCCGTGAGCCACCAGCACCGGAATCTCGATCTCGTACAGCGGGCCAGCCTCGAAGGAGAGCATCGCGTCGGTCTGTGCCGCGACGCCGCGCTCGTCGGCGTCCTCTTGGGCACGCCACTCACAGATTTGCTCGACGAGATCCGGCCGCGCCTCGCGGAAGGCAGGTGAGAGTGCGCCGTCCAGAGACGTCTTCAGTCGCTCCGTGTCCTCGGTGGACGGATGGAGGGCCCGCAACACGGACGGATCGACCGTATCACCGCTCCCGGCGGACCCGAAAACCGTTATGGTGCGCGCGCGGTCGTAGTCGCGGGCGTACCGGAGTGCGACCATCCCCCCGAGGCCGGCCCCGGCCACGTGGACCCGCCGGACGCCGGCGTCGGCGAGGATCGCCTCGAAGTCGGCCGCCAGCGTCTCGACGTCGTACGGGCCGGGCGGCGCGTCGGACCGGCCGGTCCCGCGGAGGTCCCAGACCAGCGCCTCGCGCGGGCCGACGACAGCCGGCTGTTGCCAGCCCCACAGCCACGCGCCGTAGCCGGCGTCGTTGACGAACGCGACGGTGTCGCCGCCGCCCGCAGTCTCGTAGTAGAGGTCGACACCGCCGTTGGTGGCGACGGGCATTCAGGCGTTGCGCACTCGCCTGAGGACCTCGGGCGCATCCTCGAGTGCGTCCTCCAGACGCTCCCCGTCGGGCCCACCACCCTGGGCGAAGTCCGGTGGCCCGCCGCCGCCACCCCCGACGCGGGCGGCGAGTTCGCCGACGACTTCGCCGGCGTCGACCGCCACGCCGTCCGGCACTGCCACGACGAACTGTGCGCCGTCGACACCCGAGCCCAGCACCGCCACCTTGCCGTCGTCGACGATGGCGTTCGCCGTCGCGCGCAGTTCGTCCATGTCGCCGTCCAGGCGGCGGACGACGGCGGTGGTCCCGTCGAGGTCGATCTCCCTGCCAGCGTCGCCGCTCTCGGCGCGGACGGTCGCGAGTTCTTCCTTGAGATCCTCGATCCGTTTGCCCCGGTCTTTCCACTCCTCGAAAAACCGCTCGGCCGTCTCGGGCACCTCTCCCGGGTCCACGTCGAGTATCTCGGCGGCCTCGGCGAGTGCGTCCTCGGTCTCCTGGGTCGCCTCGATGGCGGCCTCGCCGGCCGCGTAGGTGAGGCGGACGACGCCGTCCTGGATGCGCTCGGTGCCCAGGAGTTTGATCGCGCCGATGTCTCCCGTCCGCGAGACGTGGGTCCCCCCACAGGCCTGTGTGTCCTGGCCGGCGTGGATGAGGCGGATCTGTTCGCCTTCGGGGATACCCCCCTGGTAGATGTCGAAGCCGTGTTCGGACTCTGCCGTGTTGCGGTCGATCCACTCCGGGGTGACCGCGACGTTGTCCATCACGACCTCGTTGGCGACGCGCTCGATCTCCCTGACCTCCTCGCGGCTGATCGACTCGTAGTGTTTCACGTCCAGGCGGGCGCTGGTCGTGTATTTTTGTGCGCCGGCCTGGCGGACGTGATCACCCAGCACCTGCCGGGCGGCGTGGCCGACGATGTGGGTCGCAGTGTGGTGGCACATTAGTCGCCGTCGGCGCGTGGCGTCGGCCTGCCCCCGGACGATTTCACCGGTACCGGGGTCGCCGTCGGTCCGGTGGACGATCACGCCGTCGACACGCTGGACGTCTTCCACCTCGACAGTGACGTCGTCGGTCGAGAGGGTCCCGTGGTCGGCGGGCTGGCCACCGCCCTCCGGGTAGAACATCGTCTGGTCGAGCACCACGTCGTAGCCGTCACCGCGCTCGAAGACTTCGAGGACGACAGCCTCGAATTCGAAGCGGTGCTGGTCCTCGTAGTAGAGGCGCTCCGTCTCGGGCAACCCCTCGAAGCGCTCGGAGTCGAGCGCGTCGGTCTCGGCTTCCTCCTCGCCGGCCCCACCGCCGTGGCGCTTTGCGACCAGCGCGTAGAAGTCGTCCGGAATCTCGACATCGACACCGTGGTCGGCGGCGACGTCCGCGACGATATCGGGGTGGACGCCGTGGGAGTCGTACAGTTCCACGAGTTCCTCGACCGGGATGGGTTCGTCGCGGTCGCGGTACTCCGCCGCCAGCCCCTCGACTTTCCGGGTGCCGCGGTCCAGCGTCTCGCGGTACTTCTCGACCTCGGTACGGACGATGTCGCGGACGGTGTCACGGTTGCGATACCCCAGGCGCTTTGCCTGCATGTCCACGAGTTCGTCCAGCGGGGCGTCCACACCGACCGTATCACAGAGGCGCTTGGTCCGCCGGAGGACCATCCGCGCCAGGTAGCCGGTCCCCACGTTCGAGGGGACGATCTCGTCGCCGAGCATGTACGCCAGCGTCCGGCAGTGGTCCGCGATGGCGTAGACCGCCTCCAACGGTTCGAGCAGGTCACGGAGGCGCTCGACTTCGATTCCGAGTTCGGCGGCGATGTCCCCGCGTGCGGCCTCGACGTCCTCCACGTCGTCGATGTCGAGGTTGCCAGCCAGGCGCGCCGCGTCGTGGACGATGGCCGCCTCCTCGTCGGTGTGTTCGATGTTCGCGTTGTCCGTGAGGAAGTCGATCATCTCGGGGTAGATAGCCTCGTAGACCGTGGGGGTCCCCTGGGACATCCAGGTCCAGCGCTCGAGCCCGTAGCCGGTGTCCACGATGTAGGTGTCCATCGGGGTGTAGCGGTTCCCGTCCTTCATCAGGAAGTCACCGTCGGGGTCCTGCTCCATGGACATGAACACGAGCGTCGCCAGTTCCAGCCCCCGGTAGATGACCTCGATAGCCGGCCCGGCGTTGCCCCCGCCGACCCACGGGTCCTCGATGTAGGTGACCTCCACGGGGTCGACACCCATCTCCTGGAGGAGTTCGTCGCAGTAGGCCACGCTCCCGTCCTTCCAGTAGACCTCGCCCTGGTAGGCGTACTGCTCGGGGTCCTCTAGCTCTTCGCGGGCGTTGAACGCGTGGTGGGCCATCATCTCGAAGGCCATCGTGTGCCGGCCCGTCTTGCCGACGTTGTCGATGTCCTGCATCCGGATGCAGGGCTGGCTGATCGTCAGGGGGTTCGCCGGCGGCGGGCTCTTCCCCGAGGTCACCAGCGGCTGGAAGTCGTAGATCGACGCCTGGGTCAGCAGGACGTCGTCGCGCCAGCGGTTCGCCCTCGAAGAAGGAGAGGAAAGCCTCGCGCATCTCCTCCAAGGTATAGGCCTCGTCGAACCCCGGGTTGTCGATGAACTGGTAGGGCTCACAGGGTGGCTCCCCGCAGAGCTCGCGGTCCTCGTCGCGCGTCCAGAAGTGACACCCACACTCCGGGCACTCCCTGCGTTCGAATCCGTTCTCGGTGAAGTACTCGAGTCGGTACTCCGCCTCGAGGTCGCTCATTGCGCAATGGTGGCCAACGTGCCGGTAAAACTGTTCCGAAGGCGCGCCGCTGCCCCGGGACTGCCGCCCGACGCCGGGACGAACCGTACGAATTTTCTACCCGCCGGCGCGTCGATACGGTGTGCAGTTCGTCGCCAGGCAGCGCCGGAACCCGTTCGGGATGTCCCCGCCCTGCGAGCGCTTCGTCCCGGGCTGTGGGGACACCGGCGCGGACTTCCACGTCGTCGGCGACCACCCGGGCGTCCACGGAGGCGTCGAGAGCGGTATCCCCTTCACCGGCAAACCGTGGTCCGAGACGTTCTTCGAGACGCTCGAACGGGCCGACCTGGTCCGTGACGTCGACGGCAGCGACGCACCGCTCGGGCGGACCTTCTTCTCGTATCTGTGTATGTGCGTGACGGACGGAACGCCGACAGCCGACGACTACGCTGCGATGGAACCGTTCTTCGACGCCGAACTCCGTGCGATCACCGCCCACGTGCTCTTTCCCGTCGGCGAACGCGCGACCGCACACGTCCTCGGGAACTACACCGCTCGCAGTGGGGAGACGACGACGCGAGCGCACTCGCGGACGCGTTAGTCGAACTCCAGTCGACCGACTACCGCCGCGTCTCGGATCTGGGACGGTTCTTCCCCGACGACGACCCCTACCTGGTCCGGTGAACGTATCGCTCCGGTTGTCCTCTCTACCCGGAACGAAACCGCAAGACTGGATCTCATCGGCGCGTCGGCGGTAATCAACGACGACCAGTTGCGACTACTCACGGACGTGGCGCCGCAGTGAGGCACCGAGCGCGCCCCCGAGGACGCTGAACCCGACGACGTAGACGCTTGCGACGAACACTCCGGCGGCGATCAGGAACGTGGGTGCAACCGTGCCCACGGGAACGGTCACGGCGGGGTGGACCGCGACCGCGGCGGCCACGGCGGGCGGGACGAGAGCCGTCAGCCCCGCAATCGTGCCGGCGGTTGCGCCGTCGATTGCCGCACCATCCTGGAGATAGCCGGCGACGAGGCCGCCCAGTACCGTCGAGAACGGCAGAAACGAGAGGACCAGCCCGACGACCCCGCCGAGGAGGCCGTTCCGGACGGTGGTTCGTGGTTGATGCTCGCTCGCGGGTCCCTCGCCCGAGTTCGAGACGTCGGGCGTGTCGGTGGAAAGGCTCATGCGTCCATCCCAGCAGACGAGCGGGGTCCCGGTGTCGATTCCTCCCAGTTAGCGGGGTGGATTTAAGAGGGGCCCCGTCAGAGGATGACGGTCTTGTAGCACAGGAAGGCCTCGATGGTGGTGTTCAGTCCTTCGCGACCGATGCCGGAGGCCTTGTTGCCCCCGAAGGGGAAATCACCCAGC
>PXSG01000086.1:0-926 GCA_003023485.1 Halobacteriales archaeon SW_10_68_16
CCACCCACGTCGGCCTGCTGATGCTCGCGTACACCCTCGGGCCGGTCGTCCTGGGTTTCTACGGGCTCTTTTTCGCCCCCATCGTGCTCGTCGTGGGGCTGACCTTCGCCGACACGGCGCTGCCGCGCTTGCTCGGTGCCGAACCCGAGGAGGACGGGCTCGACCACGGGGCGGTTCACTCCCGGGTCACGCCGGACGTGTCAGGGAACCGGCCGTTCGGGTCCGAACGAAAAAGGAATCTTCAAAAGCGCGCCGGTAGGAGTGTCGACAACGATGGCACTGTACGAATCGATCGTATTCGCGCTGTTCTTCATGGTCACCGTGGGGAGCAGCGTCGGCGTCGTGCTCGTCCGCGACGTCTGGCACTCGGCGCTGTTGCTCGGCGTGGCGCTGTTGAGCGTCGCAATCCACTACGTCATGTTGCAGGCCGAGTTCCTCGCCGCGATGCAGATACTCGTGTACGTCGGCGGGGTCCTCATCCTCATCACCTTCGCGGTGATGCTGACACGGCGCGACGAACGGGAGGTGCCCGCATGACGACCCGCCCGCGCCCGATCGACATCGACAGCTCGACCATTCCGGGGCTTGCGGCGTTCGCCCTCTTCGTCGTGATGGCGACTGTCTTCGTCACCGCGGAGTTCGGCGCCCCCGCGGGGTTCCCCGAAGGGCAAAGCGTCGTCGCCGGCATCGGCAACGCCCTGCTCGGGATCACCGTCGAGGGGTTCGTCCCCGAGGGCTTCCTGGTGGCGCTGATCCTCATGGCGGTCGTCCTCGACGCCGCACTGGACGGCGCGCTAATGCTCGCGAAACGCGACGGGGGTGAGGAGTGATGGCGGTTCCGGTCCAGTTCTACCTCCTGCTCTCGGCGGTCGTCTTCTGTACCGGCCTCTTTGGCATCCTCGTGCGGCGCAACGCGCTCATCTTCC
>PXSG01000086.1:984-3802 GCA_003023485.1 Halobacteriales archaeon SW_10_68_16
ACATCAACCTCGTCGCCTTCTCGCATTACTACGGCAACCTCACCGGCCAGGTGTTCGCGCTGTTCGCGATGGCCCTGGCCGCCGCCGAGGTCGCCATCGGCATCGGCATCATCCTCGTCCTCTACCGCAACTTCGAGGGCGTGGACGTGACCAGGGCGACGACCATGAGGTGGTAACATGGCAGGTGCATTCGACTTCGTTCCGGCCATCGCCGCCCTGCCGCTGGTGTCGTTCCTGGTGGCCCTCTTTTTCGGCAAGTACATGCCAAAGCGGGGCGCGCTTGCCGGCATCGCCGCGACCGCCGGGTCGCTTGTCCTCTCGCTGTGGGCCGCCGTCTCCCTGCTCGGCGCCCAAGTCCACCACGAGACCATCTACACGTGGGTCGCGGGCGCGGGCCTGGGCGTCGAACTCACGTTCGGCGTGCTCGTCGACCCGCTCTCGGCGCTCATGCTGGTCATCGTCTCGCTCATCGCCCTGCTCGTGCACGTCTTCTCGCTCGGCTACATGAACGACGAGGGCGAAACCGGCCTCCCGCGCTACTACGCCGGCCTCGGCCTGTTCACGTTCTCGATGCTCGCCTTCGTCTTCGCGGACAACCTCCTGATGGCCTTTATGTTCTTCGAGCTGGTCGGCCTGTGTTCGTACCTGCTCATCGGCTTCTGGTTCCGCGAGGACGCCCCGCCGAGCGCCGCGAAGAAGGCCTTCCTCGTGACGCGCTTTGGCGACTACTTCTTCCTCGTGGGCGTCGTTGCCGTCCTCGGAACCTTCGGCACCGCGGCCTTCGCCGGCGAGGAGTCGTTCATCGTGATGGCAGAACACGCTCTCGACGCCGAACACTCCGCGGAGGTGACGACGTTCCTCGGCATGGGCGAGCAGGCCTGGTTCACGGTGCTGGGCCTGCTCGTGTTGGGCGGCGTCATCGGCAAGTCCGCGCAGTTCCCGCTACACACCTGGCTGCCCGACGCGATGGAGGGCCCCACGCCCGTCTCCGCGCTCATCCACGCCGCGACGATGGTCGCCGCCGGCGTCTATCTGGTCGCCCGGATGTACGGCTTCTACGCCCTCTCGCCGACCGCACTGGGGGTCATCGCGCTCGTCGGCGGCTTCACCGCCCTCTTTGCGGCCACGATGGGCGTCGTCAAGCAGGAACTCAAGCAGGTGCTCGCCTACTCCACCATCTCCCAGTACGGGTACATGATGCTCGCGCTGGGCGGGGGCGGCTACGTGGCCGCCGTCTTCCACCTGACGACCCACGCCGTGTTCAAGGCCCTGCTGTTCCTCGGTGCCGGCTCCGTGATCATCGCCATGCACCACAACGAGAACATGTGGGAGATGGGCGGCCTGAAAGACGAGATGCGCGTCACCTACCTCACCTTCCTCTCGGGCTCTCTGGCGCTTGCCGGCATCTTCCCCTTCGCGGGCTTCTGGTCGAAAGACGAAGTGCTCTTCGAGACGCTCGTCCACGGCCTCGGCGGGAGCTCCCTCCTCCTGCTGGGCTTCGCGATGGGACTCCTGGCGGTGTTTTTCACGGGCTTCTACACCTTCCGGATGGTGTTCCTGACCTTCCACGGCGACCCGCGGACCGACACCGCGGCCGACCCCGAGCCGGTGCGCTGGAACGTGAAGTTCCCGCTCGCGGTGCTCGGGGTGCTGGCGGCCGTCGTCGGCGTCATCAACCTCGGACTCTTCAAGAACATCATCGGTACGGAGAACCTCTACCTCCACGAGTACCTCGACGGCGCCTACATGTCGGGCCTGGAGTCGCTGTCCGTGCACCACTACGAGGAACTGCTGGAGACGTTCGCAGGCTACGAGTCGGCGGCGCTGTCGCCGTTCGTCTCGGGCGCGGTCTCTCTGGGGCTGGCTGTCGCGGGGGGACTCCTCGCCTACCGCCTCTACGGCGGCGCCGACCCCGACCCGCACCTGACGAAACTCGGGTCGATCCGCACCGTCGTGGCCAACAACTACTACCAGGACGAGTACCAGGTCTGGCTGGCCCAGGGGCTGGTCGCGCCGCTGGCCCGCGCCGCGGACACGTTCGACCAGGGCGTCGTCGACGGCGTCGTCAACGGCGTCGGCACCGTCAGCCTGTTTGCCGGCGAGCGCTTCCGGAAGATCCAGACCGGCATCGTCAGCAACTACGCCGCCCTGCTCACGCTGGGGCTGGCGCTGCTACTGGTGGCCTTCGGCCTCGCAGGGGGGTGGTTCTAGATGTGGATCGAAGCCGTCTTCTTCGTGGCGCTGGCGAGTGCCGGCGTCGTCTTCCTCGCGCCGGACCGCTCGGCGGCCAAACTCGCGACCGCGCTGAGTCTCCTGCCCCTGGCCGGGAGCCTCGTGATGTGGTTCGGCTTCGAGGGCAGCGGCAACGCCTTACTCGGTGGGGACCTGGGCTACGAGACGACCGCGACCTGGCTCCGGGTCGGCGACTACACGCTCCAGTGGCACGTCGGCGTCGACGGCATCAGCCTCCCGCTTTTGGTGTTGACCACCGTCCTGACGACGCTCGCGCTGGTCTCCTCGTGGACGCCCATCGACGAGCGACAGTCGCAGTTCTACGGCCTCATGCTGCTGATGGAGGCGTCGCTGATCGGCGTGTTCACCGCGCTGGATTTCTTCCTGTGGTTCGTCTTCTGGGAGGGCGTGCTCATCCCGATGTACCTGCTGATCGGCGTCTGGGGCGGCCCGCGCCGGAAGTACGCCGCCGTGAAGTTCCTCATCTACACGAACCTCGCCTCCCTGATCATGTTCCTCGGCCTGTTCGGGCTGGTGTTCGGGCTGGGCGACTCCATTACGACGCTTGGCCTGCCCGAGATCGCAC
>PXSG01000086.1:3826-4673 GCA_003023485.1 Halobacteriales archaeon SW_10_68_16
GGGGAGCTCTCGACGTTCGCGGGCATCGAGCCGGCGACGCTGAAGTTCCTCGCGTTCGTCGCGATGTTTGCCGGGTTCGCGGTGAAGGTGCCCGTGGTGCCGTTCCACACGTGGCTGCCCGACGCCCACGTCCAGGCGCCGACGCCGGTCTCGATCATCCTGGCGGGCGTCCTGCTGAAGATGGGGACCTACGCCCTGCTGCGGTTCAACTTCACGATGCTCGCGGATGTCGCGGCCGCCAACGCGACGGTCATCGCGGCCTTCGGCGTCGTCAGCGTCATATACGGCGCCTTGCTCGCACTGGCCCAGCGCGATCTCAAACGCATCGTCGCCTACTCCTCGATCTCCTCGATGGGCTATGTCATCCTGGGACTGGTCGCCTTTACCGCCCACGGCATCGGCGGGGCGACCTTCCAGATGATCTCGCATGGCCTCATCTCCGGGCTGATGTTCATGGTCGTCGGCGTCATCTACAACGCCACTCACACGCGGATGGTCGGCGACATGTCCGGGATGGCAGACCGGATGCCCTGGACGGTGGGCATCTTCGTGGCCGGCGCCTTCGCCTACATGGGCCTGCCGCTGATGGCCGGCTTCGCGGGCGAGGTGCTCGTGTTCATCGGGTCGTTCCACTCGACTGTCCTCCCGGGTGCGCCCCTGTTCACGGCGACGGCGATGTTCGGCATCGTCATCGTCGCGGGCTACCTGCTGTGGGCCATGCAGCGGACCCTCTTCGGGGCCTACCGCCTGGAGACCGACTACGAGGTCGGCCCGGCGCCGTTCCACGAGGTCGCACCGCTGGCCGTGTTGCTGTTGCTGGTGGTCCTCCTCGGGGTCGCGCCTGACA
>PXSG01000086.1:4718-15168 GCA_003023485.1 Halobacteriales archaeon SW_10_68_16
CTGGTACTCTTTGTCTACGACGCCGTCGAACCGGAGAGCCACAACAGCGCCCTGCTCGCGGGCATCTCCGTCGTCGGGTCGCTGCTTGCGCTGGCTGTCACGGGCTGGTACCTCGTCGCCGGCACCGGCCAGCCACGCCGGAACGGCGCGATCGAGTTGTTCGGTGGTAACCTCGTCGTCGACGGGATGAGCCTCTTTTTCACGGCGCTGATCGCCAGCGTCGTCACGCTCGTCGTGCTCGCCAGCTACGACTACCTCCAGGGCATGGACTACCAGGCCGAGTTCTACTCGCTGACGATGCTCGCCGCGACCGGGATGGCGATGATGTCCACCGCCAACTCGCTGGCCACCGCGTTCGTCAGCCTGGAACTGGCCTCCCTGCCCTCGTATGCGCTGGTCGCCTACCTCAAGCACAACCGCGGCAGCGTCGAGGCCGGGCTGAAGTACTTCCTCATCGGGGCCGTCTCCTCGGCGGTCTTCGCGTACGGCATCTCGCTGGTCTACGCCGCGACCGGGTCGCTGCAGTTCGACGCCGTCGCCAGCGCCCTGGGCGGCACCTCGCTGGTCGGCGTGCTCGGTCTCGGTATCGTGATGGTCATCGGCGGCTTCGCGTTCAAGACCGCGAGCGTCCCCTTCCACTTCTGGGCACCCGAGGCATACGAGGGCGCTCCCGCCCCGATCTCCGGCTTCCTCTCCTCGGCGTCGAAGGCCGCCGGGTTCGTGCTCGCGTTCCGGGTGTTCCTCACTGCCTTCCCCATCGACGTCGTCGGTGCCGTCGACTGGGTGGTCGCCTTCCAGGTGCTCGCCGTGGCGACGATGACCGTCGGCAACTTCGCCGCGCTCAAACAGGAGCGGGTCAAGCGGATGCTCGCCTACTCCTCGGTGGGGCATGCCGGCTACGTGCTGATCGCGCTGGCTGCCCTGACTGACGGCGCGAACCACTCGTTCGTCCTCGGGTCCGGGATGGCCCACCTCCTCGTCTACGCGTTCATGAATACCGGCGCGTTCCTGTTCATCGCGCTGGCCGAACACTGGGAGGTCGGCCGGACCTTCGAGGACTTCAACGGCCTCGCGACGGAAGCGCCCTTCGCCTGCGCGGCGATGTCGGTGTTCCTGTTCTCGCTGGCTGGCCTGCCCCTGGGCGGGGGTTTCTTCTCGAAGTTCTACCTCCTGATGGCCTCGATCAACGGCGGTGTCGCCATCCTCGCTGCCGCGCTGATAATCAACAGCGCCGTCTCGCTGTACTACTACAGCCGCGTCGTCAAGGCGATGTGGATCGAGGAACCCAACGGCGACCTCGAGATCGAGAACTATCCCACCGGCCTGTACGCCGCCATCGCCATCGCCGCCGTGATGACCGTGTTGCTGTTGCCCGCGTTCGGCCCCGTCGCCGAGACGGCCAACATGGCCGCCCGGATGCTGGTGTAGACGTCCGTCCTCCCTGATCCCGATATTAATCTCCCTGTACTCGTGGCCAGCGCGGCATTGAAAACGTTCAAAGCCCGCGCGGGCGAGTCACGAACCGAGCTATGCAACCCGAGGATATCGACACCATCACAGTGCTCGGTGCCGGCACGATGGGCCACGGCATCGCCGAGGTCGCCGCGCTCGCTGGCTACGACGTGAACCTCCGCGATATCGAGGCGGACATCGTCCAGGACGGCTACGACCGGATCGAGTGGAGCCTCGGCAAACTCGCCGAGAAGGATCACATCACCGACGAGGAGCGCGACACCGCCCTCGAACGGATCACCCCGCTGGTGGACATCGAGGCGGCCGCCAGCGAGGCGGACGTCGTCATCGAGGCCATCATCGAGGAGATGGAGATCAAGAAGGACGTCTACAGCGACCTGGAGGAGGTCACCCCCGACCACACCATTTTCGCCTCGAACACGTCGAGCCTCTCCATCACCGAACTCTCCGAGGCGACCGACCGGGCGGGGCAGTTCTGCGGGATGCACTTCTTCAATCCGCCGGTCCGGATGGACCTCGTCGAGGTCATCAGCGGCGCCCACACCGCGGAGGAAACCCTCGATGTCACCGAGGAGTTGGCCGCGGACATGGGCAAGACGCCGGTCCGCGTGCGCAAGGACGAACCCGGCTTTATCGTCAACCGCGTACTCGTCCCGCTGATGAACGAGGCCTGCTGGCTCGTCGAATCCGAGACGGCGACCATCACCGAGGTCGACGCCACCACCAAGTTCGACATCGGCCTGCCGATGGGCGCCTTCGAGCTCGGCGATCAGGTCGGCAACGACGTCACCCTGCACGTCCTCGAGTACATGCACGAGGTCCTCGGTGTGGCCTACGAGCCCTGTCCCCTGCTGGAACGCAAGGTCGACAACGAGAAGCTGGGCAGGAAGACCGGCGTGGGTTTCTACGACTACGACGACGGCGGCGTGGACATCCCGCCCGAGGCCGGCCGCGAGGACATCGAGGCACGCCTGCTGGCGGTCATGGCCAACGAAGTCGGTAAACTCCTCGATGCGGAGGTCGCGCCCGTCGCGGACATCGACGAGGCGGTCATGCTCGGGGGCGGGTTCCCCGACGGGCCCGCCAAGCTCGCCGACCACGCCGGCCTCGATTCGCTGGTCGAGACGCTCGAAGCGGCCCACGAGGAGACCGGCGCTGCCCGCCACGAAGTCTCGGAGGGGCTCCGGGCGGCCGCGTCGGAAGGCGGCTTCTACGGCGGCGAGGAAGAGGCGGAGACGATCAGCTACGAGACACTCCAGGTCGAGACCGTCGAGGACCGGGAGGACGTCGGGCGGATCGTCCTCGACAGGCCCCACCAGATGAACACGGTCAGCGTGGCGATGCTGGAGGAACTCCCCGAGGCCGTCGCGCAACTGGAGGACGACGAGGAGGTACGGGCCATCCTGCTGGAGGGTGCGGGCGACCGTGCGTTCTGTGCCGGCGCGGACGTCCAGTCCTTCGCAGGCAGTGCCACCCACCTCGAGGGCCGGGACCTCTCGCGGACGGGCCAGCAGGCCTTCGGCGCCTTCGAGGAGACGCCCCTACCCGTCGTCGCCGGCATCGACGGCTACACGCTGGGCGGCGGGATGGAACTGGCCGCCTGCGCTGACATCCGCGTCGCCACCGCTCGCTCGGAACTCGGACAGCCGGAGGTCAACCTCGGCATCATCCCGGGCTGGGGCGGCACCCAGCGGCTCAAACACCACGTCGGCGAGAGCCGCGCCCGCGAGATCATCCTCACCGGCGAGCGCTACGACGCCGAGACGATGGCCGACTACGGGTTCGTCAACGAAATCGTCGAGGCCGGCGAGTTCGAGGAGCGCGTCCGTGAGTTGACCGAGGACCTCGCCGGCGGCCCGCCGGTCGCCTACGACGCCATCAAGCGCGCGATGCTGGCCGGCCGCGACGACACCGACGCCGGCCTGGAGATCGAGGCCCAGGCCTTCGGTCACCTGCTCGGTACCGACGACATGATGGAAGGTATCTCCGCATTCTTCGGCGACGAGGAACCCGAATTCGAGGGGAAGTAGCGGGTGACAGTCCCTCGCAATCGACCGGGGAAAGGCAGGCTTTATTAGCGGGAGAAACCCAGTCAGAGATGCGCTCGGTTGGTGTAGTCCGGCCAATCATATCGGCCTTTCGACAATTTTGGCCGAGGCCAGATTGGAAGACAGCCGATGACCGGGGTTCAAATCCCCGACCGAGCACTACAGCGAACGCCAGTGAGCGAAACGCACAGGGAGCGAGATATTGAATTGCTCAGCCTATCGCTCTGCCAGTCGTTGTGCGACATTCGTATCGATCAACTCCGCGAGTTCGTCGATATCTTCCTCTGTGAATTCGCTGTCTGACGAGAGCCGTTCCATCATCTCCAGGTCGTCGATCTTTTCCTCGAATGCGTTCCTGGCGACTTCCGACCAGTTGATCTCCGGATGGTCGTCCATCTGTGCTTTCAGGGCTTCGTCCACGTTGACAGTCACTGTCGGCATGTGAGCACCGCCTCAGTGTTCTTTGGATATTGCTGAAACTGTGCTTTCTGTATACTCTATCTCTCGCGAGCGGTCGCACGAGATCTCGATTGATGCGGGCACATTACGCGTTCAAATTCAGAGCTGCGAGAGCGACCCGAGAGGAGCACGCAGTGACGCGGATGGGGAAACGTTTAGGGCGGTGCCTGCCGGGCATCCGGTATGAGCGAGACCGTGCTGCTGGCCGGTGGCGGCGGGCGCGAGCACGCCATCGCCCGGGCGCTCGCGGACTCCGACGCGGAGCTGTACGCCTGTGCCGGCAACCGCAATCCGGGCATCGCCCGCGTGGCCGAGGGAGTCGAGACGCTGGAGACGACCAACCCCGCCGCGGTCCGGTCGTACGCGCGGGACGTGGGGGCGACACTCGCGGTCATCGGCCCGGAGGCACCGCTCGAAGCCGGCGTCGCCGACGCGCTCGACGACGCGGGGATCTACGCCTTCGGTCCCCGGCAGGCCGAGGCGCGCATCGAGACCGACAAGGGGTTCCAGCGGCGCTTCATGGAGAAGCACTCGATTCCGGGCTGTCCGGACTTCGAGGAGTTCCACGACATGGAGGCCGCCTGCGAGTACATCGACGACTACGACGGGGACCTCGCGGTGAAACCCGCCGGCCTCACCGGTGGCAAGGGCGTGCGCGTCATCGGCGACCAGGTGACCGCCGAGGAGGCCAAGACCTACATCCGCGAGTCCGGCTACGAGCGTGTTATCCTGGAGGAACGCCTCGTCGGCGAGGAGTTCACCGTCCAGGCCCTCGTCGCGAACGGGGACGTGCGGGTCACGCCGGCCGTTCAGGACCACAAGCGCGCCTACGAGGGCGACGAGGGCCCGAACACGGGCGGGATGGGCTCCTACAGCGACGCCGCTCTCCAGTTGCCGTTCATGGACGAATCCCACTACACCGAGGCCGTCGACATCATCCAGGCGACCGTCGAGGCGCTGGAAGGATACAAGGGCGTCCTCTACGGGCAGTTCATGCTCACCGCCGAGGGCGTGACGGTCGTCGAGTTCAACGCCCGCTTTGGCGACCCCGAGGCGATGAACACGCTGCCCGTGCTCACCACCGACCTGCTGGACGTGCTGGTTGCCGCCCGCGATGGGGAGTCGCTGCCGAAACTCCGCTTCGAGCGCCAGGCCACCGTCTGCAAGTACGCCGTCCCCGCGGGGTATCCGACCGACCCCGAGGCCGGCACGCGGGTGGCCATCGACGAGGAGTCGGCGGGCGAGGCGTTGCTCTACTACGCCAGCGTCGACGAGCGCGAGGACGGCATCTACACCACCACCTCGCGGTCGTTCGCGGTCGTGGGCGTCGGCGACTCGATCACCGGGGCCGAGGCCATCGCCGAGGAGGCGCTGGCGGCCGCCGGCGAGGAGGGGCTCCGGATGCGCCACGACATCGGCAAACCCGACCTTGTTCAGCGGCGCGTCGACCACATGGCAGCGTTGCGGGGCGAGTAGCGCGTGACCGTGGCTGCCGGACGATCGACGACTCTGCTGGCCTGCCGATGAGAGTCAGCCATTACTTCGAGTGGGAGGGGTACATCACCGGCGGCCACGCACAGTCGGTGCGCAATCAGCGCCGGATGCTCGACCGGCACGGCATCGACTACACCACCGGGCCCACGCTGACGGCCGACCTCCTGCACCTCAACAACATGGGGCCGCGCTCGGTCTACTACGCCAACCGTGCCCGTACCGAGGGCGTCCCCGTGGTGGCCCACGCCCACCAGACCGCCGAGGACTTCCGTGAGAGTTTCGCCCTCTCCGATGTCCTCGCGGGGCCGCTGAAACCGTACCTCTCTTATGCCTACGGCCTGGCCGACCACCTGGTCTGTCCCTCCGAGTACACCGCGGCGGCCATGGACGACTACTGTGCGACCCCGCGGACGGTCATCTCGAACGGCTTCGACCCCGAGAAACTGGCGGGCTACGAGTCGTTGCGCGGCGAGTACCGCGAGCGGTACGACCTCGACCCGCCGGTGGTGTTCATGGTCGGGCACGTCATCGAGCGCAAGGGGCTGTCGGCGTTCGTCGAGACCGCCCGCCGGCTTCCCGACCTGGATTTCGCCTGGTTTGGCTACCTCAATCCGGGCGGCGGAACCCTCGATAGGGTGCTCCGGAGCAGGCGGACGACCAGGCTCGTCGAGAGTGCGCCCGGGAACTGCACCTTCACCGGCTACGTCGAGGACATCCGCGGGGCCTTCGCCGCCGGGGACGTGTTCTTCTTCCCGACGAAAAACGAGAACGAGGGGATGGCACTCCTGGAGGCGATGGCCTGCGGGAAGCCGCCCGTCGTCCGCGACATCCCGACTTTCGAGTGGCTCGATGACGGGACTGACTGCCTCAAGGCCGCCGACGTGGCCGGGTTCGTCGAGACGGTAGAGCGGGCGACCGGGGACGGGGCGTTGCGCGAGGACCTCGGCGCGGCGGCAGCAGAGGCAAGCGAGGACTACACCATCGCAGCGGTCAGCGACGCACTCGTCGACCTCTACCGGTCGCTGGTCGAGGAAAACAACAACTAATCGACAACCCCCGTCACAGGAGCCATCGTCTAGCTGGGAGGCCCAATTCGCCGTCGGTCCATCGGCGACACTGTCCACCCGGTCATGATTCGTTCAAGACGCCGGTGGATGGCTGTGGTTGGGGCAGTCTGTGATGACCAGTAGGGGCAGACCCACCACACTTAGTGACCGGGATACGAAGCGTCCGGTCACGACAGTGCAGTTCGACCGCCAGGCCGTTCGACTGGACGTGGACCGACGACGACACGACCGTCGCGACCGTGCAGCTCCGGTCGGGAGAGTGGCACGATGGGCGACCGATAACCGCCGACGACGTCGCGTTCACCGTGCGATTTCTCTCAGATACGTCGCTGGGCGACGATGGCATTCCGGTACCCGCTCCGCGATTTCGCGGCCGCACCTCGCTCGTGACGGGGGTGACGGCCGTGGACGACCGGACGGTCGAGCTCCGGATCGACGCCAGCCGCGAGGTTGCCCGACGGGTACTCACGCTGCCGGTCTTGCCCCGGACCGAGTGGGAGCCACGTTCCCGGCGGACCGAAATCGGGGACGTGTCGCTCCAAGAAGGGGTCACGGAAGCGCTCACCTGGCAGAACCCCGAACCGGTGGGAAGTGGACCGCTGGCGTTCGAGCGGGCGGCCATCGACGAAGCGCTCGTGTTGACCCGCGTCGAGGATCACTTCATCGAAACAGCTCCGTTCGAGCGACTGTCGTTCAGAGTCGCACCGTCGGACGAGGCGGCGGTCCAGCTCGCCGCTGCGGACGAGGTGGACGCGACCGGTCCGCTGACCGCGTCGGTGGTCCCCGACATCGCACGCTCGAACAGCACGTCGCTGTTGATTGGCACGACAGGCGCATTTTATCACGTCGGCTACAACACACGTGAAAAGATTCACAGTTGTCGGATTCATCCCCGCGCTAAAGCACGGGGCTTTCTCCTCGTACTTCCGTAACCCTTGTTCCCGTATAGCCTAGGCCGGGATTTGAACCCGGGCTCTCGTCCTTACCAAGGACGCGCTTTACCGCTAAGCTACCCAGGCGCGCATCACTCGGTTGCCGCGTTCGCTCTTTAGGGGTTTCGGTTCAGTGGTCGGCGGACGTCGTTACGCCGTCGCCCCCCGTGGATTCGAGGCCGGACGCGGCGAGGTCCTCTGCGACGGTTTCGGGGAAAAAGGCCTCCGCGTCGGGCAAGGGGCTGCCGTTGGCGAGGCTGGCCGCGTACTCGCGCAGGCGGGGTGAGACCGAGCCATCCAGCGTCGCGCCGGCGACGACTGCCAGTTCCAGAACGTCGGCTTCGAGGTTCCGGTCCAGCGAGGCGTCGTCGGTCTCCTGGCGGACCGACTGGTCGCGGCCGAAGGCCCGGACGGTGGTCACGGCGGCGTCGGCGGCCTCCGACCGGGCGAGCAGGTAGAATCCTCGCGAGACGAGCACGTCCGCGACGAGGATGGCGAGGTCGCCGTCGTCCTTCTCGCCGGTGGTCCAGGGTTCGTCCTGCGAGAGCTGGCGGGTGAGTCGCAGCCCCTCGTAGATGAGCTGGACACCGGCCGCGCGGGTGGCGACCGGTTCGAGGAGGGTGCCGTCGCTGTCCGCGAGGGGGCCCGACGCCCCGTCCCCTGCTGCGCGGGCCGCGAGGATCGTGAGTACGCCGGGGACCATCGACCCGCCGTCGAGGTGGGCACCGATCCGCTCCCGGAGCGGCGCGGGTTCGACGTCCGCCGTCGCGTCCAGCGCGGCTCGTCGGACTGCCGCGGCGTCCTCCATTACCGCCACCTAGCGAGGGGAAGGGCAAAGACCTTTGGAAACGGCGGGCCACCTCGGCCCATGATACGGACGGCCGTCGACGCGACGGAGGCCCGACGGATGGGGCTGGTCAGCCGCGTCACCGAGGACCCGCGGGCGGTCGCGCTGGAGATCGCCGCCAACGACGCCGAGGCGGTGCGGGCAATCGCGGCCCGCCTGCGGGACGACGCCGCACCCGAGCGCCGGGAAGCCCGGGAGGCAGCGGCCTTCGCGCGACTCGTCGACTCGTTCGACGGGGCGAACCGAAACGGCTGAGTGTGACAGCGTCCAAGAGCGGGAGCGATGCCAGACTGTGACTACTGTGGGGACTCCTTCGACGACGAGACGGCGTACCTGCGTCATCTCGACGAGACCCACGAGGGGGAACTGGGAGCGATCGACCGCCGCCGGGTCGAGAGTGAACTCGACGACGACGGCGGTGGACTCCCGACGGGACCGCTCGTGCTCGGACTCGTGTTGCTCGCGGCCGTCGCCGTCGTGGTCTACGTCATCGTCTTCGTGGGCGGGGGGGACGCCTCGCCCGCCACCGACACCGGGACCGAAGGCAACGCCGACGCGGGCGAGGCGAGTCTCGGGGAGGTCGCCCGGACGCCCGGGCCGACGGGGAGTACCCACGAACACGGCACCATCGAGGTGGTCATCGACGGCCAGCGGGTCGATTTCAGCCGCCAGGAGTACCAACTCCAGGCCGACAAATTCCACTTCGAGGGCGGCGACGGTCAGGTCTGGCACAAACACGCGACCGGTGTCACGCTGGAGTGGGCGATGGCGACGATCGATATCGGGGTCAGCGAGGACACCGTCGTCTTCGAGGGTACGGTCTACCGGGAGGGCGACCCCGGCACGGACGTCACCGTCGAGGTGAACGGCGAGCCGGTCGACCCGCAGACGTACGTCCTGCAGGGAGTCGACGCCGCGAACGCGAACCAGGGTGACAACATCCGCATCGTCGTCGAGACCAACGAGAGCGGGTAGCACCGGTCGCGCGTGACCGGGACCGGTATCAGTACAGCGGGCCGGGACCCGGCGGGAACTCGCGCTTGTGCGCACTGTGCTCGCACATGGCGCGGACGCGCTCGACGACTTCGCGGTCGAGACCGAGTTCGGCAGCCGTCGCGGACGGGGAGAGTGGCCCGTCGACGTGGAGCGCGAGCACCGAATCCAGTGTGTCGTAGTCGATGCCGAGTTCCGCCTCGTCGGTCTGGCCCGACCAGAGTTCGGCGCTGGCGGTCTTGGCGGCCAGGTCCTCCGGGACGCCGACGTGGCGGGCGAGCTGGCGGACCTGCTGTTTGTAGAGGGGCGCGATGGGCAGGCAGTCGACGGCGCCGTCGCCGTACTTGGTGAAGTAGCCGACCTGTGCCTCGCTGCGGTTGCCCGTCCCGACCACGAGCCCGTTCCGGCTGTTCGCGGCGTAGTAGTTCAGCACCGCACGCAGCCGGGCACGGAGGTTCCCCACGGCCGTCCGGCGGCGGTCGGCGTCGTCGGCGACCATCGCCTCGGGGACCGTCTCGCGGATGGCGTCGACGAGCGATCCGATCTCGACGACGTCGTACTCGATGTCGAGCAACTCGGCGGCGACGCGCTCGGCGTCGCTCATGTTCGCTTCGCGGTTGACCTCGCTGGGGAGGACCAGCCCGTAGACGGACTCCCGGCCCAGCGCCTCGACGGTCAGGTGGGAGGTGAGCGTGCTGTCGATACCACCCGAGAGGGCGATAACGGCCTCCTCTGCCCCGGCCGTCTCGACCGTCTCCGCGATGAAGGTGGTGATGTGCTCGCGGTACGCCTCGGATTCCGACTCCGAGAGGGTCAGATCGAGCGGTGACTCCGCCCGCACGGTATCCGACATGTGCCGCGGTTAGGAGTGGGCTGTCAAATACCGTACGGTGACGTCCCGAGAGTGGACGTTTGTCCGATTCCCGGAAGCGCTACGTTGAAGTGCAATCGGTGAGGACTAGCGAACACCCGGCCCGACCGGAGGAGTGGTCTGCGTGCGCCGGTGGTCTAGTGGTAGGACATGAGCTTCCCAAGCTCATAGCCCGGGTTCAATTCCCGGCCGGCGCATAATAGAGAGTTTCTCTGGCAGGTTTTTCGGGGTCCGTGGAGTTCAAGAGAGATGCAAATCGAAGCTCA
>PXSG01000086.1:15338-17283 GCA_003023485.1 Halobacteriales archaeon SW_10_68_16
GGCCTCCCACTCGGTGAGGCTCCCCTCGTAGAAGGCGATGTCCGGATAGCCGAGATGGCGGAGGACGACGTACGTGTGACTGATCCGGCGGGCGGTGTTGCAGTACAGCAGGACGCGCTTCTCGCGGGTGATACCCCGCTCTTCGAGGAGTCGCTCCATCTCCGCGCGCGGTTCGAGGCCGCGGGTCTCGTCGTCGACGAGTTCGCGCCAGTCCAGTCTGATCGCCCCTAGGATGTGTGACTCCGCGAACTCCCAGTCCTCGCGCGTGTCGACGATCAGGGTACCGGCGTCGTCGATTGCCGCGGCGACGGCGTCGGCGTCGACCAGGGGCGTCTCCGCGGGCCGGCGGATCTCGTAGTCTGTCGGGACCGGGTCGGGCGCATCGGTCGACGTCTCGTGTTCGCGCTGCCAGGCGCTGAAGTCGCCATCGAGCAGGTGCAACCGGTCGCGCGGGTGGCCGTACAGTTCGGCGGTCACGAGAAAGCGCGCGGCGAAGACGCCGTGGTGGTCGTCGTAGGCGACGACGTGATCCTCGCGGCTGATGCCGGCTTCCCCCATGAGGCCCGCGAAGGCGTCCTCGCCAGGCAACATGCCCTCCCCGTCCCCACCGCCCTCGGCCGCGTGTTCCTCGGCACGGAAGGCGTCGAAGGGGATGTTGACCGCGCCGGGGACGTGACCGATCCCGTCGAACTCCCAGGGGTCGCGGACGTCCACCACCCGGACGGAATCGAGGTTGGCGGCCAGCCACGGATCCGAGACGACGATGTCGGGCATCGGCGGGGCTTGGCCCCCCCACCGCTTGAAGATGTTCGTCTCGTACGGTCGGAGGTATCGGTAAAAATGACCGACACGTCGCGCCGGTCGGCCCCGGTGTCCGGGCCCGAGGCGGCCAGGGCAATCTCCCAACGTGATTGAGTATCAGGGAAGCGAATAGAAAAGAAGAGGCATATTCTGCCGCGAGAGGGGAGGAGTGGCGGGACATGCCGAAATAGGGAGGGATATACGTGTGGTAGACTTACGGTTCGGTGTACCATGAGCGACTACGCAAACGACGTTCTCGTCTCGGCGGACTGGGTCGAGGACAGACTTGACGAGTTCCAGAGCGACGACCCGGGCCACCGGCTGGTCGAGGTCGACGTCGACACCGAACTGTACGACGAGAGCCACGCGCCCGGCGCCATCGGGTTCAACTGGGAGACGGACCTGCAGGACCAGACCCAGCGTGACATCCTCAAGAAGGACGACTTCGAGGCGACGATGAGCGCGGCGGGCATCAGCGACGACTCGACGGTCGTCCTGTACGGCGACAACTCCAACTGGTTCGCCGCCTACACGTACTGGCAGTTCAAGTACTACGGCCACGACGACGTCCGCCTGCTCGACGGCGGCCGGGACTACTGGGTCGAGAACGACTATCCGCTGACCGACGAGGTACCGAGCTTCCCCGAAGTCGAGTACAGCGCGTCGGGCCCCCGCGAGTCCATCCGCGCGTACCGCGAGGACGTCGAGAACGCCATCGAGCGTGGTTTTCCGCTGGTGGACGTCCGCTCGCCCGAGGAGTTCAGCGGCGAGATCCTCGCCCCGCCGGGTCTGCAGGAGACCGCCCAGCGCGGCGGCCACATTCCCGGCGCCCAGAACATCTCCTGGGCCGCCGTCACCAACGAGGACGGCACGTTCAAGGACTTCGACGAACTCGAGGAACTCTACGCCGAGCGTGGCATCGACGGCGAGGGCACGACCGTCGCCTACTGCCGCATCGGCGAGCGCTCCTCTGTCGCGTGGTTCGCCCTGCACGAACTGCTGGGCTACGACGACGCCATCAACTACGACGGCTCCTGGACCGAGTGGGGTAACCTCGTCGGTGCTCCGATCGAGAAAGGTGAGGCCGACTGAACGCAGTGAAACCGTCCCCTGATGTCGGGGCCACATCGTGGACACCGACAAT
>PXSG01000087.1 GCA_003023485.1 Halobacteriales archaeon SW_10_68_16
ATGGAGCGCCGCGTCCTCGGGTGGCCGCCGGACGGCCCGACCCTGCGGCTCGACCACCGCCGGTTCAGCTACGCCGGCAAGTTCGTGATGACCACCACCGGGAAGGCCGTCCTCCGGGACCCCTCGGCGGCCTCGGACCGCGAGTACGACGACGCCGTCGTGGCCGCCGTCGCGTTCGACGCCGACCGGACGTCCCCCGAAACGCTGTGGCTCCGGTACGTCACGGTGTGTGACGACCGGCGTGGTGAGGGTCTGGGGCCGCGGCTCTGTGCGTTCGTCGTCGAGCGGGCCGCCGACCGCGGCTACGATCGCGCCCGAATCGCCGTCAACAACCCGTTCGCCTACGAGGCGCTGTACCGCGCCGGCTTCGGCTTCACCGGCCGGGAGACCGGGCTGGCGGAACTCGTCCTCGAGCGACCCACCGACGCCCCCGCCTCCCGGCCGGCGGCCGCCTACCGCGAGGGGCTCGACCGGTTCCGCGAGCGGGACCTGCCCGAGGCGGCGGCCGCGTTCCTCGAGGCCCGCCCGTCGGCGACGGCGGTGCCGCCGGCCCTCCTCTCCGCGACGACGGAACCGGACTGACGTGGCGGTCGCGCCGGCCGGCCCGGGGCCGGGAGTTTCAAGCGCCCGCCCGGCCAAGGCCCGCCGATGGGAAACGCGGACCTCCGGCAGCTGGCGGCCGTCGAGTCGACGCCGTTCGACGACCTGGCGGGCTCGCTCGTCGCGGTCGACGCCCACAACTGGCTGTACCGGTACCTCACGACGACGGTCAGGTTCACCCGGACTGCGGCGTACACGACCGCCGACGGCACCGAGGTCGCGAACCTCGTCGGCGTCGTCCGGGGGCTCCCGAAGTTCTTCGAGCACGACCTGACGCCGGTGTTCGTCTTCGACGGCGGCGTCACCGGGCTGAAGGAGGCGGAACTCGACGAGCGCCGCGCCCAGAAGGCAGAGTACGAGGACCAGCTGGCGGCCGCCCGCGAGCGGGAGGAGGTCGACGCCGCCGAGATCGCCACCCTCGATTCCCGCACACAGGAACTCACCGAGGTCATCCAGTCCACCACCCGCGAGCTGTTCGACCGCCTCGACGTCCCCTACATCGAGGCGCCCGCGGAGGGCGAGGCCCAGGCCGCCCACATGGCACGGCACGGCGACGTCGACTACGCCGGGACCGAGGACTACGACGCCCTGCTGCTCGGCGCGCCGCTGACCCTCAGGCAGTTGACCAGCACGGGCGACCCCGAGGTCATGGACTTCGAGGCGACGCTTTCGGCCCACGGCCTCACCTGGGAGGGGCTGGTCGACGCCGCCGTCCTCGTCGGCACCGACTTCAACGACGGCATCGACGGCGTCGGGCCGAAGACCGCCGTCGACCTCATCGACGAGCACGGCGACCTCTTCTCGGCGCTTTCGGCCCGCGAGGAGACCATCCCCCACGCCGACCGCATCCGCGCGATGTTCCTCGACCCCACGGTGACCGACGACTACGACTACCACGTCGACGTCGAACCCGACATCGAAGCCGCGAAGGCATTCGTCGTCGAGGAGTGGGACGTTCCCGCCGAGGAGGTCGAGCGCGGCTTCGAGCGCATCGAGCAGTCCGTCGTCCAGACGGGCCTCGACCGCTGGAGCTAGGCCGCCGGCCCGGCGGGACGGCCCGCGAGCCACCGCCCGACGGCCGACTCGTCGTGACTGCTGGCGGTCAGTTCCCGAACCCGGGCGGTCGTCGCGAGGCCTCGGCGCCGACCGGTGGGGCGTCTCGTCGCTCTAGACCTCGGAGGGCTTCGCGGACGAACCCCGGCGGATCGTTCCGATACCGTCGCGGACCGACCGTGGGCATTTACGCCGGCACGTGCTACGTTCCCACATGCAACGCATCTCGGACCGGTGCCCGAATCCCGACTGCGAGAACAGCCTGGGCGGCAGCTACCAGAAGGCCCAGTTCGACCTGGTCGAGGAGGGCGTCTGGGAGTGCCGCCAGTGTGGCCACGTCAAGGAGGTGTAGCGACGCCTCGAGGGTCACCCGGTCGGCCTGCGGGTCCGCGGGACGAGCGGGACGGTGCGGGCCTGTGAGGAAAAGTATATGCGTCAGCGACGGGAAAGAACGGACCAGAGAGACGTCGTGTTCCGGGACGACGAACGGTCCGCGTCGGTCCGTGGCGCTCGCCTCGACGTGCGGACCGGCGACCCGTTCGCGGGCGCGACGACGCTCGATGTCTAACTATGCAAGGACAAAACCAACAGCAGGCCTACGACAGGGGGATCACCATCTTCTCCCCGGACGGCCGCCTCTACCAGGTCGAATACGCCCGCGAGGCAGTCAAGCGCGGGACCGCAAGCATCGGCGTCCGAACGACCGACGGCGTGGTGCTGGCCGTCGACAAGCGCGTGCGCTCGCCGCTGATGGAACGGGACAGCGTCGAGAAGATCCACAAGGCCGACGACCACGTCGGCATCGCCAGCGCCGGCCACGTCGCCGACGCCCGCCAGCTCATCGACTTCGCGCGCCGCCGGGCCCAGATCAACGAACTCCGCTACGGCGAACCCATCGGCGTCGAGACGCTCACCAAGGAGGTCACCGACTACATCCAGCAGTACACCCAGGTCGGCGGTGCCCGGCCCTTCGGCGTGGCGCTCATCATCGCCGGCATCGCGGACGGCGAGCCCCGCCTCTACGAGACCGACCCCTCGGGGACGCCCTACGAGTGGAAGGCCCTCGCGGTCGGCGCGGACCGGGGCGACATCCGGGATTACTTGGAGGAGAACTACACCGACGAGATGAACCTTGAGGACGGCGTCCGGCTGGCACTGGAGGCCCTGGCGTCGGTCAACGACGGCGAACTCGCGCCGGAGGGCATCGGCCTCGCGACCATCAGCGTCGAGGACGAACTGTACCACTACCTCGGCGAGGACGAGAAAGAGGACTACCTCGCGGAGTTCGACCTTCTCAGCGACGACGAGGAGTAGCGGCGGGAAACACCTTTAGGCGCCCCCGCGTAACTGCCGGCCATGATATCGCTCGACGAGGCGGTGACGGCCCGGCTGGAATCCCACGGCGAGCGCTTCGAGGTGCTGGTCGACCCCGACGCCGCACTCGCCATCTCCCGCGGGGAGTTCGAGGGCGACCTGGCGGACGTCATCGCGGCCGAGGACGTCTTCGAGGACGCCTCCCGTGGCGACCGCCCGCCCGAGAACGCCCTCGAGGAAGTGTTCGGGACGACGGACCCACTGGAGATCATCCCGGAGGTCATCAAGCGCGGCGAGATCCAGATCACGGCCGAACAGCGCCGCGAGATGCAAGAACAAAAGCGCAAGCAACTCATCGACCGCATCGCGCGCAACGCGGTCAACCCGCAGATGGACGACGCGCCCCACCCGCCCGACCGCATCGAGTCCGCCCTGGAGGAGACGGACTTCCGGGTCGACCCGATGGAACCCGTCGAGAGCCAGGTCGACGAGGCACTCGACGAACTCCGGCCTGTCATCCCCATCCGTTTTGATACCGTCACGGTCGCGGTCCAGTTGCCCGCCGACTACGCTGGCAGCGGGCAGGCCAAGGTGCGCGAGTTCGGCGACCTGGAGCGCGAGGAGTGGCAGGCCGACGGCTCCTGGATCGGCGTCCTCGAATTCCCCGCGGGCCTCCAGAACGACTTCTACGACCTCGTCAACGAGGTCTCCAGCGGCAACGCGGAGATCAAGATCCTCGAAGACGAGGACGACATCGGGACGCGCTGACCGAGACCGGGATGTCCGAACTCCTTGGTCCGGACCGGAATTTAAATATCGGGGGACCGTAGCGCCGTCCAAGTGACGGCCACCGACACCACAGCCGAGAGAACGGTCATCGCCAAGCGGGTCGACGAGGGCGACGGCGACACGGCCGAGATCAGCGACCTCGCGCGGGCCGCGGGGTACGACGTGGTGGGGGAACTGACCCAGACACGCACCGAGGACCCCGCCTACCACATGGGCGAGGGCAAGGTCGAGGAACTGGCACGGATGATCCGGGACCGGGACGCGTCGGTCGTGGTCTTCGACAACCAACTGGGGCCCTACCAGACGTTCAACGTCGGCAACAAACTGCCGGCCGGCGTGCGCGTCATCGACCGCTTCCGACTGATCCTGGAGATTTTCGGCCAGCGCGCGCGAACGCGGAAAGCCCAGTTACAGGTCGAACTCGCCCAGTTGCGCTACGAACTCCCGCGTGCCGAGGCGAAGGCCAGCCTCGCCAAGCGCGACGAGCGACCGGGGTTCATGGGGCTTGGCGAGTACGACGAGAGCCGCGAGCAGGACATCAAGGCGCGCATCTCCCGCATCCGCGACGAACTCGAACGGATCGAACAGACCGACCAGCAGCGCCGCCAGCAGCGCCGCGAATCGGGGTTCGACCTCGTGGCGATGGCCGGCTACACGAACGCGGGCAAGTCGACGCTGCTGCGGCAACTGGCCGCCGACGTCGACGTCGACGAGAACGAGGATCGCCACCCCGACCTCGACACGACCGCCGAGTCCGAGGACCGCCTGTTCACGACGCTGGGCACGACGACCCGCCGGGCAGAGATGGACCGCCGGGACGTCCTGTTGACCGACACCGTCGGGTTCATCTCCGACCTGCCACACTGGCTGGTCGAGTCGTTCAAGTCGACGCTTGATGCCGTCTACCGGGCCGACCTCGTGTTGCTGGTCGTGGACGTGAGCGAACCCCTCAGGGAGATCCGCGAGAAACTCGTGACCTGCCACGACACCCTCTACGAGCGCAACGAGGCGCCCATAGTAACGGTCCTGAACAAGATCGACACGGTCGAGGACAGGGAGATCGGGCGCAAGCGCGAGGCGCTGTCGGCGCTGGCGCCCAATCCGGTCGCCGTGAGCGCCAGGACCGGCGAGAACGTCGAGGCCCTCCGCGAGCGCATCCACGCCGACCTGCCGGCCTTCGAGCGCGAGCGACTCGTCTTGCCGATGACCGACGAGACGATGTCCGTCGTCTCCTGGATCCACGACAACGCCCACGTCGAGGACGTCGAGTACGGCGACCAGGTCGTCATCGAGTTCGAGGGGCGCCCCGCAGTCGTCGAGCAATCCCGCGCCAAGGCCGGCGAACTCGCGGGCGTGTCGGTCTGAGCCCCCCGTTCGCAGACGCTACGAGAGGTCCATCCCGTCCGGGATGGCTTCGACCATGTCGCTTGCCATCAGGCCGTCGCCGCGTTCCTCGTGGACGATGTCGCCGGCGCGGCCGTTGACGTACGCGCCCATCGCGGCGGCGTGGATCGGCTCCTGTCTGGCGAGCAACGCCCCCGTGATCCCCGCGAGTACGTCGCCCGTGCCGCCGACGGTCATCCCCGCATTGCCGGTACGGTTGACGCGTGTCCCCTCGCCGTCGGATATGAGGTCGTACTGTCCCTTCACGAGGAGCGTGTGTCCGAGGTCGGCGGCGAACTGGGCGACCAGGTCGCGACGCTCCTCCCAGCCCTCGGCGGTCCGTCCGCCCATCTCGACGAGTTCGCCCTGGTGGGGCGTACAGACCAGTGTCGCGTCGGTGGCGAGGCCGGGCACCACTTCGAGCGCGTCGGCGTCGACCACTGCACGCCCGTCGTAGCCTTCGAGGATGGCACGCGTGGCCTCCAGCGTCTCCTCGTCGCCGAGTCCCGGCCCGATGACGACGGTGTCGTGTTCGGCCGCGAACTCGAGGACCGGACCGACGTGACCGGGTTCGAACTTCCGTCCCTCCATCGGGCGCAAGATGAGGTCCTCGCGGTAGCCCTGGATCTCGTGTGAGACCGACGTCGGGCAGGTCACCCGAACCAGGTCCGCGCCGGCGCGCAGGGCGGCCTGGGCGGCGAGTGCCGGCGCACCGACGTAGGGCCCCCCGCCGATGACGAGCACCTCGCCGTTTTCGCCCTTGTGGCTGTCCGGGTCCCGCGAGACGCGCAGGAGGTCCCCGCGTTCGACGAACGTCTCGGCCGCGTCCGGGATGCCGATGTCCGCGACAGTCACGTCCGCCTCCAGGTCCGGCAGTCCCGGTTTCGTGTCGTGGAACGTGACCACGTGGTCGGGGTCGACAGCGTTGGCTGCTATCTCGCCCGCGTCGGCGTCCAGTCCCGAGGGCACGTCGACCGACAGCACCGGGACGTCGCTGTCGTTCATCGCGTGGGCCGCCGAGGCTGCTGGCTCGCGGAGGCTACCCTGGATGCCCGTCCCGAGCATCGCGTCCACGAAGAGGTCCGGGTCGCCGAGGCGGAGCGCCGTCGAGTCCCACACCTCCTCGGTGTCGTACTCGCCGCGCTGGAGTGCGGTCCAGTTCTCGCGGGCGATGTCGGTCGTGATTGTCTCCGCGCGGCCGAGCAGGAGCACCCTGACGTCGTAGTCGTCGAGAAACCGCGCCGCGACGAAGGCGTCACCGCCGTTGTTGCCGCGGCCGGCGACGATCGTCACCGACCCGCCGGGGTCGACGGCGTCCCGGACCGCGCGTGCCACCGCGTTGCCGCTGGACTCCATGAGTTGCTTGCGCTCCACCCCCAGCGTGGCCGCGTTCTCGTCCACCACTCCCATCTCGGTGCCCGAGAGCATACCTCCCGCTACGGGCGGGGCTGGATTAACTGTGGGGTTCCTGTTAGATACCGTCGGCTTGAATCGATGACTACACCTGGCAGCGGTCACCGGCACGAGAGCTCTCGGAATCGATGGTATGACTCTGGCGCGACTGCCGCGGCCAGCCAGAAAGCTACGCCTCGCCGCTCTCGTCCTCGTCGACCCCGTCCGAAAGCCGCAGGAACGCGTCGAGGATAGCCCGTTTTGCCACTGCGCCCTGGGTGGTCCAGTGGTGGGCGTAGTCGAGCATGTCGTCGTAGACGTCGGGCTTGCAGCCCGCGGCCTTCGGATGGCCGCCGCCGTTGACCTTGGCGGCGACCTCGTGGCAGCGCTCGAAGGCGTCCGTGCCACGGATCGACGCCGACCCGGCGGGCTTGACGACGACGGAGGCGTCCGCACCCTGCTCGCGCAGCGCCTCGGCGACCTCGTTTTGCGAACAGCGGCCGTACGTGACGCCGACGGTCCAGGGGCCGACCTCCCGGAGCTGTGCGCGCTCGACGGCCTTCTCGATGAGGGCGTCCTTCTCGACGCGGCGCCCGGCGAGAAAGTCCTCGACTGCCGGCGGGAGGTCCGCGCCGTGTTCGAGGACGGTCTCGACGTACTCCTCGGGGTCGGCCCAGTAGGCGTAATCGGCGAGGTCGTCGCTGCGGGGGTCCTCGCGGATCCAGAGGTCGTGGTCGCGGGTCGCGGCCGCGAGGTCGGCGTATTGCTCGGCGAAGTCGTACGCGAGTTCTTCGAGGGTCACATCGGCCGAGCAGACCTCTCCGGAGGCGCCGACCACGAGGTCCACGTCCGCCCCACGCACCGCGTCGGCCACGTCGTCGTCCCACTGGTGGTGGTCGTACCACGCGACCGTGCCGGCGTGGGCCACGAGGTTCGCGAGGCCGTTGACGTCCCCGGTGCTGTCGGGACAGAGGTCACAGACGAACACGTCGGCGCCGGACTCGGCGTACTCGGCGGTCCAGGCGACCGCGTCCTGTATCTCGTGGGGACCCGCGGGGACGAGCGCGGCCCCGTCGTGGGCGCGCCGGATCAGCGCCGTACAGGCGAGTCCGTCCGCGTCCGGGTCGGCCACGACGACCGTCTCCGCGCCCGAAAGCGTGGCTGCGATCTCCCGTTCGGCCTGCTCGCGCTCGACGGCGTCGGGCCGGAAGAAGCCCTCCCCCGGGAGGACCGACTTGCGCTCGATGGAGAGTCGGTCGTCGTCGATGAGCCAGTCGTCCATACCGCAACGAGCGCCCCGGGTGCAAAGAAGGCCCCGGAACCGCCTCAGAATCCGGTCGACGCCTCGCGCTCGTCCTCGCCCAGCTGGCGGACCGTCAGCACGGGGACGGGGCAGCGACGGACGATGGCCTCGGCGACGCTCCCCAGGAGGAACGCGTGGTCGCCGTGGCGCCCGCGGGTACCGGTCGCGACGACGTCGGCGTCGACCTCGTGGGCGTAGGCGACGATCTCGTCGGTCGGGTCGCCCTCCCTGAGGGCGGTGACGACCTCACAGCCGGCCGGGTCGGCCTCGCTCTCGACGACAGAGAGGGCCTCCCCGCCCGCCGCTTCGAGGGCGTCCTCGAGGTCCGCCCGGACCGTCTCGGGCGAGGCGCGGAGTTCACCGGTGTCGACGACGTAGAGGGCGTGGACGGCCGCGTCGAAGCGGTCCGCGAGGTCGAGTGCCATCCGGACCGCACGGCCGGCGCTCTCGGAGCCGTCGGTCGCGATGACGACCGTCTCGAACATACCCACGGCTCGGCCGGGGCCGTGAAAAGCCGCGCGGTTTCGGCGGCTTTTTGCCCGGCGCGCGCCGACTCCCGGCCGATGGATGTCGAGATCGATCTCGTGCTCGCGCCCGTCGACGGCAGCGACGCGGCCGAGACGACCGTCGAGTACGCGGTCGCGGTCGCCGGGCGGTACGGCGCGGACCTGCACCTGCTGCACGTCCTCGACGAGGGGGTCGTCCGGGGGCTGGACACCGGCGACGTGGCCGCCGAGTCGGTCGCCGACCACCACCGCGCGTTCGCCGACGACGTCCGCAATCGACTTCCCGACGGGGTGTCCCTCTCGACGTCCTCGGCGGCGGGCTTCTCGCCGGGCCGCCTCTCCCGGAGCCCCGGCAGTGTGATCCTCGACTCGGCCGAGGAACTCGGCGCCGACTTCCTGGTCGTGCCCCGGGAGGGGTCGGGCACGGACCCCGACGCGACGCTCGGGAAGGCGGCGCTGTACGTCCTCGAGTACGCGAGCCAGCCAGTGCTGTCGGTTTAGAGCTGGATGGCCATCTCCATCTCGAAACTCTGGGCGTCGGTCGTCTCGAACCCCACCGTCCTGTAGAGCCTGATCGCGGGGTCGTTCCAGCGTTCGACGGTCAGCCAGACGTCCGCGACGCCCTCGGCCTGGGCCCACCCGAGCAGCGACCGGACCAGTTCCGTCCCGATGCGCGCCCCCTGGAAGCCGTCGAGGACGAAGATGGCCAGTTCGTAGTCGCCATCCGCGTCGGGGACGAGCGTGGCGTGGCCGACCGCGCGGTCGCCGTGCGAGGCGACGACGTTGAAACTGTCGGCGGCCAGCACCGCATCGAGCCACTCGCGGATCTCTTCCTCCCCGATAGGTGGGATTCCCTGTGCCCTGTCGCCGGGGTCGAAGTCGACGTACATCGCCACGAGGGTCTCGAAGGCCTCCGTTCCAGCCCGGTCGACGACGATGTCGCGGCCCTCGGCGTCGGTGAACTCGCGTGGCGGCGTCGGGAAGTCGGCGGGCGCGTCGGCGTCGGTCATCGTATCAGCGTGACCGACATCGTTGCGTTCAGGAGCACGAACTCCGTGAGGCTGTCCAGCTGTATCTTCCCCATCGGACTCCGCTCGCCCCCCGGGAGGACGATCCGGTCGGCCCCCTCGCGTTCGGCCAGTTCGACGATGGCCGGCGCGGGGTCGCCGTCGACCTCCCGTACCTCCCAGTCCGGGTCCGCGTCGTCGAGGCGCTCGCTCGCACGCCGGGCCAGGCGCTCGCAGCCGTCGCCGTAGACCGCCACCGTGAGGGAGTCGCTCGCCACCGCGGCACGCTCGAGGGCCGTCTCGAAGGCCGCGAACGCGGACTCGCCGGGACCGAGCGCGAACAGGACGTGCACACGCCCCGTTGCGCGGGCCAGCACATAAAGACGGTCGATACGCTTTTTCGCCGGGGCGTCCCAGGGACGCCCATGGCAGACGAGTCCGGAGCCGACGAGGCCGAATCCCGCGCGGGACGCGCGAGGGACCGATCGGGCGGCGACGAGGACCCGTCGGACACCGACGTCGGAATCGACCGCGACCGCGACCCCGAGGTTCCCGAGGACGTTCGCACGTACGACCGCTTCACGAAGATCGAGGAGAGCACCTACGAGCGGGCGAACGAGTTCCTCCGCGAGCGGACCTACATCACCGCCCGCGAGTGGGCCATCGCCCGCCTGTGTGCGGACTTCCGGACGGAGACGGGCGTCGAGATGACCAAGATCGGCGAGCACCTGCCCGAGCTGGTCCCCTTCATGACCGACACCTACTCGCCGCAGGCGGTCAATCAGGCCCGGGCCTCCTTCGAGGAGAAGGTCCGCACCGCGGGGGCGACGTTCCTCTACGGCGCGATGTCGGATTTCTTCACCGCCGAGGAACTCGACGACGTGATGTACGAGGCCACCGAGGTCGCGAAGTTCCTGCTGGAAGTCGAGGGCGTCGACCTCTCTGTCGAGGAGGAACTC
>PXSG01000088.1 GCA_003023485.1 Halobacteriales archaeon SW_10_68_16
GACATCAAGGCGCTGTGGCCGGACCACGAGCGGGCCAGCGCCACCGACATCCCACAGGAGGACGTCAACCTCAGCCGCGAGAGCGTCATGATCCTCGGGAGTGCCCACCACTCCAACGAGGAGTCCTATGCCATCCGGAAGCTCGCGGCCTTCATGGGCACCAACAACATCGACCACCAGGCCCGGATCTGCCACTCGACGACAGTCTCGGGGCTGGCCAACACGTGGGGCTACGGGGCGATGACCCAGCCCATCAACGACTACCGGAACTTCGATCTGAACATCATCATCGGCCAGAACCCGGCCGAGGCCCACCCGGTCGCGATGCAACACATCCTGGAGGGTCAGCGCCGGGGCGGCACCATCGTCAACGTCGACCCCCGGTACACGAAGACGTCGGCCCACGCCGACTACTTCTACCGGCTCCGACCCGGGACGGACGTCGCCCTGATGATGGGGCTGATGCGGTACCTGCGCGACGAGGGCGAACTCGCGATGGGCGGGGATGACGAGACGGGCATGAACATGCTCGACGAGCGGGTGATGGGCTGGCCCGACGTCGAGGCGGAACTCGACGACTACGACCTCGACACCGTCGCCGATATCACCTGGATCGACCGGGAGGACATCGAGCAACTGGGCGACCTCATCATCGAGAACAGGCCACACGTCCAGATCGAGTGGGCAATGGGGTCGACCCAGCACAACAACGGCACCCAGAACATCCGGTCGTTCGCGCTCACCAGCCTGGCCTCGGGCAGTTCCGCCCGCAGCGGCGGCGGCCTGCAGGTCATGCGTGGCCACGCCAACGTCCAGGGTGCGACCGACCTCGCCGTCGCCAGCCACATCCTGCCGGGCTACTACGGGCTCACGCCCGGCGGCTGGCAGTGGTGGGCCGACGTCTGGGACAACAGCCCCTACGTCAGCGGGAACACCTCCTTCGAGGAGATGTACAACAAGTTCGAGCTGATGCCCCCGGAGAAGTACGTCCAGCAACTCCCCGGGGAGGACGGGCCGGCCGCCAGCGACCTACCGGGTGAGGTGGGCGAGACGGACGCCTCGAACCCCGCCGAGAACTCGATGATGTTCCAGAACGGGCTGACCGTCGCCCGGTGGTTCGAGGGCGCACTCGACCAGGAAGACCGGATGCAGGAGACGCCAGTCTACCAGCCCGAACAGGTGAAAATCGCCGTCTTCTGGGGCCACTCGGCGAACTCCATCAGCGAGATGCGCAAGATGAAGGAGGGCATGGAGAACCTCGATTTGCTCGTGGTCATCGACCTCTTCCCGGGCGTGGCGAGCGTCCTGCCCGACTTCGACGAGGGCCCGCCGGTAATGCTGTTGCCCGCTTCGAGCCAGTACGAGCACTACCGGTCGCTGACGAACTCCCACCGCGCGACCCAGTGGTCCGAACCGGTCGCGCCGCCGGCCCACCAGTCACGGCCCGACCTGCGGATCATGCAGGAACTGGCCGACGAACTCGGCTTCGGCGAGCACTTCGACTGGGGCTCGGGCACCGAGATCCACAACGGCAAGTCCTCCTACGAGGACGTCATCCGGGAGTTCAACCTCGGGACCAACACCATCGGCTACCGGCAGACGCCCGAGCGGATCCAGCAACACCTCGACAACGAGGAGTACTTCGACCAGGACACGCTGCGGGCGCCCAAGGACATCGACAAGGACTTCGCGGGCGACTACTGGATGCTCCCCTGGCCCTGCTGGGGCGAGGGCCACCCCGGAACGCCGATCATCTGGAACGACGACAAGGACCCCCGCGACGGCGGACAGGACTTCCGCACGCGGTGGGGGCCGACCGCACCGGGTCCCGACGAGTGGAGCGGCGACGACTACCCGCTCTCCGAGACCGTCGCACAGCAGGGCGAGGAGGGACTGAGCCTCATCCGTGACACCTACGAGCCCGACTGGCTCCGGGAGGTCAACGCCCAGTTGCCGGGCACCGACCAGATCTCGGAGGTCATCGGCATCCCCGAATATCCGGGCTGGAAGACGACACTCCCCGAGAGCATCCTGGACCCGGACCAGCAGGGGCAGTCCGACGAACTCACCGTCCCACAGCAGTACGCACTCGACCCGACGGTCTCGATCGCCGACGCGGCCGACGCGATGGACCCCGATACGGACACCGACATCTGGGAGCCGACCTCGAAGGGACAGATCTACGACCAGTTCACCACTCGTCCCGAGGGCTACGAGACCCACAGGGTGTTCGACAGCCACATCGCCGACCAGGGCGTCGACGCCGACACCTACGCGGAGTACGACAACGCACAGCCCGACGCCCCGACCGGACGTGGGCGCGCGCGTGCGGTCGTCTGGGGCTTCCTCGATACGGTGCCGGTCCACCGCGAACCCATCGAGAGCCCGCGGCCGGACCTGGTCGAGGAGTGGCCCGCCAACGGCCAGCAGCGGAACTTCTACCGCCTGGACCAGAACAACCGCGTCGAACAGCAGGCGGCAATGGGCCGGATCGCGGACACGGCCGAGGATTCCGCCATCGGGCCGCTTGACACCATCCTGACGACGGGCCGGCAGGTCGAACACCAGGGCGGCGGGTCGGAGACGCGGAACAACATCTACACGGCCGACATCCAGCCCCACATGTACTGTGAGATCACGCCGAACATGGCCCAGGACCTCGGCGTCGAGGGTGGCGACCTCGTCGTCGTCTCGACGACCGACCGCGGGTCCGTCCTGGTCAAGGCCCGCGTGACAAACCGGCCGGCCGACGGGGAGGTGTTCATGCCCTACCACTGGGGCGGCGTCTTCCAGGGCGAGAGTTTAGAGGACAAGTACCCCGACGGGCACGCACCGATCGCCATCGGCGATTCGGCCAACAGCGTCACGTCCCGCGGGTACGACGTCGAGACCCAGATGCAGGAGACCAAGGCCGCGATGGTCTCGGTCCAGAAAGCGACGCCCCAGGTCATCGAGGACCTGAACATGGAGAGCAACCCGACCTACGGCGAACTCAACATGCAGACGGACATCGACTTCCCGCAGGACAGGGAGGGCGTCGGCGTGCAGAAGGACTTCGACGTCCGCAAGAACACCACAACCCAGTGAGGAAAAACCAATGTCATCACACACCCAGGAAACGGAGGTCATGCGCGACGGCGTGCGGAGCGTGGGCGAGGACGCCCGCATCTTCCCGGACGTCGAAGCCTGTATCGACTGTGGCTCCTGTGTCGTCGCCTGCAAGCGAACGTGGGACGTCCCGGCGAACGAACAGCGCATCTCCATCGCGACGATGCTGGAAGGCCAGGAAGCGGCTGCCGGGATGGAGCGGACACAGACCCTCGAGGCCGGCGAGAGCCCCGGCGAGACGTCCATCCCGATGCAGTGTTACCACTGCGAGAACGCGCCGTGTGTCTCGGTCTGTCCGACCGACTCGCTGCTGAAAAAGGACAACGGGTTCGTCAACGTCCGCGACGACCTCTGTATCGGCTGCCAGTACTGCCTGTCGGCCTGTCCCTTCGGCGCCCCGCAGTTCCCCGAGGAGAACGACGGCGTGGCCGGCATCTCGGGCAGCGGCGGCAAGATGGACAAGTGTACGATGTGCGAGTCACGACAGGACCTCGGCAAGGGCCCGGCGTGTGCCGAGGAGTGTGCCACGGACGCCATCATCGTCGGGACGCCAGAGGAGATCGGCGAGGAACTCGACCGCAGGGGCAGCGGAACCTTCTTCAACAGCGTTGCCATGGACGTCATCTTCGGCGACGACGCCAGTGAGATCGCATGAGCGTCAGCGAGGACGAACTGCCCGAGGTCCGGGGCTACGCACGCTGGCAGGTGGCGGTCAGCGCCATAATCGGCGTCGCCGTCGCCGTCCTGTCGGTGTGGTGGGTCTCGGGCTTTACCGTCGCGGTCGAGTCGCTGTATCGCGTCTCGCCGACCGTCCAGGATAGCGGCGTCGGGTCCGACTGGGTCGCGGCCAACACCATCCCGGCGCTGGACTTCCTCATCGCGCTCATCCACGCGGCCGACGTCATCCTCGGGGCGTTCATCCTGGTGCTGTTCTTCCTGCACTGGGCGGCGTTCCGCCGGCTCGCGAGCCAGATGCGCCAACCCGACGAGGAGATCGCCGACGGCGTCGCTACGGACGGCGGCGTCGAGGGAGGTGACCGACAATGACGAATCTCGACCACGGGAAGTTCACCCGCGTGACCACCATCTTCCACTCGCTTTTGGGACTGGACGTGTTCCTGTTGTTCTTCAGCGGGTACGCCATCATGTTCCACGACGAACTCTGGTGGCTGATGGCACTGATGGGCGGGCCCGCGGGCGTCTCGGCGGTCCACCGCGTCGCCGGGATGGGTCTGATCGCGCTCATCGTGTTCTGGGTCGTCCTCCAGATCATCTCGCCGACCGGGCGGGGTAACTTCAGGGAAATCATCCCGGGCAAGGACGACGTCGACGCGTTCGTCCAGGACATCCAGTTCATGCTCGGGCGGGTCGACGAGCGCCACCCCAACGCCCGCCAGTTCGGCGGCTACAAGGCCGACGAGGTCCCGCTGCTGTCCTACATCGGGAAGGGCGTCGTGTTCATCTTCTCCATCGAGCTGGCGCTGTTGACCGTCTCCGGACTGTTGATCTGGAGCGACACGGCGCTGACGGGACTGTTCCAGACCAGGGGCGCCGCGATGGCCTTCGTCACGTTCCACGGGCTGCTCGGGGTCATCATGCTGATGGGGGTCATGTTCCACATCTTCGAACACGGCATGCATCCCGCCTTCTACCCGCTGGAGACGAAGGCGTGGATCCCCCGGAAACTCGTTCCCGAGCACCACGGCGACGAGGAACCCGAGACGACCGGCATCGAGAAACTCTCCCTCGCGCCCTCGTGGGGCACCGTCTCGACCGTCTTCGGCGCGATGGTCGTCATCGGCATCGTGTCGGTGTTGCTGGCGAGCATCTTCGCCGAGGGCTATCCCGTCCCACGCGAACTGTTGGTCGGCGGCGGATATAGCGGCCTCCTGTTGACGGTCGGCATCAACATCGGCGTCCTCGTGCTGGGTGTCGGCCTGTTCCTGTCGCTGTACGGGAACGTGATCCGGCGGCGCTGGGAGCGCCAGCTGGAAGAGGAGATGCGGGGCACCAGCGCGGGCGGCGAAGCGCCGGCCACCGACGACGACTAGAGCAGCTTCGCCCCTTCCTCGGAGAGTTCGACCGTCACGTCCTGTCGGGTCTGTTCCTGGATCTGGTCGATGTTCCGCGTCAGGACCTTGAGGATGTCCTCCGGGTCGGGGTAGACCAGCATGTTGCCCTGGTCGTCCTCCATGACGAGCTGGGTGTCGGTCAGCGCGACCTGGTCGCCCTCGATGCTGGCGACGATGGCCGGCAACGCCTCCGCACCCCCCGGCTCGCCCTCCTCGACCCTGGTGATGTAGAGGGCCTCCAGCCCGATGAGGTCCTTGTACTCCCGGACCTGCCGGGCACAGTTGACCATGTCCTGTGTGACGGCCGTCTTCTCGGGGTTGCCGTGTGTCCCCTCGTAGCAGTGTTTGCACACGCGGAGTTCGAGTCGCATACCGGGACGTACGGGCCTGAACTCATTATTCCTACCGGAGACGGCCGAGAATCAGTGGGTCGACGCGGCGTCGGCCGTCGCCAGTGCGACGAGGTTCCCGAGCGCGAGACAGCCGACACAGAGGAACGCGAACAGTCGGGGACCGAACATCTGGAGGGCGAACCGCCCGGCCACGAGGAGCGCGACGAAGACCCCAGTCATGACCGCGCCGGCCTTGAGTTCGATCCACGAGTCGGCCTCGAGGGGGTTGGCCGTCAGCGTCCGCCGGTCGTCGGTCGCCTCGCGTTCGGGAGTCCGGGCCGCGAAGTAGGACTGTAACCGGTCCCAGGCCCAGATCGAGAGCCCGTTCGCCGAGACGAGAAACGCCACGGCCACGCTGACGTAGCCGAGTTGTTCGTACCCGACGAGCCAGAGCATCCCGGCGAGACCCAGAAAGAGCGTGCTCCCGATGGCGTGGCCGAGCGCCCCCTGCAGGTACCTGACGGCGTCGACGCGTGTGACCTCGCTCTCGATGGCCCGGTCGTCCTCCGGGATCCGCTCGCTCCCCGCGTCGATCCACCCGGCCCAGCGCGGGAGTGCGTACAGCACCGCGCCCAGGACCACCGTTCCGGTGAGCAAAACTGCGGCGACGAATCCGGCCGAGCGCGGTTCCCGGCCCTCGTCGGCGTCGGTTCCCGGTTCGACGTCGGGGTCGACGGGCGGCGACTCGGCGTCGAACCCATCCTCGAGGTTGGCGAGCCAGTCGGTCGCGACCGGCCAGTGCTCGCGGCTGGCCCGGGCGTTCGCTTCCGGGGTCCCGCCCAGCGGGTACCCGGCGAACCCGCTCGTCCCGAACGTCGGCAGGAACGGGAGCTGGAAGAAGTGACCCGCACCCTCGACGGCGCGGTGGTCCGAGCGGTGGGGGTGGTCCCTGGCCTGGAGCCGGTTGCGCACCTGTTCACCCATCGAGGTGCTGTGCCAGAGCCGGTCGTCCGTCCCCGAGAACAGCAGGACGTCCCCGTCGATGCGCTCGACGGGGATGGTCGCGGCGGCCACCTGCTCGGGCGCCGCCTGGAGTTGGCTGTACTCGTAGAACGACCGCGGCCGGTCGAAGGGGTCGGCCGACTCCGGGACCGCGTCGTAGTCGGGGTACGGGAGATAGGGGACGGGCTCGCCCTCGTGTGCCCACGACGAGGTCCCCGTCGGGTAGCCCCCGGCGTCGAAGCCCTCCCAGACCAGCGAACTGGGTGAGACCGCGACGACCGTCTCGATACGTTCGTCGCGGCTGCCGAGCACCAGCGCCAGTTCCGCCCCCTTCGAGACGCCCCAGACGCCGACGCCGGGACCGGTAACCCGGGGGTGGTCGAGCAACCGGTCGATAGCCCGCTGGACGTACTCGACGGGGACCGCCGAGAGGACGTCCGGCAACACGTCGGGCTCCCCGAAGTACTGCAGGGAGACCACGACGAAGCCGTGGGAACTCAACAGCCGGGCGGTCGAGGTCATCTCGCTGCCCCCCGAGCCGTGCAACAGCAGGACACCCGGTGGCGACCCCTCGCCCGGCGGCGTCCACAGCGTCCCGACGAGGTCACCCTCCAAGGGCTGTTCGTCGACCCCGGCGACGGCGAGTCGCCGGTCGATTGTCGTCCGGGCGACGGTCTCGCCGTCGATGGCCGCCGTCAGCGTGACCTCGTGGCGCGTGGGTGGAAAGAACGCCTCGTCGGCGTGCTCGGGGGTCATCGCCCAGAACAGTCCCATCGGGTCGACGCCGCTGTAGTCGCCCTCCACCGGCGGGTCCTCGTGTATTGAGACGGCCCCCTCCGAGGAGGAGAGGAACGTCGCCGACGCGGACCACGTCCTCGACTCGTCGTCGAACGAGACGGTGGTGCGTGCCGTTATCTCGACTTCCCTGCTGCCCGGGAGGTCCTGGACTTCGAGCGCGAGTTCGTCGTCGATCAGTGCCGCTCGCGGGGCGACGAACCTCGCATCCGACGACGTCGTGGTGTTACAGCCTGCGACCGCGACCGTCCCGAGGGCAGCGAGGAGGGGCCGTCTCCGCACGCGGGGAACCATGCGTGGAGATGTGGCTGTGACAACTGATAAAATGTATGCTTCAGATGACGTTAGTTTCAACTGACACTCCCATCCCCCGAGAGAGGCCCGCGAGCGGCTACGAGTCGCCGTTGACTTCGCGGGCGAGGTCGCCGAACTGGGCGACGCGCTCGGCGTGGGCGTTGTGCTGGTGGATGGACTCGTCGTTTGACTGTTTCATGGTGACGACGGCGTCCTCGGGGAGGTGTGGGAACGCCTCGACGACGCCCTCGGCCATGGCACGCACGCAGTCCTCGACGAACTTCGCGTCGGCGTGGGCCTCGAAGGTCATGTGGTCCTCGTCGGGGCGCTTGGCGAAGTTGTAGATGCGGGCACTCATCGCGTCCCGGGCGACGTCGATGAGGTCCCGGAGGTCGACCTCGGGCGGGCCGGGAGACTCGATGGTGAGGGTAGCGTGGCCCCGCTGTGAGTGGCCGGCCTGTGGGACCTCGGCGAGAAATTCGTCGATGACCTCGTCCTCGACCTCCAAATCGCGGAGCGTCTCGCGGGCCCGCGAGGCGGACATCCCCTGCGAGCAGGGACAGACGGTCATCCCGGTGACGCGGACGCCGATCTCCTCGGTGGTGCCCTCCTCTGTGGCACTCGCGGAGGCGATGATGTCGGCGGTCCCCTGCGTGGGCTTGTGGGAGGCGGGGGTCTCCTCACGGATGACCCACTCGGCCTCCATCCGGACCTCGGCTTTGGTCGTGTAGTCGTGTTTTTCGAGGAGGCGCTCGGCGGCGTCGCCACAGACGTCCTGGACGCGGTCGGTCGACCCGCTGACCGCCGCCTCCAGCGTCTCGTCGATGACCTCCATGTTCCGGCTCATGTCCGCGCCCTTCCGCCAGGACGGGAGGTCGACGAACACCTCGAACTCGGCCATCAACACCACGGGTCGCGCCCCCGCCCGGTCGACCTTGACCAGTTTCTCGACGCCGGTCACGCCGACGCGGTTGAGGCCGACGGCGACGTTCGGACGGGACGCCTGCACGTCCGGCAGTTGTTGACTCATCGGACCCGCCTAAGGAAGAATCCGGGTTAGAGGTTTCGATACCGCACCCGAGTGCGTTCCCGGCGCAGGGCGGCCTCGCGTGTCACAGCAATCACTATCAGTCTTCGATGGTCCCGAGGTCGCGGAAGGCCGTCTCGAAGTCCTCGTCGCCGAAGTCCGCGAGGTGGTCGTCCAGTTCCGACCGGAGTTCGTCCATCTGCTCGGTGAGCGCCTGGAACTCCTCGCTGTCGGCGAGTTCGGAGTCGGGTTTGTTGGCCAGCAGCGTGGCGTGTTTCGCCGACAGCGCGTAGTACTTCTGGAGTTTCCGCCGGTAGTCCGAGACCGAGAGGAGGTGGTCGATGGTCTCGAGGAGGTCGTCCCGGGAGACGGGCTTGATGACGTAGTCATCGAAGGGCATCTCGATGATGTCGAAGTCGGGGTCGACGGCAGTCACCATCGCGACGCGACAGTCCAGCCCCTCCTCGCGGACGTATTCGAGGACGTCGTCGCCGGAGACACCCGGCATGCGACGGTCGAGCAACATCACGTCCACGGACTCGTCGAGGGTGTCGATGGCCTCCTGGCCCCCGTAGGCCGTGACGACATCGTACTCGCGCTGTAACTGCGCGGCGTACGCGTCCGCGACGTCCCGTTCGTCGTCGACGACCAACACTGTCGGGGACTCCGTCTCGGTCATTCCTCTAACTCTAGGTACGACCGGGAGGAAAAACGTTCCGGGTGTGGTGACAGGTCTGCCCCCGCTACCGGGTGACGGTCCCACATTCCCGTCGTGTCGCGTCAGAGAGGCCGGCAAGCCTCCGGCCGAGCGCGAGCCTTTAGGCCGGACTCCCCCAACGGGGTACATGAGCACACCGACCGGGACACCCGATGAGACGTTCGGCGAGTGGCCCGTCCGCCGACTCGTGAGCGACGTTGTCGGCTCCGGTCCCAAGTCCGCCGAGGACATGACACGCGACCAGGCCCGCGAGGCACTCGAACGCATCCTCGCGGGCGAACCCGCCCACACGACGCTGGGCGCGTTCTGGCTGGCCAACCGCTGGAAGCGCAACACGCCGGTCGAACTCGCCGCATTCACCGACGTCATGCGCGAGCGCAGCGTCGCCACGGCCGAACCCGACTGTGACCCCGTCGACTGTGGCGCCAACTACGACGGCAAACACACGTCCGCGCTGCTGGGCGTCGCTGCCGGCCTCGTCTCGGCCGCCGCGGGCGTCCCGGTCGTGGCCCACAGCGGCGACCGCGTCCCGTCCCAGGAGGACGTCGCCTACAAGCACGTCCTCGACGAACTGGGCGTGCGCACCTTCCTCAACACCGTCGAGACGCTCGCGAACCCCGCGAACGCCGACGCCTTCACCGGCGCCGACGTCCGGCGGTACCGGGAGGCGATGGCCCGCTCGGGGTCGCTGTTGCCCGGCGCCGAGACGCGCGACGAGACCGTCCGCGTGCCGACGCTGATCGTCTGGGGCGAGCGCGACCGGGCGCTCTCGACGGACCTGCTGGATGGCCTGGAGGCGTGGGTGCCCGAGTTGCGTGTGGAGCGACTCCCGGCCGCGAGGGATCCCTTACCGTCCGTGGGTGGAAAACTCCGGTGGGCGTCGTGTTCGGGAGACACCAGGGTGACGGTGACCAGCCTCAGACCTCGACACCCCGTTCCCGGAGCAGGTCGAGAAACTCCGCCTCCGAGAGTGTGGGCACGCCGTGGCTGTCGGCGTCCTCGCGCTTGGTCCGACCGGGGTTCTCCCCGACGACCAGGTAGTCGGTGTTCGAGGAGACGCTGCCGGTCGCGGCCCCGCCGTGGCGCTCGACCAATTGCTGGGCCTCCTCGCGCGTGAACGACTCGAGCGACCCCGTGAACGCGACCGTCAGCCCGTCGAGTTCGTCGCCGCCGCCGGTCTCGGCGGCCTGCGGGTCGACGTGTTCGAGGAGGCGGTCCAGTGCCGCCCGGTTGCGCTCGCTCTCGAAGAACCCCCGGATCTCGGCAGCAACTTTCGGACCGACGTCGGGGACGGTCTGGAGGTCGGCCTCGCTCGCGGCCCTGACAGCCTCGAAGGACCCGAACTCCCTGGCGAGTGCGCGGGCAGTAGTCGTCCCGACCTCGGGGATGCCCAGCGCCGTCAGGAAGTCCGCCAGCGGTGGCTCGCGCGTGGCCTCGATCTCCGCGAGGAGGTTCCAGGCGCTGGTCTCGCCCCACCCCTCCAGGCCTTCCAGGTCCTCGGCGGACAGTTCGTAGAGGTCCGCGAGACCCTGGACGAGCCCCTCGCCGACCAGTTGCTCGACGCTCTGCTCGCCCAGTCCCTCGATGTCCAGTGCCTCCCTGCTGGCGTAGTGCTCGATTGCCCGCTCCAGTTGGGCAGGACAGGCCAGCCCGCCGGGACAGAACGCCAGCGGGCCGTCCCGCTCGACGGGCGTGTTGCAGGCCGGACAGGTGTCGGGAAACGAGAAGTGGCCGTCGCTACGGTCTTCCAAGACTTCGACCACGTCGGGGATGACGTCACCGGCACGCTCGACCCGGACCCCGTCGCCGACGCCGACGCCCAGACGGGAAATCTCCTCGGGGTTGTGGAGGCTGGCCCGCGAGACGGTGACGCCGCCGACGTCGACTGGGTCCAGCAGCGCGACGGGCGTCAGGCGGCCGGTCCGGCCGACCTGGACGACGACGTCCCGGACCGTGGTCTGGCCGCTCCGCGCGGGGAATTTGTATGCGAAGGCCCAGCGGGGCGCCCGCGATGTCCGCCCGAGTGCCTCGCAGGCGTCCATGTTGTCGACTTTGATGACGACGCCGTCGACCTCGAAGTCGAGATCATCGCGTGCCGCCAGCAGGCGGTCGCGGTAGTCGATTGCGGCCTCGATGTCCCCGACGCGCTCGGTGCGGTCGGTGACTCGGAGCCCCCACTCCGGGAGGGTTCCGTTGCGCTCTGTGTGGGAGGAAAAATCGACGGAGGCGTCGAGCACCGAGAAGAAGTACACGGCCAGTGGCCGTTCGGCGGCGACCGAGGGATCGAGCTGGCGGAGCGTTCCGGCGGCGGCGTTTCGGGGGTTTGCGAAGGGGTCCTCGCCGCGCTCGACGCGCTCGCGGTTGAACGCTTGGAACGCGTCGCGGGGCATGTACACTTCGCCGCGGACCGCCAGAAAGTCGGGGTAGTCGCCGCGCAACTGCCCGGGCACGCTCGGGACGGTCCGGACCTGTTCGGTGACGTCGTCGCCCTGCTGCCCGTCCCCGCGGGTCGCCGCCCGGACGTACTGCCCCTCCTCGTAGACGACCTCGACCGAGAGGCCGTCGAACTTTGGTTCGCAGACGTACGCGAGGTCCGCGGCCTCGAAGCCCGCGTCGGCCAGTTCCCGCCGGACCCGCTCGTCGAACTCGCGGACGTCTGGGGCCTCGCCACTCTGATCGATGGAGAGCATCGGCGCGACGTGCTCGACGGTTTCGAGTTCGTCGACCGGCTCGCCCCCGACACGCTGGGTCGGACTCGCAGTGCGGTCTAAGTCGAAGGCCTCTTCGAGTTCCTCCAGGCGGGCGAACAGGGCGTCGTAGGTCCGGTCGCCGATAGCGGGGTCGTTCTCGACGTAGTAGCGGTGGTCGTGGTATCGGACCGCCTCGCGCAACTGCTGGGCCTGCTCGCGGGCCGGTGCCTCGCTCAGTTCCTCGACCGGCGCGAAGTCGGTGTCCGGGTCCGCAGCGTAGGGATTGTCGGCCGGCCGCTGACCCTCGCTCATGTGTCACGCCACCGACTCGACGGCCCCGGCGAAGAGGTCGGCGCCCAGTTCGATCTCGCGTTCGGTGACGTCCAGCGGCGGGAGCAGTCGCACCGTCCGGTGTCCACACCCGACGGTCAGCAGGCCCTTCGAGAGGGCGGCGGCGATGACGTCCTCGCGGCGCTCCGTGGACTCGAACTCGACGGCCAGCATCAGCCCCTTCCCGCGGACGTCGGTCACGCCCGGCAGGTCGGCGTCCCGGAGCAGTTCCTTCATCGCCTGCCCGCGTTCGGTCGCGTTCTCCAGCAGGTCGTACTCCTCGATGGCGTCGAGCGTGAGCGCGCCCTGTGCGGCCCCGAGGATGTCGCCGGCACCCCACGTCGAGGAGATGCGACTGGTCTCCTCGGGGAACACCTCGGCCCGCGAGACGGTCGCGCCGACCCGGAGGGCCTTCGCGCTGGCGATGACGTCGGGCACGAAGGCGTAGTGGTCGGATGCCCACATCTCGCCGGTCCGGCCGACGCCACACTGGACCTCGTCGACGACCAGTGTGAGGTCGTGCTCCCGACACAGCGCCCCGACCTCGGCGGCGAAGGAGTCGCTCGGGAACCGATATCCCCCCTCGCCCTGGATCGGTTCGATGACCAGGGCGGCCACCTCCTCGTCGTTGACCCAGCCCGTCTCCTCGGCGAGCATCTCCCGGAGCCAGGAAGTGTCGTCGAAGAAAAAGCCACACTCGCAGGTCGGCGGCGTACAGGTGCGGTCGGTACAGAAGGGCGTCGTCTCGACGCTGGAAATCTCGGGGAAGTAGCGCCGGTAGACTTCCTTCGAGCGGTTCAGCGAGAGCGTCCCGAGCGTCCGCCCGTGGAAGGCGCCCTCGCAGGTGAGGACGTACTTCCCGCGGGTGTGGTCGAAGGCGACCTTCAGCGCGTTCTCGACGGCCTCGCCGCCGGTGTTCGAGAGGAAGACGGTATCCATCCCGTAGTGGGAGGTGGCCTCAACCAGTCGCTCCATGAGTCCCGTCGGGCCGGGGACGTCGGGATCGAGGCCGCCGCCGGTGACGTAAAAATCCTGGCCGGCGATCTTCAGCGGGTCCACGAGGTCGAACTCCGCCAGCGGGTCCAGGATCTTGGGGTTGTTGTAGCCCAGGGGCATCGACCCGACGTGGGCGGTGAAGTCCATGAGGACGTTCCCGTCGATGTCGGTACAGAACGGGCCGGCGGCGGGTTCGGTGTGGTCCCAGACGAACCCGTAGACGTAGGTGCTCGGCGCCGCAAACCGGTGGTGGTGGTCGACCCACTTCCTGGCGGCGTCGCCCGGGATCGTCGAGACGTCGGGCTCGGCGCTGTCGCGGTCCATGCCCGGACTGACGGCCCCCCGAACCAAGAACGTTCCAGGTCACGACCGGCCCTCCGAGGGTTTTAACGTCCGGTGGACCGATGTGAGCCATATGCGTCACGCCAAGGGACCCCTGCTCTCGATCGACGTCCGGGACAACAGTAGCGAAACCGTCGACGTAGAGGAGACGCTCGCCTCCTTCATCGGCGGCCGCGGGGTCGCGACGAAACTCGCGTTCGACCGCCTGCCCTTCGACGCCGACCCGCTGGGCTCACGAGCGGTCCGATGCAGTACTCGACGACGTCGTTCACCGGGCGGATGAACGCCACCGCCGTCTCGCCGCTGACCGGCGGGATCGCCTCCTCGAACGCCGGCGGGTTCGTCTCGCGACACTTCACCGGCGCGGGCTACGGCGCCGTCGAGCTCGTCGGTGCCAGCGACGAACTGCTCGCGGTTCACGTCTCCGAGGACGGCGTCACCTTCGAAGCGGTGCCCGAACTCGAGGAGGCGACGGTCCCGGAGGTGAGCGGGTACATGGACGCGGAACACGGGCTGGACGTCGAACAGATCGTCTGTATCGGCCCGGCCGGCGAGAACGAGGTGCGCTTTGCCTCCATCATGACGACGGAATCGCGGGCCTTCGGCCGTGGTGGCCTCGGGGCGGTCCTGGGCGCCAAGAACGTCAAGGCAATCACCTTCGAGGGCGACTCGGCGCCGGAGGTGGGGTTCCCCGAGGCGGCCGCCGACGTCCACCGCGAGGCTGCCACCTCCGACAGCATCATGAAACGGCAGGGCACCACGAGCGTCTCCGACCTCGCCAACGAGGTCGACGGGATGCCCTCCTACTACTGGTCGGAGTTGCAGTTCGACGGCATCGAGGGGATCAACGGCGCGGCCGTCGAGGAGAAAAAATACAAGAAGGGGACCTGCTCGCAGTGTGCCTTCGCGTGCAAACTCCCCACCAGGGACGAGGAGACCGGCCTCGAGACGGAGGGTCCCGAGTTCGAGACGACCTTCGCGTTCGGCTCGAACGCCGGCGTCGACGACATCGTGGACGTGATGCAGTCCAACGAACTGTGTGACATCTACGGGATGGACACCATCTCCTGTGGGAACACCGTCGCGGCCTACCTCGCGGCAAAAGAGGAGTTCGGCAACGCCGAGTTGATCCACGACCTGGTCGAGCAGATCGCCTACCGCGAGGGAGTCGGCGACACGCTTGCGGAGGGCATCGCCCGCTGTCACGACGAACTGGACGTTGACGACTACACGGTGAAGAACCTCGACTTCGCGGCCCACGAGGGGCGTACCCTCCACGGCCAGGGGCTGTCCTACGCCGTCGCGAACCGCGGTGCCGACCACATGTACTCGACGTTTTACGCCTGGGAGTACCCCCTCGTCGAGAGCGAAGAAGCGTTTCCCAAGGAGGGCCTCGAGGACAAGCCACCCGCGGTCGCCAGACAGGAGAACGCACGCGCGCTCGAGGACTGTGGCATCATCTGTCGGTTCTCCCGGTCGATCATGACCCCCGACCGCCTCGAGGCGCTGTTCGACGCCGACTACGAGGACCTCCTTGAGGTCGGCGCCCGCGTGGTCGAACTCGAGCGGGCGTTCAACAACCGCCGGGGGTTCTCGGCCGCCGACGACGACCTGCCCTACCGGGAGTACATCGAGGGCGACCTCGACGCGGCGATCGCCGAGTACTACGACGTGCGGGGCTGGACCGAGAACGGGGTCGTCCCCGGCCTCGGCGAACCGTCCGGTGGCGGGGTTTCTGCCGACGACTGATGAGCGGAACGAAATAGAAAGATGGGGGATAGCTTGCGGGGGCTCATTACGCGGGTGACCAAGTCCGGGAAGACATTCAAAGAGCGGTTAGGCTGGTGGTATCATCATCACACGCTGTGGCGTACTGTGATCGGACTTGTTGGGAAAATAATAATATAATTGACAATAGGTCTCCTCATCGCGACGGTATTCTTGACGATGGTTTTCTATTCCCCACTGGACGTGGGAGTACCCCAACCGGGTAACAATCCGACATTCCTGCAAGCCGTCGGGGGACTGGGTGCCACAGCAACTGCAGTGTGGAACTGCTACAGTACCGTTCGGCCGTAGAGGAACCGGTCGGGGACGAACGGAACACCGACTGAAGGGAGGTATTCACGCTGTTCCGTGAGGATGAGCAATATCACCACGGCGACGGCGGGGAGTACTGCCGGGGAGACTCCGAGCCTCTTGAGAACTGCGTAGTCGAGCGGTGGGTAAATCAGGGTAATCGTGACGGCACCGCCAGTGAGGATCAGACTGTAGATGTAGACGACCGCGATGGTGAACAGCAGGAGCACTCGGAGTGACACTGTCGAGAGAGATTCCTCGAGCAGTGCGGCGGTATCACCGTCGGTGTCCGATTCGCCCCACGCGGTTTCGCGGAACCGCTGTGCCGCACTGACCGAGAGTGCGAAGGTCGCACCAACGAGTGCGATATCCATGTACGGCATCTCGACGAACAGAATGAACGGAGCACCGATCACCAGTGCAGTGATGGCCGCACTGACGAGTCCCAGAACCCAAAAATCTGTCCGACCGACACCGCAAGGCCGCGAGGCTCGTTCGGGTAGCTGGCCTGGGTTGCCATCTGTGTAGCCTTTGATTTGCAGAGCAATAGAGGCTGTGGTCGCCACAATCCTGCTGCCGAGATTTCCGCTGGACGTGACCGCTAAACCATCGCCAGCGCCGTCACTGTGGCGCCCCCGAGGACGAGAACGGCGCTGCTGTAGACGGTCACGCGGTAGGCGACCGACCTGTCGGGGCCGACGGCGGTGAGGCCGGCCTTGACGACGACGCTGGCTGCCGTCGCCGCGAGGATGGCGACCGTCGCGGTGGTCGGTCCGATGGCGCCCCCGCGGTACAGCAGGACTGCGGAGGTGGTGGCACCGGCACTGGAGACCAGCCCAGACAGCGCAGAGGCGACGTAGAGGCCGCCCTGTCCGAACAGCGCCTGGGCGAGGCCGCCGACGACCACCACCAGCAGGAAGACGGCTCCGAAGGCGAGGGCGTTGCGCAACGAGAAAGGACTCTCCAGGCGCAGGTCGACCGACTGCGACCAGTCGGCTGTCAGGCCGGCCACGGCGGCGCTCCCGAGGATGACCGCACCAAGCGGGAGAACGGCCTCGACGAGTGGGTCCACCGACGGCGAGACGGTGAACGCGACGGCGATGACGAGGTTGCGCAGCGCCATCGCCGCGTCGGCAAGCAGGATGGCCGCGACCGCGTAGGAGGCCGCCGCGGGGCGCTGGCGGACGTGATCGAGCATCGTCCCGACGACGGCCGTCGAGGAGGCCAGGCCGCCGAAAAAGCCCGTGACCGCCACCCCGCGGCCGCCGTAGCTCCGGACGATGGCGTAGTTGACGATGCCGATGCCCGCGACGGTGACGACCATCAGCCAGATGACGCGCAGCTCCACCTCGACGCTCGTCACCCCAAGCGGCGCGTCGACTGGGTCGGCCGGCAACAGCGGGAAAATCACGAACGCGAGGATGGCGAACTCCGCCGCAGACCGGAGTTCCTCGCGGGTCAGTCCCCACGCAAAGGAGTGCAGTTCACGCTTGAGGACGAGCAACAGCGAGGAGACGACGGCGACGGTCACGCCCGCGAGGACGAACTCCTCGGCGACCAAGGCCCCCACGCCGTAGGCGACCAGCAGCGAAACGGCGGTGGTCAAGGAGAGTCCCTCGTCGGCGTCGAAGACGCCCTGGACGGCCAGCAGGAGGTCCCTGTCCAGCACCGTGAACACCGCGGCCGCGAGGCTGATGAGCGCGAACGTCCGGACGCCCGCGGACTTGTGTGACCACTCCCGTTCGAGGCCGAGAAAGAGGCCCAGCGCCGCAGCCAGGGCTATCCGCACGACCGCAGAATCCAGCGTGGAGAGGGGCGATTCGGCGACCACCCCTCGGTCTACGCCGTTCGGGGGTTTAAGCGACACGGCGAGTCGCCCAGCACCGCTACCTTAATTGACTGTTCGGCAGGGGCCACCGGCAAAAAAGCCCCCGGCCGCTCTCTCGGATTTGCTGTCTGTGATTCCGTCGCATCTATCGAGAACAGCCAGAAAGCCCCCTTTCGGTCCCACCCACAGCAGCCCTGCCCTTCCCCGGGTCGCGCGTGACCGTCGGCCTCCTGCTCGCGCTGTTTCTGGTCTACTACCTCCTCAGGGACGGCCGGGCGTTCGTCGCGTGGCTGATCGAGGTCGCACCGATATCCAACGTCGTCTGTGACCGGCTGTTCCGGCGGATCGGCCGGACCGCGTGGGGCGTCATCGTCGGGCACCTGCTCGTGGCCGTCGCGCAGGGACTCGTCGGCGGCGTCGGCCTCTTCGTCGGCCCCGTCGTCCTCGCCGTGCTGGCGGCCACCGTCGAGTCCTTCGACGAGGAGTACGACGCGCTCGCGGACGGAACGAACGTCTGATTCTGCCCCGCTCTCCCGGTCAAACGTCCACTGACTATCACCGCTGATAACTGCTCCTCAACGTTTAATACGGAGAGTTCTCGAACGTGTCATTCATGGTGAAGCGCGGAGAGACGGAGCGACGGCCGGTTCGGCACAGAGCAGCGTCCCACCGGGGGGCAAAGCGATGATGGACGCGTTCGCGCTCGCAGTCGACGCGAGCGACCTGGCCACGAGCGTCAACACGGTCTGGGTGCTGACGGTGAGTTTCCTCATCTTCTTCATGCAGCCGGGGTTCGTGTTGCTGGAAGCCGGGCAGGTGCGGTCGAAGAACGTCGCCAACATCGCGATGAAGAACCTCTTCGACTGGAGTCTCGGGGTGCTCGTGTTCTTCGTCGTGGGGCTGGGCGTCGCCAACCTCGTGGGCTACCTCACCTCGCCGGGAGCGGTCTCGCTCGCGGGCAGTTTCGGCTACGTCAACGCCCCCGGCGAGTGGATCGGCTGGTTTTTCGGCGCGGTGTTCGCGATGACCGCCGCGACCATCGTCTCCGGGGCCGTCGCCGGGCGCATCAGGTTCAAGTCCTACATCGTCTACTCGGTGCTGCTGACCGGCGTCATCTACCCGGTCGTCGTCGGGCTGACCTGGCAGGGTGGACTCCTCGCGGAGGGGGGCTTCCTGGGCCAACTGATCGGCGCCGGCTACCTGGATTTCGCCGGCGGGACGGTCGTCCACATGGTCGGCGGGGTCGCCGGCCTGACCGCCGCCTACCTCGTGGGGCCGCGACGGGACCGGTACGACGAGGACGGCGCCAGCAACCCGCTCCCCGGGCACTCGGTGCTGTTTGCCGTCGTCGGGACGCTCTTTCTCGCCTTCGGGTGGTTCGGATTCAACGTCGGCACGCAGGCGACCATCCTCACGGCCGAGGGCGAGTTCATGGGGCCAGCGCTTGGCCGTGTGCTCATCGTGACGACGCTCGGGATGGGTGCCGGCGCGGTGGCCTCCTCGCTCGTGACCGTCCTCTGGCAGGGGCGGCCCGACCCGCTCTTTACCGCCAACGGGCTGCTCGCCGGCCTCGTCGCGGTCACGAGCGCGGCCGCCCACGTCACCTGGTGGGGCGGGCTCCTCATCGGCGCCGTCGGCGGGGCGCTCGTCTACCCCACGTTCCGGTGGACGGTCGAGGGCCTGGGCATCGACGACGTCTGTGGCGTCTTCGCCGTCCACGGCGGGGCCGGCGCCCTCGGGGTCGTCCTGTTGCCCTTCGTCGGCGTCACCGGGGCCGGCGCGTGGACGTTCCTGGGTGTCGAGCAACTCCTCATGCAGGTCGTCGGCGTGGCCATTATCGGGCTCTGGACGGTGACCGCGACCGTCGCCGTCTTCTACGTCCTCCAAGGAACCCTGGGGCTCCGTGTCGACAGCGAGAGCGAGGAGGTCGGCCTGGACCAGACCGAACACAACATCGTCGCGTACCCCAATTTCGTGACCGACGGCGGCGTGGCGACCGACACCGGGTCCACCTCGCACGGCCCGAGTTCGCAGGGCACCCAGGAGGCCGACGCGCCGACGATGTGGCGCGGCGAGGAGGTGGCTGCCACCGACAGTGCGGGAGGCATTCTCCAGGGGACGGGCATCGACTCGTTCCCGGACCCGACGCTGGTCGTCGACGCCAGCGACGAGATCACGGCGCTGAACCCCCACGCGGTGCGGTTCTTCGAGACGACCGAGGCCGAGGCACTCGAAGAGCCCCCGACGGCGCTCGTCGACCGGTCCGAAGACAGCCTCGACGCCACGGCGGAGGTCGTCGAGACGGGCCGCGAAATCCGGGACCGGCGGGGGACCGTCACCGTCGGCGGTGAGCGGGTGCCGGTCTCTGTCACCGCGACGCCGCTCCACGAGGACGGCGAACTGGTCGGCGCGCTCGCGACGGTCCGCAACGCCGCCGACGAGGTGGCGGCCACGCGCCACCGCCAGACCGTCGAGGAGTACCGCGAGGCCGGGATCGAGAACCAGCGGGAGAAACTCGCCGCCCTCTCGGAGGGCGACCTGAACCTCGAACGCGGCATTCCCGACCCGCCGGACGACCACCCGGACCTGGAGGCACTCTCCGAGGTCTTCCGGGAGATCGACGGGTACATCGTCGAGGTGGCCGACAGCGTCGAGGCCATCGTCGAGCGGGTGCCCGAGCAATCGGAACACCTCGCCGAGAGCAGCACGTCGCTGAGCGAGTCCAGCGAGGACATCGCGACGTCCATCGAGGACATCAGCGACCTGGCGGGGGAGATAGACAGCCGGGTCGGGGCCCTCTCGGCCGAGACCGAACAGGCCGGCGAGAGCGTCGGGGACCTCTCCGCGGCCATCGAGGAGATCACCGCCTCGACCAGCGAGATCAGCGCGACGTCCGACCGCGCGACCGACCTCACGCGGGAGTGTGTCGACGAGATGGTCGAGACCGTCGACCACATCAGGGCGGCCGCAGACCGCACGACGCGCGCCTCGGAGGCCATCGACGAACTCGAGGCGGACATGGCCGAGGTCGGGGAGATCGTCGACATCATCCGGGACATCGCCAAGCAGACGAACATGCTGGCGCTGAACGCCTCCATCGAGGCGGCCAACGCCGACGCCGACGGGGAGGGCTTTGCGGTCGTCGCCGACGAGGTCAAGGCGCTCGCGGAGGACGCCAAGTCCTCGGCGGACGACATCGCGTCGATCATCGATTCGGCCGGCGAGCAGACCGAGGCCGTCGCCTCGGCGATGGACGAGACCAGCGAGGAGATTACCGCCGGCGCCGACATCGTCGAGTCGACCGCCGAGGACCTCCGGACCGTCCGGGAGCGCATCGAGGAGACGAACGCGGGGGTCGGCGAGATCAGCGACGCGGTCGAACGCCAGGCCGACCAGACCCAGCAGGTCAGCGCCGCGATGGACGAAATCGGGACCGAGATGGACGCTGTGGGTTCCCTGACGGCCGACATCAACGCCAACGTCGACGCCGAGCGCTCCGAAATCGCGAACCTGACCGACCTCGCCGACCGCCTGCGCGACATCGCGACCGAGATGCACGGGAACATCGACCGGTTCGACCTCCGTCGCGACCTCACGAGCGCCGCCGCGACCGACTGACGACAGCGTCATGAGCACGCGGCCCCGATACGCCGGCGGATGCTCTTCCCGACCCACCTCGTGGCGGCCTACCTGCCGACGAGGCGGTGGGACCTCCCCCCGGCCTGGACCGTCGCGGGCGCGGCGCTCCCGGACCTGGTGCTCGTGTTGCTGGCCGTGACGCTGGTGGGTCTCGCCGTCCGCCACACGTCCGGTCACGGGCACACGCATCGCCGGGTCGCCCTCGCCGTCTGGGTCGGCTGGACATCGTACCTGCTGCTCGACGCCATCAACATGCCCCTCAACGGCCGCCCCGGCGACGCCCGATTTCTCCTCTGGCCGGCCGTCGAACACGCGCCGGCGGTGCGGCTTCCGCCGCTTGCCTTCGCCGCCCACTACGTCGGCACGCCCGCCTTCTACCTGGAAGTCCTCGTGTGGGTCGCGTTTTTCGCCGTCCTCGTTCGCCGCCTGCGCACCCAGCGGCCGGGGCCCGACGGGTGACTACCGCTCGTCCAGCCGGTGGCCGTCACGGGGACAGTGTTCGAACTCGGGGTCGCGGGCCTGGAACCCACAGACGGGACACTCCCGGACCGGCGGACGCTGCCCGCGCCGGAAGAGGAAGGGCACGAACGGGACCACGACCAGGAAGGCCGGGACCCCGAAAACGACCCAGAGGACGACGCTCAGGGCGAGGCTGGCCAGGAAACCGAGGAGGGCAGTCCGCGACCGCGCCGAAACCATCAGACGTCGATGTACTCGTTTTCCCACTCCCGGCGTGCCTCGATCTCGCGGTCGCCCCGCCGGGTCAGGCTGTAGAAGTTCGTCCGCCGGTCGCGTTGCCCCTTCTCGACGAGTCCCTTGTCGACGAGCGTGTCCAGGTTCGGGTACAGGCGCCCGTGGTGGATCTCCTTCTCGTAGTAGTCCTCGAGTTCCTCCTTGATCGCGAGGCCGTGTGGCTCGTCCTTGCCGGCGATCACGTACAACAGGTCACGCTGGAAGCCTGTCAGGTCGTACATCGGTAAAGTCTATGTCCGGATTATTATTCGATTTTATTAAATATTTCGTCCCGGATACGTACGCGACACGCACGACCGCCAGACACCCCACATCCGTGGACCGCGAGGAGGGTTCCAGCGCCAGACGTCACCGCTCGCCGAGTCTCGCCAGGATGGCTATCTCACGCCCGCTGCGGGACGAAGCGCCGGAAGGCTATCGGCGGCAGCGTCCTCCACCTGCGCTTCGTGATCGGCCCGCACCGGCACGGAAAGTTCAGTGATGAGAGAGGTCGTCGCACTCGACGGTTCGAATAGATAACCGAGTTGAATGTTTCGGCAATCGTATCACTCCGCTGGTACACGAGGGAAGGCCCGTCGTGGCCGGCCGCCAAGCGGTGGTATGCCGGAGACCGTCCTCTCTCGGCGTGTAGCGAATGGAAAGGAAAGCGAAACGCGCGGTAAAAATCCGCGCGAACGCTTGCCGCCCTGAATTGGTCCCCGCTGACGCTTCGGCCCTCCAAGCGAAGCGTCACCTGAAACAATATTGGGGAGATACTTAAGAGTAACGACTGGACGTTTCACTCAGTCGAAACCCCTCACGTCCAGGGGTTAGTTCCCGCCGGGACTCCCCGCATTTATTATAAGTTGGCGCCTACAAACAGGTATGAAAGTACGGGGCAACCGGGAGTGTCGGGCCTGCGGGACGCAGTGGTCGTACTACGAGACGGGAAGCGTTGCGTGTCCGGAGTGTGGGAGTCTCGACAGCCGCGGCGTGGGCGAGCGCGCCGAGCACACTGCCGGCCCGGCGGCGCTCGACCTGTCGGCCGCGCGTGGGGCAGTCGACGCGGAACCGCTCCGCGAGGTGGCCGACCGTGCCGCGGAGGCCGCTGCCGAGTACCTCCGCCAGGCGGGGTTCGTCCACGCGGGGGAGCTCCAGCCCCTCTCGGAGACGTACCTCGCGGCGGCGGAACTCCGGCGCGTCGGGGCGACGCTGTCGCGGGCGATGCGTGCCGACGACGCCGAGTGGCTGTACTTCCTGTCGTTGCTCGATGGGGCCGAGGACGGCCAGCGCTCGCCACCCGAGGAGGTTCCCGAGGGGCTGTGGGCCGCGCGCGGGCTGGCGGTCGCTGCCGCGGCCGACGCCTACGTCTCGGACCTGCGGCGGGTCCGCGAGGAGCCCGGTCCCGACCTGGCGCCGGTGCTCTCGACACTGCGGGCGCGGCGCAAGCGGATCGAGGCACTCGACGGCGACGTCGACCCGGCCGAGGCCGAGCGTGTCGTCCGTGCGCTCCGCGATGTGGCTGCGTACGTCCGGGAGGACGACGAAACCGCGCTCGTCCGCGCGAGAGAACTGCTGGAATAGTCGAGCGGACTCGATTCAGGAGTCGTCGCTCCAGCCCCAGTCGGCTTTCCCCGCTGCCTCCGACAGCGGGACGAACTCCCACTCCTCGGCCTCGGCCATCCACCCCTCGTCGGGAAATCCGACCAGGACCATCCGTTCGGCGTAGAACATCGACGTCTCGTCGACGCTGGCGAGTCGTTCGGCCGGTCCCTGGCTCGACCCGTTGAAGAAGTCGACGTCGATGCGGTGGTCGCGCTGGAACTTGTTGATGACGTGGGACCCGACGTCCCCGACGATGCCGACCCAGTCGGCCCAGGCGTTCGCGTCCGCGACGACGCGCTGGGGGTTGTCCAGCCGCTTCATCGCCTCGTAGGTCAGCGCCATCGTCATCTCGTCGGCGTCGCCGCCGTGTGGCCCGCTCGCCTCCCCGTCCGCCCCCGCCGCGTCACCGTCGGCCGGCTCACCGTGGTCTGGCGGTTCGGACGCGGCGTCGCTCGCGGCGTTCGCGCCGGCACCACCACCCTCGACCGGGATCCCGACCGGTTTGTCCTTGTTCTCCCGGGGGACGTGCGGGACCCGCGCCGTCCCGGTGTCGGTGCCCTTGTCGGTGCCGTCATTCGTCGGTTCTGTCTCGGTGTCGGCGTCCCCCGGTTCCACCGACGGGGAGTCTGGGACATCCACCTCCGGTTCGTCGTCGGGGTCGCCCTCGCCGCGCCAGAACCAGTCGCCGGGATTCGCCGACTGCTCGTCGTCGCTGTCGACGTCGAGTTCGTCGAGGTCGATCTCCTCTGTCATAGTTCGGTGTTCCCCGTCCGTGGGGTGGGTCTACATCGGAATGGGAGCGGGACCTACGTGAAGATGTCGCCGCCGCGGGGCGACCGAGCCTCTCGGTGGCGACCGTCCGTCTCCGTGGCCGCCGGAGTCAGACCAGCAGTTGGACGCCGACGAGAAGGGTGAACAGCAGGACGGCTGCCACCGACGACCACTCGAGCCACCGGGGTGTCGACCGCGAGGAGTCGACGCTGGCGACGAACAGTGTGCCGGCGAGCGCGACGAGCACGACCGCGATGACGTACACCGTGTTCAGTCGCTGGCCATATGTTAACACGTTCGTAGTCCGTTGTAAAGCTACTGGTCGTGCTGTTACTCCACGCCGCTGAGGCCGGTCATCGGCGAGGCCCCGGCAGCGATGGCGCTCGCCGCGAGGATGGCCGCGGCCAGCACCACGAAGTCGCCGCTCGGCGAGTAGCCCGCCAGCCCGGCACCGACCTGGACGATGAAGACCGTCACGAAGAAACTGAGGATCGCGAAGACCAGCATGACGATTGCCGCGATGATGCTACTGACCAGTCCGCCGAACGAATCGAGCAGTCCCCGATCCGTATTCTACAACCGCGCGAGTCGGCCAGGGCGAGTACTGAACGTGTGACAGAGCTGTAAAATACTACATAATCCTCAATAATTAAGTTGCTGCTCTCTATTGTATCACGTATGGCTCTAGGAGGCTTCCAAGACCGAGTCGCGCGAGTCGACGTCGGCGAATCGACCGTCGATTACGAGGGTATCGACGAAGAGGACGCGAAAAAGTACATCGGTGCCCGCGGTCTGGGCGTGAAGTACGTCTTCGACCAGGGGCCGGATGTCGATCCCATGGGTCCGGAGAACCTGCTGGCGTTCATGAACGGGCCACTGACGGGGACGCAGGTGACGATGAGCGGCCGGATCGCCCTCTGTACGAAGTCGCCGCTGACGGGCACGGTAACCGACTCCCACCACGGCGGCTGGAGCGGTGCGCGCCTGAAGTGGGCAGGGTTCGACGGACTGCTCTTCGAGGGCCAGGCCGACGAACCGGTGTACGCCTACGTGGAGGACGGCGAGGTGGAACTGCGCGACGCCTCTCACCTGTGGGGGAAGGGCGTCCACGAGACCCGAGAGACCATCGAGGAGGAACTCGAGGGGGAGTACGGCAAGAACCTCTCGACGATGGCCATCGGTCAGGCCGGCGAGAACGAGGTCAAGTACGCCTGCGTCGTCAACGAGGACGACCGCGCCTCGGGACGTGGCGGGACCGGCTGTGTGATGGGCAACAAGAACCTCAAGGCCGTCGTCGTCAAGGCATCGACGGACATGCCCCAGCCCGCAGACCAGGAGACGTTCCGCGAGGGACACAAGCAGGCGATGCAACTGATCCAGGAATCGGACGTCACCGGACCCAACGAGGGTGGGCTCTCGGTGTACGGGACCAACGTCCTGATGAACGTCACCGAGGAGATGGACGGCCTGCCCGCCAAGAACGGGGTCTACTCCTCGACGGAGTCCTATTCAGACGCGGAGGGGGGCGGCGAACGCATCCTCGACGCGGAGAACGTCTCCGGCGAGAACGTCCGGGAGAACATCCTGGTCGAGGAGCCGACCTGTCACTCCTGTCCGGTCGCGTGCAAGAAGGAAGTCGAGGTCCAGACGATGCACAAGGGCGAGGAGATGAACGTCCGGATGGAGTCCTACGAGTACGAGTCCGCGTGGGCGCTGGGGCCGAACTCCGCGAACGACGACCGCGACAAGGTCGCCGTGATGATCGACCGCTGTAACGACGTGGGCGTCGACACCATCGAGATGGGCAACATGCTGGCCCAGGCGATGGAGCTGACCGAGGAAGGCAAACTCGACGACCTGGCG
>PXSG01000089.1 GCA_003023485.1 Halobacteriales archaeon SW_10_68_16
CCGAGTGGGCCCCCGTGGAGTTGTTGCCGATCCCGCCACCGACCGTCGAGCGGTTCGAGGAGGCGGGGTCGGGCGCGAACTTCAGGCCGTACTCGTCGAAACGAACCGTCCCCGAGACGGCCTCGCGGAGGTCCGCCACGAGGTCGACGTATTCTGAGACCGTTCCCCCCGGGTCCCGTGAGAACGCCGACGGGTCCCCCGGCGGGTCGGCTGGCCGTGCGATCGGGTCTGCGTCGTCGACTCCCATACCCGCCATCGGGACGGCAGCAGTATAAAACGCACCAACAGTCGAGTTACACGTTCGCGGCGAGTTTGGCGCCGTACCGAGAGCGGTCGCTGTGGGAGCGACAGTGAAAAAATGCGATGTCTAGGCGACCGGTCTGGGCCGACTACTCCCAGCGCTCGTGGCACTTCGCGAACTCCTCTTCGGCCTTCTCCCAGTTGACGACCTCGAAGAAGGCGTCGACGAAGCTCCCGCGGTCCGGGCCGTAGTCGTAGTAGTAGGAGTGCTCCCAGACGTCCAGCGCCAGGACCGGGTGCGCACCCCAGAGTGCGCCGTCGTCGTGTTTGTCCACGGCGACGTTGCGCAGTTGCTTGGCGACGGGGTCGTAGACCAGGAGCGCCCAACCGCTCGCGGCGTCGGCGGCGACCTCGAACTCGCCCTTCCAGCCCTCGTAGGAGCCGAAGTCCTCTTCGATGCGGTCGGCCAGCGCGCCGCCCGGTTCGCCGCCGCCGTCGGGGGACATGTTCTCCCAGAACAGCGTGTGGAGGTAGTGGCCACAGCCGTTGTGGGTGACGTCGCCCAGCGCGCCGGCGGTGCCGTCGTAGTCGCCGCTCGCGCGGTTCTCGGCGAGGGTCTCCTCGGCCGAGGCGAGGCCGTTCACGTAGCCCTGGTGGTGCGTGTCGTGGTGCCACGTCAGGACCTGCTCGGAGATGTGCGGTTCCAGCGCGTCGTAGTCGTAGGGCAGTGGCGGTAGTTCGGGGTCTGAGTGCTCAGGCATACGAAATCCCTCCACTCCGGACATCGTTCGGATACCAATTAAAGCTTGAGGAACCGGACGGTTGCGTGCCCGCCGGTCGGATTCCGACGTGGAAGAGCCAGAACTTATTATCGGCCGGACCGGTCGTTGGGGTGTGTCGGGGAGTGAGAACGCCACAGTACTGATCGTTGACGACGAGCGGGACGTGGCGGACATCTACGCGCTCCGGTTGAGGATGGACTTCCATGACTACCTCTGCAAACCGGTCGAGAAGACCGACCTCGTCGCCGCCATCGAGCAACAGCTCCGGATCCGGCAGTACGACGACCAGCTCTCGGAGTACTTCGAGGTCACGTCGAAGCTCGCGTTGCTGGAACAGGAGCCCCCGTCGGGGCAACTCGACGGGCCCGAAGAACTCACGACGCTGCGCGAGCGGGCCGAGGACCTGCAGACGAGCCTCGACGACACGCTCGCGGAGTTCGACGACATCGACACCGCGTTCCAGCAGATCACCCGCTACCAGCACTAGTCGACCGGCGTGAACACCACGTAGCCGGTGGTACCCGCCTCCTCGGCGACGGCCGCCACACGGGCACGGAACTGGCCCGCCGCGAGTTCGATCCCGGCGTCGAACGTCTCCCCGGCGGCCGCCGCCTCGACCAACGCCGGCGTCGACGCGGCCCCGGGTACCTCGTCGAGTGGCGTGTCCACGAGCGTCTCGGCCGCCACGCCGAACGTCTCCGCGAACGCGTCGTTGACGGCCCTGACGACCGGGCCGGACCCCTCGTCGGCGTAGTACAGCAGCGGATCGGGGTGGGCCTCGAACAGGTCCGCCGGGCGCGGTCCCTCGTGGCTCGTCGTCTCGACGGTCACGGACTCGGGGGGCCGTGGCTCCGTCTCCTCGAGGACGGTCAGCGGGAGAGCCACACCGAGCCCTCCCCCGAGCGCGAACCCGACGCCGAGCCCGACCGGTGTCGTGAGAGCAGTCCCAGCGGCCACTGCCCAGCCCGCGAGCGTCCCGAGGCCGGCCCCGGCTGCGAGCCACAGCCCAGGTCCCAGCAGCGTCGAGTCGTCCCCGCCAGTCACACCCATTGTCCGGGCTCTGGTCGGCACTGCTCATCAGTGTTTGGGAGCGTGGCGACGGTCCGTCGATCGGGATGGACGCCGGCGTGGTGGAGAGACGGCCACGGGAAAGGGGAGCGTCGTGGTGTCCAGGCACGACGGAGAGAGGGTATCCGGTCTGTCGTGTGACCGCCCCGTGCCTCTGACAGCGCGCCCATCCTGCGGTGCATCCGTCACGTTCCGACAGCACGTCGCGTCTGCCGCCACTCTCCCGTAGGCCCCCAGCCGGCATAGACCTGATTACTAAAACACAAGACTGAGTGCCATTGGACGTCTAACTATCTAGACGAGGTCGCGCAGCCGCCGGACGGAGCGGTTTCGGACGTCAAACGTCAGGACTCGTCGTCGAAGATAGCGGCGAACAGCCGGCGCTGGGCCTCGCGGAGGTGGTGGGTGATGGTGGGCTGGGAGACGCCGAGCACCCGCTCTCGTAGGCCGCCGTCAGCACTTCGCGCTGGCGGTCGGTGAGTTCCGTCTCGAGGACTCCCCGGAGGTCCCGGCGATCCCGGCCCGCCCGGTCGCGCCGCGAGACCAGTTCGACGCCGGGGTAGGTCTCGGCGACGCGGTCGACGACCACCCGCACGTCCCGCTGTGCGGGGAGTTCCACCACGGCGACCGTCACGTCGGGGTGTGCGACGACCCGTCTGGGGACGGCGCCAGACGAGAGCAGCGTCGAGGCGACCGTCCGGCCGGTGACCGTCGCCCGGAAGCGGGCGCGCTCCTCGTCGCCGACGTGGTCGAGCACCTCGACGCCGACGAACTCGGCTTGCAGTCCCAGCACCGCCTCGACGTCGGCGTCCTCGAGCGCGAACAGGATGTCGGTTCGCCCGTCGCCGGCGGGCGCGAGTTCGAGATACTGGACCGGCTCCCCGGCCAGGTCGGCGACGGCGTTGACGAAGGTATCGGTCCCGGGCAGGCGCAGTTCGAGTTCCGTCACGCGGTCCGCGAGCACGCCCCGCCTGGTCTCGGCGGCGTTGATGGCGAACCCGACGAGGTCGCCGAGTTCGTCCAGCGCCGCGGCCGTTCCTTCGAAGGCGTGGGGTTCGGTCGCGTAGGCGGCCGCGACCCCGTAGGTCGTCTCCCCGTAGCCCAGCGGGACGGCGACTGCCGACTGGTAGCCCCGGTCGGCGGCCGCGCGGGCCCACTGGGCGTCCCGGAGGTGGTCGGTGACGTTCCCGACCGTGACGGTCGATCCGGTCGCGGCTGCCCGCGGGGCCGGTTCGTCGCCGTCGACGGCCACGGCGTCGAGGTAGCGGACGACCGCGCCGGCGACGTCCTCGAACAGGGCCGCCACCCGGGAGAGGCGCTCGATCCGCCGGGAGCGATCCGCGAGTTCCTGTTCGCGCTCGCGGACATCGGCCCGGCCGGCGACGCGGTCGAGGGCGGTCTCGGCGGTCGCGGCGAGCAGCCCCAGGAGTTTCCGCCGGGAGCCGTCGAAGGCGCCGACCTCGGTGCTGGCGGCGACGAAGACGCCGTGTTCGCCCAGCGGGCGGACGAACGAACTCCGGGCCTCGGTGTCGGGGTTGGCGACCCGCTCGGACTCGCTGATGTCGTCGAAGACCTTCGTCTCGCCGGTCGCGAAGGCGTGCCAGGTCTCCGAGTCCGCCCGCCCGGGGCCGAACGTGTCGGTCCCGCCGTAGAAGGCCACCAGTTCGTCGGTCGCGCTGGCCGGCCGGAGGACGTTCTCGGTCCCGTCGAACAGGAAGATGCCGACCTCCGGCAGGTCCAGGGCCTCGCTGGCGGCATCGACGACGACGTCACAGACCGCCCCCTCGGTCTCGGTTCCGAGCAGTTCCCGCGTCGCCTCGTAGAGGGCTGTCAGCGTCTCCTCGCGCTCGCGGCGCTCGGCGGCGGCGATGGCGTGCCCGACCGTCTCCCCGAGTTCGTCCAGCACCGCCACCTCCCGCTCGTCGAAGGCATCCTGCCCGCCGGCACAGACCGTGACGGCGCCGTACTGCGTGTCCCCGTAGACGATGGGGACCGTGGTCGTCCCCGTCTCGTGTGCCCGCAACGCGGGGCTGGTTTCGGCGGTGACTTCCTCCAGGGGCAGCACCGCGTCGATGAGGCCGTCGGCCCCGTCGGTCCAGGCGGCGGGGACGAGCGTGCCCTCGCCATCGGCGCGCAGTGCGATGGCGAACCGGTAGCGGCCGGCCGCAGTCAGGCGCTCACAGACCGCGGTCTCGATTGCCTCGCGGGTCCGTGCGCCGACCAGCGCCTGGTGGACGTCGCGGATGACGGCGTTCAGCCGGTCCAGCCGGGCCAGTTCGTCGCGCTGGCTGGCGATCTGCCGTTCGCGGGCCCGTCGCTCGGTGACGTCCCGTCCGATGGCGGCGACCCCGAGAAACTCGCCGTCCTCGGCCAGCCGCGACAGGCGGACGTCCGTGACCCGACCCTCCTGTGTCGGGTAGTCCAGCTCGAGTTCCGTCCGGAACCCCCCGGAGCGGCCGGCGACGAGGTCCGCGAAGGGGTCGCCCTCCTCGGCGCGCTCGCGGATGGTCGACAGCAGGTGACTGGGCTCGCCGCGCAACGCCTCGGGGGTGGTCCCGTAGAGTTCTGCCAGCCGGCTGTTGGCGACGACGAACCGCCCCTGTTCGTCGTAGACCGCGGCAGTGACGCCCGTCGTCTCGACGATTCCCTCGTAGAGCCGCCCCTCGCGGGCCCGTGTCGGTGGTCCCGCGTCGATGGCGCTCTCGACGCGATGCCTGACCAGCTCCGGAGGTGTCGCCGCGAGGCGGGACTGGACGACGTCTGTCGCCCCCGCGTCGAGCGTCGCGGTCACGAACTCCTCGTCGGGATCGGCCGCGAATACCACGGCCGGCGTCTCCGGCGCCGCCGCCCGGAGCGTCGAGAGCACCGAGCGCGACTCGTCCGGGTCAACGTCGACGAGGAGGCAGTCGGCACCCGCCGAGGCGAGCCGTTCCCGGAGGTCTTCGTCGGGTGAGACGACCGAGGCCGACGTGGTGTCGTCGTCGAATCCGAGGCCGGACGCGGGCGCGTCCGGTGGCGGGACGTCGGACACCACGAGGACGTGACGCAGGGTCGTGCTCGTTGCCATGCCGCGGGGACACCCTCTCTGGACTGCTGGCGGCGGTGGACTGGTCGCCGCCGGATACCACCTCTTCGACGGCCAGCAGGTAATGGCTTTCGGGACCGATGACATCCTCCTCGGCGTGAACAGAGCGGGATCTTCGATCCCGCATGCAGTCGGGCGTCGCCCGACGACGCCGAGGGTTCCCCAACCGCGCGTTCGGGGTCGGGCTGGCCATCGCACCCGGCAAAGCGGTGGGTGGGTCC
>PXSG01000090.1 GCA_003023485.1 Halobacteriales archaeon SW_10_68_16
GTCGACCACGTGGTCCAGTACAACAGCCCGCGGCAGGTCTGTCGGATCCTCCAGCGGGTGGGCCGGGCGGGCCACCGCCGGGACGAGGTCTCCTCCGGGACCGTCGTGACCAGCCACCCCGACGACGTCCTCGAGTCGCTGGCCATCGCCCGCCAGGCCCGTGCCGGCCGGGTCGAACCCGCTGCCATCCACGAGGGCAGCCTCGACACCGTCGCCAACCAGGTCGCCGGCCTGGTGATGGACTTCGGCGAAATCAGCGCAATGGGCGCCTACGAAGTCGTCACGCGGGCCTATCCGTTCCGGGACCTCTCGGAGTCGGAGTTCAAGTCCGTGGTGCGGGAACTCGCGGGCAACCGCGTCGTCTGGCTCGACGAGGACAGCGACACCGTCGAGAAGCGCCGGGGCACCTGGCAGTACTTCTACCGGAACCTCTCGATGATCCCCGACGAGGCGACCTACGACGTCGAGGACGTCGCCAGCGGCTCCCGGATCGGTACCCTCGACGAGCGGTTCGTGGTCAACTTCGCCGCCCCCGGCGAGGTGTTCGTCCAGCGCGGCGAGATGTGGCGGATAACCGACATCGACGACGAGGAGGAGGTGGTCACGGTTTCCCCCATCGAGGACCCCGCCGGCGAAGTTCCCTCGTGGACCGGCCGGGAGATTCCCGTGCCCGAACAGGTGGCCCAGGAAGTCGGCGAGATACGGGCCGTCGCGGGCCAGCAACTCCGCGAGGGCGCACCCGCAGATGCGGTCGCGCGGGACCTGCAACGGCGCTACGAGGTCGAGGCGGATACCATCGAGGTCGTCAACGCCTGTTTCGGCCACAAGACCAACGAGACGCTCGGACGCCTGCTCGCCGCGTTGCTCGGCCAACGAACCGGGTCCTCTGTCGGGATGGACGCCGACCCCTACCGGGTCGAACTCGACGTGCCCCGCGGGGTGTCGGCCTCGGACGTCGTGGAGGTGCTAGAGGGGACCGACCCCGATCACGTCAGGGGGTTGATCGAACTCAGCCTGAAGAACGCCGACGCGCTGAAGTTCACGCTCGCACACGTCGCGGCCACCTTCGGGACGCTCAAGCGCTGGCGCGGCGACGCCCGCTCGCGCTTCGGCCGCGACCGCCTGCTCGACGCCCTGGAGGACACCCCGGTCTACGATGAGGCCGTGCGCGAACTCCTCCACGAGGAACTGGACGTGGCGGGCGCGCGCCGCGTCCTCCGCGGGATACAGACCGGCGAGCTGGCGGTCGAGACGGTCGGCGGACACACGCCGCTGGGGACCGGCGGCCGGGGGTCGGGCCAGGAACTGCTGACCCCCGAGAACGCCGACGCGAGCGTCATCGAGACGGTCAAGGAGCGCATCCAGAACGACCGCGTCGTCCTCATGTGCCTGCACTGCGAGGACTGGACCACCCGGCGGAGGGTCCGGCGGGTGCGCGACCAGCCCACCTGTCCCGAGTGCGAGTCGACACGGATCGCAGCCTTGAATCCCTGGGACGAGGAGACCGTCCGGGCGGTCCGGGCCGACGAGAAGGACCCCGAACAGGAGACGGCGACCGAGCGGGCCCACCGGGCGGCGAGTCTCGTCCAGAGCCACGGCAAGCAGGCCGTCGTCGCGCTCGCGGCCCGCGGCGTCGGTCCACGGAACGCCGCCCGCGTCATCAACAGACTCCGCGAGAACGAGGAACAGTTCTACCGGGACATCCTCGAACGCGAACGGGAGTACGCCCGCACGCGGTCGTTCTGGTGACTACGCGTCCGCGAGGTCGGCCCAGGAGAGCATCCCGACGTAGTCGCTGCCCTCCCGGACGGGGAGGTGGTTGACGCCGAGGCTCTCCATCATCGCGGCGGCCTCGCCGGTCCGGATGGTCGTCGGGACGGTCTCGACGGACTCGGTCATGATCTCCGCGACCGTCAGATCAGCGACGTCCCGGCCCTCGGCGACGGCGTCGAGGACGTCCGAACTCGTGAGGATCGATGGCGGACTCGTCGTCACGACGAGCGCGCGGATGCCCTCCTCGCGCATCCGTGCCGCCGCCTCGCTGACGGTCGCCGTCCGGGAGACTGTCTCCAGCGGCGTCGTCATGACCTCGCCGACACGCCGTTCCTGTTTCAGACTCATACTACGTTCGACGTCTGTTGGGTACTTAGTTTTTCCTTTCCCGGACGTAACCCCATGAACGTTCATCATTTACCCGAAATAGATTACATTCCTGGAATCAGATGTCGTCGGCAGCCACCATTCCGTTGACAGCAGCCTGCGTTCCGGTGGAGGCCGGACTCTCACTTCGGACGGTGCGGATCGATCGCCTCACCGCTCATCGCGGTGTAGATGACGTACATGATGAGAATGACGAGGACGACAGCGTCGAGTTCGTCGACGAGGGGAGCGGCCAGCGGGACGACCAGCGGCATGAGAGCGAGCGTGATGATGCCGTTGACCACCCAGTTCGACTCTCCCTCCATACGGACCGTACTGGGTGGACCAATACAAAGATTCCCCCTTTTTCGGGAATCCGGACAGAGATCGGGTAAAAGGTAAAGTGCCTCTCTACAGTCTGTCTAATCGGATGGGACGAGGGACAGACGACCCACCGAAAGAGGTGTTCGACGGCGGCATGGATTTCGACGACGGGGGGGAGTTCGACGACGACCGCCGTTCGGACCTGGAGCTGTGGCTGGCCGAGCCCTTCGAGCCGCCATTCTTCAAACTCCGATTCATCCTCATCGTGCCCATCCTCATCTCGATGATCGGCGCCCTCATGATGTTCGCGGTGGGGACCCACCAGACCTACAAGGCGGCGTCGGCGATCCTGTTCAAGGCGGACTTCAGCAATCCCGGCGTGACACTGCCCATCATCAAGGCCCTGGACGCGTTTCTCATCGGGATCATCCTCATCATCTTCGCGTTTGGCATCTACGACTTCTTCGTGAGCATCCTCGAACCGGCCGAGCACGCGGGACTGCGGCCCGACTGGTTCAAGTTCGAGTCCACGGGCGAACTCAAGACGAAGATGGTCGAACTCGTGCTCGTCATCCTTGCTATCCTGTTCTTCGAGCAGATGATCGCCAACGCGGGGGAATTCGACGACCCCGTGCTCTTTCTCATCATCCCCGTCGGCGCCGCGATCCTGGCGATCAGCATCGGTTTCTTCAAGTGGGCGACACACTGACCGGTCGCCGCAGCACAGAAGCTAAGACCTGTGGGGCCGACCCACGAGGCGATGCGACTGGACGAGTACTGGGGCGTCGGGCCGAAGACCCGGGACCTGCTGGCCGACGAACTGGGCGTCGAGGACGCCATCGCGGCGATCGAGGCGGCGGACGTGCGGGCGCTGACCGACGCCGGCCTCCCGCGGGGCCGAGCGACGCGGGTCCTCAGACATGCCCACGGCGGCGACGCGATGGGCCTGCTGGCGACCCGGGACGCCCGCGAGGTCTACAAGTCCCTGCTCGAACTGGTCGGCGAGTACGCCGTCACGGACCGGGCCGCCGACCGCGTGCAGGTACTCACGCCGCTGGCGGACCGGCCGGCCATGGCCGACCGCGTCGACAGGGTGCTCGCGGCCAGTGACACCTGGGCCGGTCTCGCTGACGCCGACCGCGAGGCCGTCATGGACGCGTTCGACGCCCACGACAGCGTCGCCGGCGGCGACCGTTCGGCCGTCCGGACCGCCCTGGCACTCCAGGAGGTGGGCGTGGCCGAGGGCGTGTTCGAACCCATCGCGGCGCTCGACACAGAGACGCTCGAGGACGCGGCCACAGCACTCGCCGGACTGGAGGGCGGGGACCGCGTCGGCGAGGGGGCCGACGACCGTCTGGACGAACTCCGGGGCCAACTGGGTGCCGTCGAGGACATGAGCGCCACCCCCGAGGAGGTCCTCGAACGCGTCCAGTCGGGTGCCCGCGGCACGGACGAACTCCGGGAGACGTTCGCCCGGCAGGTCGCCGACGGGACCGGCGTCGGCCTCGCGCGGGTCAGGGAGGCGATGCCGGCCGACGCCGCCGACGCGTCGACGTTCGTCGCCGGGACGCTCCGGACACTCGCGGGCGAACTCCGGGAGGCAGTCGACGAGCGAGAACGGGAGGTCGCCCGGGAACTGGAGGGTGTCCTCGAAGCGGCCGAAGAGACGGTCGACGACGCCGTGGAGGCGGTCGACGCCGCCGCCTTCTTCGTCTCGCTCGCGCGGTTCGCGCTGGCGTTCGACCTCTCGCGCCCGAAGTTCGTCGACGGGCAAGTGACGGGCGCCGTCGAGGCGCGAAACCTCTTTCTCGAAGATGCTGACGAGGACGTCCAGCCGGTCACCTACGCCGTCGGACCGCACGACCTGGCGGTACCCGGCGCGAGCCGACCGCCCGACTGCGACCGCGTGGCGGTGTTGACCGGCGCGAACAGCGGCGGGAAGACGACGCTGCTGGAGACCCTCTGTCAGGTCCAGGTGCTCGCACAGATGGGGCTGCCCGTCCCCGCGACCGACGCCGAGGTGGGCATCGTCGACACCGTCGTGTTCCACCGCCGGCACGCGAGTTTCAACGCCGGCGTCCTGGAGTCGACGCTGCGGACGGTCGTGCCGCCCCTGACCGGCGACGGGACGACGCTGATGCTCGTCGACGAGTTCGAGGCCATCACCGAACCCGGCAGCGCAGCCGACCTGTTGCACGGGCTGGTGACCCTGACCGTCGAGAGGGCGGCGACGGGCGTGTTCGTCACGCACCTGGCCGACGACCTCGAACCGCTGCCCGACGCCGCCCGGACCGACGGCATCTTCGCGGAGGGGCTCACGCCGGAGTTGGAACTGGAGGTCGACTACCAGCCCCGCTTCGGGACCGTCGGCCGGTCGACGCCGGAGTTCATCGTCTCCCGCCTCGTGGCCCGGGCGAGGGATCGCGGCGAGCGGGCCGGCTACGAGACGCTCGCCGAGGCCATCGGGCAGGCTGCGGTCCAGCGGACGCTCGCGGATGCCCGCTGGCAGGATTGAAGTTCCGGCGCGCCCTCGGGCCGGTATGGTCGACGACAGGTACCCCGGCCTCGACCCCGCCGACGGCGAGGTCATCGACGCGGAACTGGTCGTGACAGAGGACGTGCTCGTGAAGGCTTTCGCGCTCGGGCCGGGCGCCGAACTCGAACCCCACGAACACGGCGACTCGACGAACGTCTTCCACGTCACCGAGGGGACCGTGACGGTCGTCCAAGACGGCCAGCAGCAGGCAGTCGCGGCGCCCGGCGTCGTGCTCCACGAGCGCGGCCAGTCCCACGGCGCGCGCAACGACACCGACGAGGTGGCGGTCCTGACCGCGAGCCTCTGCCCGATGCCCGGCTAGGAACGGGTGTCGGTGGCTCTGGTGGTTCTGTCCAGAACGACCAGAAAGCCCCCGCGCTCCGGTCGAGGGCCTCGCTGCGGTCCTCGCTGCGCTGCGGTCCTTGCGTCGGCCGTCTTCCCGGAGGGGCCGGCCCCTTTCAGTCCCGCCCGCAGCCCGCGCAGCGAAGCGAGCAGGACCGTCAGTCAGCCCGGCATCGCCTCGCTGGCGGGGAACAGTTCGATGGACTCGCCCAGGCCGGCATCGCGGGCCCTCTCGTAGAGCATGTGCGCGGCGGCGATCGTCTCGATGCCCGTCCCGCCGCTGTCGAACATGGTCACCTCCGACCTGGAGCGTCGCCCCGGCGCCTCGCTGGCGACGACCTCTCCGAGTTCCGCGTGGACGTGGTCCTCCTCGATGGCCCCTTCGTCGAGTGCAGCGATGAACGACCCGGCGTCCTGGGTCACGCGGGCACGCAGGTCGGGGACGTACGTCGCACGCGCGACCGTCGCGGCGTCGACTTCGCGTTTCTCGGGGTGGTACTGGCCCATCGCGGTCACGTGGGCGCCGTCCGCGAGGTCGTCGCCGTCGAAGACCGGTTCCGAGGCTGTCGTCGCGGTGACGACGACGTCGGCATCGGTGACTGCCTCCCCGCTGGAGTCGACCGCGCGCACGCTCGCGTCCAGTTCGTCGTCCATCTCCGCGGCGAATCGCTCGCGGTTCTCGCGGGTCGGCGAGTACACCTCGACGGTCTCGAAGTCCCGGACGGTGGCGGTCGTGCGGAGCTGGCCCCGCGCCTGGGAGCCGCTGCCGATCACCGCCAGCGAGGTGGCGTCCTCGCGGGCCAGCGCGTCAACGCCGACGGCACCGGCCGCGCCAGTCTTGAATGGGTTGAGACTCGCGCCGTCCAGCAGGGCCAGGGGCCGGCCGCTCTCGGCGTCGAACAGCGGCAGGAAGAAGTGTGCGTCGACGTCACCGAAGCCTGCCGCGTAGGTGTACCCGCCCATCGCGCCCGTCTCCGGGAGGATGGCGAGATAGCCCGTCAGCATGCCGGGCGGGTCGGCGTTCTCGAGTTTGGTCCGGGGCTGGGCGGGTGCGCCCTCGCCGCGCTGGCGGTAGCCCTCGCGGACGGCCGCGACGTACTCGGCGGGCGTCGCCAGGCCCGCGACGTCCTCGCTGGTCAGGGACAGCGTCTCCGTTCCCATGCCCGCCGGTAGGGGGGAACGGGTCTTAAGCGTCCGGAGAACGGGCGGTCATAGTAAATCGTTACAGCGATCACTATCAGTCGGCAGTGTTGTACGTGTCGGTGTCCGTGCCAGCCCCGCTCTCCGCGGTCCCGCCCACGGGCCCACGGACGAACATCGCGTGACCGACCACCCCTGCCGCGACCACTGCCCCCGCGGAGACGGCTGCCGGCAGACCGACCCCCAGCACGAGCAGCGCCCCCGAGATGCCGGCGATCGACAGCGGAATGAGTCCCAGCACCAGGTCGTAGTAATCCATCATAATCTATTCTCGGGTAGCGAAGGTATGTACAAAAGTCTTTCTTATAGCCACTGAATAACACTCAATGCAGGCACTTCATATGCACAGAGAATGGTTTGCATACTCATGTATAACTTATAAAGATGATCCCACTCCGGAAAACAGGCGACACCCGGTGACGCTCGCGGCGTCGCCGGTAGCTTCGACAGTTGCGCCAGCCGAAGCGAAGTTCTACCGGCCGTCCGTCTCGAAACGGTGCCAGTCGCCGGCGATCGGCGCTACGCCCGCCATTTTCGAGGTTGATAACAGTCCGACGGTATCGTCAGACGGAGTATTTCCATTGTTTTCAATCCTGAAAATTGGAGAGTAGCCCTTATGTGGGGATGTGTACAACGTCGGGATGGAGGGGCACTGGCGGTGACGGTGGCCCTCAGGACCCATGAGTTCGAACGCAACCGACGAACGGGACGAACGCGTCGCTGACGAGGAGCAGGAGCGGTACGCAGAGTTGAACATCGGTGACGAAGAGTTCGTCATCTACGACCGGGAGAACCACCAGGCGTGGATTCAGTCGTCGGTCGCGGTCACCGTGCGTGACCTCCAATGAGGGGACGGCGTTCGGGTACCGGGTCGGGCTGCCGCCGCGGTCACCCTCCACGTACCGCCTGACAAACCGGACCACTTCGACGACCCCTTTTGCGTGCGCCTGTCGGCCGAGTTCACTCGACCACTCTCTGTCCGGCGACGACGAGCAGTCGCCACCCCACGACCAGCACACCCCCGACGACCAGCGTGACCAGCACGAACGCGGCCGTCGTCCCACCCCGGAAGACCGGCGTCGCACGTAAGGCGTGGCCCATCAGGACGGCGACCACCCACGCCGGGACCGTCCAGCCGAGTGCGCGCCGCGGCGTGCTGACGGCGTCAGCGGTGTAGAGGCCGCCGACGAGCGCCACCGCCACCCACGCGACCAGGAACGGCGCCAGCGCGCCCGCGACGATCCCGGGGTTCGAGAAGGGTTGCTCGCCGTGCTGGACGGTCCCCGCCACGACGAACGCGGTCAGCGCGAGGACGTCCCCGACCGCGAGGGCGGCCGCCAGCGGGCGCAGGTCGACCCGCGACCGCAGGTACGTGGACGTGCTCATGGGGCGCTCTTCGGCCGGCAGCCCCTTGGAACCCCCGCTTTCCGGGCGGTTCCACGGCCGGACCACCAGCGTTTTTCCCGGTGCCCGCCTCGCTGCTGGCATGAGTGACGAGGCGTTCGGCTGGCGCGGGTGGGTCCTCGTCGGGGTCGTCGTCGTTGCGTTCCTCGTGGTGCCGGCCGCGATCCTCTTTCTGCCCCAGGCCCGGGGTTTCGTCGCCGCGCTGGGACTGACGCTCCGTGACGCCTATCTGGTGCTCCCGCTGGTGCCCGCGTTCCTGCTCGGTGCGACCGCCGTCTGGGCGGCCGTCCGTTCCCGCGCGGAGTGATCCACCCGGCGCCCGGACCTCAGGGGAGAGAATCCGGCGCCAACTGTTGTGGGGATTGATAGTGGAGGAGTGTCATGTTGTGGCTGTGAGATGGTAGCGTCGCTGTACCTGCCGGCGGTGTTGCTCGCGGCCATCGTCGGGATGGTCGTGGCGTTCATGGCCTGGCTCCGCGGCGACCGGCCCGGGGCACGACCGCTGTCGCTGTTCCTGGTTGCGGCGAGTCTCTGGGCCGTCGCCGAGGCCATCAGCGTCGCTACTGCCGGCGCGACGGGCTTTTGGTCCCAGGTGGGCCTCTCGCTGTCGCCCGTCATCCCCATCGCCTGGCTGACGACGGTGCTGGCCTACACCGGCCGCGAGCGGTGGCTGACCCGGCGCCGCGTGGGACTGTTGCTCGTCGAACCCGCCGTCTTCGTGGTGCTCGTCTGGACGAACCCGGGCCACGGGCTGGTCTGGACCCAGACCGGCATCGCCCCGGTCGGCGACTACACCGCCCACGTGGCGACCTACGGGGCGGCGTTCTGGGGCCACCAGGCCTACTCGTACCTGCTCGTGGCCGCGGGGGCGGTTGTGCTCGTGGGCACCATCCTCCGGACGAGCCGCGTCTACCGCGCCCAGAGCCTCGCCCTGCTGGTCGCCATCGGCATCCCGATGGTCGGGAACGCGCTGGGGACCTTCGGGCTGGTTTCGCCCGGTGTCGACCCGACCGCGCCCGGGTTCGTCGTCTCCGGGGTCGTGCTGGCCGTCGCGCTGTTCCGGACGGACCTGCTGCGCCTGTCGCCGGCCATCCGCGAACTCGGCCGCGAGGAGGTGCTCGCGGAACTGGACGACAGCGTCTTCATCGTCGACGGCCACGACCGCATCGTCGACGCGAACCCCGCCGCCAGGGAGTTGCTCGGTATCGACCCGGTCGGGCAGTACCTCGACGAGGCGCTGCCGGAACTGGCCGACGCCATCGAGCGGGACGACCGCACCCGGTTCCGGCTCAACCTCGACGGCGCCGTCCGCTACTACGGCGTCCGCGTCTCCTCGCTGTACCGGTACCGGGGAATCCTCTCGGGCCGGCTGGTCAGCCTCCGGGACGTGACCGACCAGCACCAGCGCGAGCAGCGCCTCGACGTGCTCAACCGCGTCCTCAGACACAACATCCGCAACGAACTCAACATCGTCCGGGGCAACGTCGACATCGCCCGCGAGGAGGCCGACCCGGACGTGGCCGACCGGCTGTCGGTCGCGCTGGATACCCTGGAGGCCATCGTCGACCGCAGCGAGAAGGTCAGCACCCTCTCGCGGCTGTTCGAACTCGACACCGGCGGTCGGTTCGATCTCGCGGCCGAACTGGAAAGCGACGTCGACACGCTCCGCGAGGAGTACCCCAGGGCCGAACTGACGCTCTCGTTGCCCGCGGAGTTGCTCGTCGCGTCCGGCCCCGCAGTGGTCACCGTCTTCGAGGAACTCCTCCGGAACGCAATCGAGCACAACGACACCGACAGCCCGCGCGTGACGGTATCGGTCGACGAGACGGCCAGCGACGACCGCTACGTGGCGGTCCGGGTGGCCGACAACGGCCCCGGCATCGGCGAGCAGGAGCGCCGCGCCGTCACCGAGGGCCGCGAGACGCCGCTCGAACACAGCAGCGGCGTGGGGCTGTGGCTCGCCCGGTGGATCACCGAGCGCAACGGCGGATCGCTCTCCATCGAGAACACCGACGACGGCGCGGTCGTCACGGTGGTGTTGCCCCGCGCGAGCGGCGAGGACGGTGCCGACGAAGGCTCCGACCGAGCAACCGAAGCGGACGCCGAACAGGCCGACCCGGTCCGTGCCTCCGGCGAGCCGTAGCTACCCGAAGTCCCGCCGCATCGCGATCTCGAACCAGGGACACAGGCGGAGCTGGCGGTACCACTTGGGGTGGTGGTAGAGCCGTTCGTAGGGTACCCACATCACGCCGCCCACCTCCGCGGGGTCGGGGTCGATGCGCGTATCGGAGAGGGTCGCCTTCAGGACGGCACAGACCTCGTGTTCGACGCCCTCCGTGTAGTAGTGGCGCTTGTACTCGAAGCGGTCGGTCACCCGGAGGTCGTCGTACTGGTCGTCCTCGACGCCGAGTTCTTCGGCGAGCCGTTCGCTGGCGATCCACGTGGGGTGCTCAAGGACGCGCTCGATCGCGCCGCGGAGATGGGGTATGAACGCCCGGTGGCGGACTCCCTCGCCGGTGTGGGCCTCCAGCCGGTTCACGAGGCCCTGCTCGTTGTCCTCGGCGTCGACGGCGACCACCTGCTGTCTCGCGTTGTCGTGGACCGGCCCGTCCGTCTCGTCGGCACTCATTGGCTACACCATGGGCAACCCCTCACAAACCGCCTTCGGTTGCTGTCGAGGCAGTGCTATCCACCCGGTCATGATTCGTACACGGTGGTGGGGAGAACAGTCCCGAACCGCGTTGTACTGCCCGTTCAGTCCACGGGACCGTTGACTGGACCATGACCGGGTGGATAACTTGGCGAGGTTTCCCACCAGCCGGTTCGAGACGATTGTTTCTCTGTCTGTCACGCCCAGTCAGAAAGCCCCCGCGTGCTGGGCTCCCACAAGTCTCACGGCTCTCTCCGGTCGGCCTCGCGCTCGCTGGCCTCCGCTCGCTGCGCTCGCGGGAACGACAGCGCGCGCCAACCGCACGGCCGGTGTCTGGCCGTCGAGACACCTCACCGAATCAAGATACCGGTGCCGGGATAAGCGACGGATTTTTGCAAGGCTCACGCCTCCCAAGAGACGTGTACAGCCTGAACGCCCCCACCCCGGGCGAGGTATCGGCGCTGGCGCCGGACCTCGCACGGGACCTCCCGGAGGCGCGCGCCCGCCCTCGCGACGAGCAGACGCTCGTCCTCAAGCGACTGGGACGGGGCGACCGCGCGGCGTTTCACCGACTCTCGGCCCGTGCCCGCGAGGCGCTTGCGGGCGCACCCGCTGTCGAAGCGCGGGTGACCGGCGTCGACTGCTTCGCCGACGCAGCCACCGGTCCCTCGCCGGTCGTCTACCTCGCCGTCGAGAGCCCCGGTCTGCGCGCGGTCCACGAGCGACTCTGCGAGGCGTTCGACCCCATCGAGGGCCTGGAGGGCGAAGCGTACGTCCCCCACGTCACCGTCGCCCGCGGCGGTGGCCCCGAGCAGGCCGCGGCGGTTTGCAGGGAGATCGACCCGGTCGAGTGGACGGTGAACGAACTGCAGGTGTACGACGCCGAGCGCGACCAGCGCGTGAGCCGACTCTCCCTGCCGGCGTGAGCGCGTGCGAGGCCGCACGGTCGTCCCGTCAGCGTGGCGCTCCGCACGCATCCCGCTCGCAAGTCCGAGGCGCTCCTTGCAGTCGCGCCTCGCGGCTCACGGTTCGCTCCGCTCACCGTTCGCTCGTCGACGTCTCTCACGGCCGGGCACCTCCGCGGACCCCTCGTCCGTGACGGGTGTCGTGCCGCGGGGCCATCACAGCGGCCAGAG
>PXSG01000091.1:0-1509 GCA_003023485.1 Halobacteriales archaeon SW_10_68_16
CTCCTACATCGACTTCGCCTTCCACGCCATCATCCACAAGGGCCCCCACTTCGAGGAGATCGACGCACTGGCCGAAGAGGGCATCCGCTCGTTCAAGATCTTCTACAACTGGTACAAGCACGCCTCGCCCGAACTCGGCATCGAACACTCCGACGCCGGCCGGGTCTACCGCCTGCTGGATCAGGTCGCCGACATCGACGGCGGCGTCGTGATGTTCCACGCTGAAAACGAGGACCTGGCCTACGAACTCCGCCAGGACCTCAAGGAGGCGGGCCGCAACGACCTGGAGGCATGGACGGAGGCCTCCCCGAACATCACCGAGGCCATGCAGATCGAATCCATCGCCAAACTCGCCGAGTTCACCGACTCCACGGCCTACATCGTCCACATGAGCACCGGCGAGGGGGTGGACATCTGCCGGCGCTACCAGGAGCAAGGGGTCGACATCAGCGCCGAGACGCTGCCGGCTTTCCTCGCACACACCAACGACGAGGACCTGGGGGTGTGGGGGAAGATTTCGCCGCCGCTGCGCGAGCAGTGGAGCGTCGACAAACTCTGGCAGGGTCTGCGCGAGGGCGTCGTCGACTACGCCGGGACCGACCACTGCCCGCACAGGAAGCCCTTCAAGGAGAAAGAGGCGGGCAAGTACGGCGACATGTGGGACGCCATCCCCGGCGACAACAACGGCATCGAGTACTTCCTGCCCGCAATGGTGAGCGAGGGGGTCAACGAGGACCGCATCTCGATGGAACGAGTCGTCGAAGTCTGTGCCGAGAACAACGCCAAACGCTGGGGGCTCTACCCCCGAAAGGGCGCCCTCGTCGAGGGCGCCGACGCCGACGCTACTCCACCTTCCACGGCGACGAACTGACCGGCCTGCCGACCCACACCATCGTCGGCGGCGAAGTCGTCGTCGAGGAGGGCCAGCTGCAGGTCGAGAAGGGCGGCCGCGACTATCTCCCGCGGTACGACGACGGCGTGCCCCTGGAGTGACGGTTGCCGGGTCCGCTACCCGTCCAAAGCCTTGATGGTCCGGACCCGAGAAGGGGTGGTGTATGTTAGACCACTACGAGATGTACGACCTGACCCAGCCGTGGTCGGGGGACACGCCGGCCTGGCCCACCTACGACAACCCGAAGGTGTGGTACGAGAAGAGCCTGGATACCGAGAAGGTCAACGGGCAGAAGATCGAGTTCATGAACCACACCGGGACCCACCTCGACGGCGAGAAACACTTCATCGCCAGCGGGCGCGACATCGCGTCGATGCCGCTGGACGAACTCGTCGGCGACGCCGTCGTGGCCGACATCTCCGATAAGGTAGGTGACTACGGTATCTACACCAGCGACATGATCGAGGACGTCGCCGACGTCCGGGAGGGTGACATCCTCTTCATTCATACGGGCTACCAGCAGTACGCCTGGCACCGCGAGGACGCCGACCCCCACCGGTACTTCTGCAAACACCCCGGCCCCAATCTGGAGTTCGCGGAGTGGTGCAAGGCGAAGG
>PXSG01000091.1:1538-13674 GCA_003023485.1 Halobacteriales archaeon SW_10_68_16
ACCTCATCCTCGACTGTGGCAGCGCGGACCACCCGATGAACACCATCGTCCGGGACGTCCGGCCCGAACTCGCCGCGGAGGCCGCCGACCACCTCGGCGTCGACGATCTCGACGAGATATTCCCGCCCGAAGGGTACCAGCTGATGCACACCGAACTCTTCCCGGAGGGCATCGTCCACGTCGAGAACGCGAAGGTGCCCCGCGACCTCCTGGGCGAACGGGTCCAGATCGGCACATTCCCCTGGCGGTTCCGCGGCGGCGAGTCCTCCGTCTGCCGCTGTGTGGCCTTCCAAGAGTAGGGCCACCGACAGCTATTTTCCGGTCCTCGCCGTCGCCAACCCATGGACGAAAAGCGACTCTTCGAGGGCATCACCGTCCTCGACCTCTCGACGTTCGTCACCGGCGGGTTCTGCTCGCTGATGCTCGCAAACCAGGGTGCCGAGGTCATCAAGGTCGAGCGGCCGGGCGTCGGCGACGACATCCGCCACTCCGGACCGCCCTTCGTCGACGGCGAATCCCCTTACTTCTGGACGGTCAACTACGACAAGCGCAGCGTCGAACTCGACCTCAAGTCCGACGCGGGCCTGGCCGCACTCTACGACCTGGTCGAAGCGGCGGACGTGTTCATCCAGAACTTCCGGCCGGGCACCGCCGAACGCCTCGGCGTCGGCTACGACGACCTGCGCGAGCACAACGACGACATCGTCTACTGTGACATCTCCGCCTTCGGCGCCTCGGGTCCCTGGAGCGAGCGGCCGGGCTATGACCTCCTCGTCCAGGGGATGAGCGGCGTCATGTCCGTCACCGGCGAGGCGGACGGCCAGCCCGTCAAGGTTGGCCTGCCGCTGACCGACCTCATCACCGCGATGTGGGCCGCCTTCGGGATCACCGGTGCGCTCTACCGGCGGGCGCTGACCGGCGACGGCGAGTACGTCGAACTCGGCATGCTCGAAGCGACGCTGCCCTGGCTGACCAAGCAGGCCGGAAAGGTCTTCGCCGGCGAGGAGCCGTCCCGGATGGGGACGAAAGACCCCGTGCTGGCGCCCTACCAGACCTTCGAGACCGCGGACGGTCATCTCAACGTTGCCTGTCTGAACGACCGTCTGTGGACGACGTTCTGTGGCGCCATCGACCGGCCGGACCTCCCCGAGGACGAGCGCTTCACGACCAACGCCGACCGGGTCGAACATCTGGACGACCTCGAAGGCGAAATCGAGGACGCACTCGCCGAGCGACCGACCGACGAGTGGATGAACGTCTTCGTCGAGGCGGGCGTGCCCGCCGGCCCGGTCCAGGACGTCGAGTCGGCGCTGTACAACGAACAGACCGGGGCCCGCGGGACGATGCGGACCGTCTCGGAGGGGGACCGCGATGTCCCGGCCATCGAACACCCGCTGAACTTCGCGGGCCTGGAGTCGGGGTTCCGGACGCCCCCGCCCGGCCTCGGCGAGGACACGCTCGACGTGTTCCGCGAGCTGGGATACCCCGAGGAGCGTCTCGAGGAGCTGCGCGAGGCGGGTGCGTTCGGCGACGAGACCGACTGACACCGCCGGCACAGACCGGAGTAACACTTATTCGACCGCCTGCCACAGTGGTACCATGAAGCCGGCGCCCTTCGAGTACCATCGCCCGTCGTCGCTGGCGGACGCCCTCGAGTTGCTCGCGGACCTCCCCGACGCCGAACCCCTGGCGGGCAACCAGTCCCTCTCGATACTCATGTCCAACCGCCTGGCAAGCCCGGACCACCTCGTCGACATCAACGACCTCGAAGAACTCTCCTACGTGGAGGCAGACGACGAGTCGGTCGAGGTCGGCGCCCTCGTCAGACACCGCGAAATCGAACGCTCGGGGACGCTCGCCGATACCGTACCGATGTTCCCGGAGGCGGCAGGCAAGATCGCCGGGCCGGTCGTGCGCAACCGCGGGACCGTTGGCGGCAGCCTCGGCGAGGGCGACCCCGCCGGGAACTACCCCTGCGTCGTCGCGGCGCTGGGCGCCGACCTCGAACTCGCCTCGGCCGAGGGGACCCGCACTGTGTCTGCCGAGGACTTCTTCCTCGCCACGATGTTCACCGACCGCGAGGAGGGCGAACTCATCACCGGCCTCACGGTTCCACGCGACCCGTTCCCGCCAGCCAGGGCCGGCCAGGCGTTCCTCGCACACAAGGAGGCTGCACAGACGTGGCCGACGCTCAGCGCCGCTGGTGCGGTCCGGGTTGAGGACCCCGACGCCGCGGACCCGGTCGTCGAGGCGGCCCGCGTCGCGCTCGCCAACGCCGCAGAGACGCCGCTGCGCGTCCCCGAGGCAGAAGACGAACTGGCCGGGGAACCCCTGACCGAGGCGGGACTCGACGCGGCCGGCGAGACGGCCTACGAGGCGGTCGACCCCGAGGGGGAACTGCACGCCGACGAGACCTACAAGCGGGAACTGGCCCGCGAGTACACCAAGCGCGCATTCGAGCGGGCACACGGGCGGGCAGTCCCATGAGCGTCGACACCGACCTCCTCGACCGGCCAACCCGGGAGATTACCGTGACGGTGAACGGCGAGGAGGTGACCGCGGATGTCGAACCCCGGCTGAAGCTCTCGGATTTCCTCCGTTCGCACCTGGAGTTGCGGACGGTCCGCGTGGGCTGTGAACAGGGCGTCTGTGGCGCCTGTACGGTCGAATTCGACGGGACCGTCGCCAAGAGTTGCATGCTCTATGCGGTCCAGGCCGACGGCCGCGAGGTCACGACCGTCGAGGCGATGAGCGAGGACGGCGACCTCCATCCCATCCAGGAGGCCTTCCACGAGGAACACGCCCTGCAGTGTGGGTTCTGTACGAGCGGGTTTCTGATGGCCACCCGGGAGTTGCTCGACGAGGAGCCCGACCCCTCGCGGGCGGACATCGAGGCGGCACTCGCGGACAACATCTGCCGGTGTACGGGCTACGGGAACATCTACGACGCCGTGGAGACGGCCGCCGACAAACTGGAGGAGGAGTGATGTCCGAGACCGACGCGCGGGCGAGGGCGGACGCCGAGGACGCCACCGGCGAAGACGAGCAGACGTTCACTGGCCAGGGGCTGAACCGCGTCGAGGACCACCGCATCCTCACCGGGCGGGCCGAGTATATCCACGACGTTACGCCCGCGGGGTGTCTGGAGATGGGGCTGGTCCGGAGCACTCGCGCCCACGCCGAGATCCGGGAAGTCGACACGAGCCGTGCCGAGGCCCACCCCGAGTGTGTCCTCGTGATGACCGGGAAAGACATCGCCGCCGAGTACAACCCCATGCCCTGTGGCCTCACGGAGATGTCCGAGTGGTCACTCGCCAGGGAGAAGGTCCACTTCGCGGGCGAACCGGTCGCGCTCGTCGTCGCCGAGAACCGGTACGTCGTCGAGGATATCGCCGAACTGGTCGACGTCCGCTACGATCCGCTGGACCCGGTCGTCGACCCGGTCGAGGCGCGCGAGGACGAGACCGTCGTCCACGAGGACGTCGGCACGAACGTCCCCGACAGCGAGGACCTCTCCTTCGGGGACCCCGAGGCTGCCTTCGCCGAGGCCGACACCGTGATCGAGCGCGAGTACTCGTGGGGCCGCATCTCGGGTGTGCCACTGGAGACCGGCGGCGCCGTCGCCGAGTACGACCCCGACTCCGACACCTTCCACATCGACACGAACATCCAGCTCCACACGCTCGTCGACGACACCGTCTACGAGACGCTTGGTTACGCCCCCGAGGACGTCCGCCTCGAAGTACCGCCGGACGTCGGCGGGAGCTTCGGGACGAAGATCGCGCTCCACCGGTACTGCTGTCTGACCGCGATGGCCAGCCAGCAACTGGGCGGGACGCCCGTCAAGTACGTCGAGGACCGCACGGAGAACCTCCAGGGCGGGGACATGCACTCCTCGGACCGCGAGTACGAGGTCCGGGTCGCGGTCGACGACGACGGCACCATCCGGGGACTGGACTTCGAGTTCGTCGACGACTTCGGCGCCTTCCCCCGCTATCCCATCAACCAGACGCTCAAACCCCTCGCGGTGCTCACGAACGCCTACGACGTCGAGCACGTCCGGTACAGCTACGACCTCGTGCTCACCAACAAGACCTCACAGACCGCCTACCGCGGATTCGGCGTGGACCCCCATCTGTACGCCCTGGAGATGGCCGTCGACGAGACGGCCCGCGAACTCGGGGTCGACCCCTACGACCTCCGGCAGATCAACCTCATCCCGCCCGAGGCGATGCCCTACAAACTCCCCTCGAAGAACATCTACGACTCCGGCGACTACCCGGCCGCACTCGAACGCATCAGGGAGACCGTCGAGCGCGAGGAGACGGGCGAGGGTGGCTTGCTCGACCCCGAGGTCCTCGAGGCTCGGCGCGAGGAGGGCAAGTACCGCGGCGTCGCCTACACGCTGAACATCGAACCGGGCGCCAGCGGGGCCGACTGGACCAACAGGCAACGCTCCGACCGCGAGGAACTGCCCGACCGCGACCGCGAGGACGTCGCCGAACTGCCCGAGCACCTCCGTGCCGAAATCCGCGAGGACGGCACGGTCCGGGCGTTCCTGGCGACCGATTCGTCGGGGCAGGGCCACCAGACGCTCGTCTCCCAGTTGCTCGCCGACGAACTCGACGTCCTGCCCAGCGACATCGAGGTGGACTACCTCGACAGCGTCGACGCCCCCACGGAGTACGGCAGCGCCGCCTCACGGATGGCCGTGATGCTCTCCGGCGCCGCTGCGGGACTGGGCGAGCGGCTCGCCGACAACCTCGAACGGATCGCGGCCGACCACTGGGACGTCGACGTGGCCGACGTCGAGTACCGCGACGGTGCCGTGGCGCGACAGGACGGGACGGAGCCGCTCTCGCTTGCGGACCTGGCGACGCTCGACGCCGATGGTGAGGGGTCACTGACTCGCGCCTCCTACGACTACCAGCACCCCGCGACCGAGATCGAGGACTTCGACGAGGCGCTCGCGCGGAAACTCCCGGTGTACCCGACCGCAGCCTTCGCAGCGAACGCCCCCATCGTCGAAGTCGACGTCGCGACCGGGGAGGTCGACCTGCTGAAGTTCTACTCGCTGCGCGATTGTGGGACCCAGCTCAACCCAGTCATCGTCGAGGGGCAGTCCCACGGCGGGCTGGCCCAGGGCATCGGCGCCGCCCTGCTGGAGGAGTTCGGCTACGACGAGGCCGGCCAGCCCCAGTCCGTGACGCTGTTCGACTACCTGCTGCCCTCGATCAAGAACGTCCCGGAGATGGTCATCGAACACTCCGAGACGCCGTCGCCGTTCACGGTCACGGGCGCCAAGGGGACCGGCGAGGGCGGGATGATCGACGGCCCGGCGGCCATCGCGGCCTCGATCAACCGTGCGCTCGAACCCTTTGATGTGGTCGTTGACGAGATTCCCGCGACGGCCAACCGCCTTCGCGAGCACTTGCGGGACGGCGACGAGTAGAGTAGTCCCCGACGGACCGCCTATCGTCTCCGTGTCGAGACCGTGACGCCGTCACCCAGTGGGAGCAACGTCGTCTCGAAGTCGGGGTGGGCGTCGACCCGGTCGAGGTACTCCAGCACCCCCCTCGTGCTGCGCCGTCCCAGGTCGTCCAGGTCGGCGTCGGCCACGTCGTGGTCCTCGTCCTCGATGGCCCGCAACAGTACCTCGAAGGAGACGGTATCGTCGGGTGTCTGTCGCCCGGCCGACATGGTGTTGTCCGCGACGACGACGCCGCCAGGCGTGATCGATTCGTGGATCGTCTCGAAGGCATCGGCGTACTGGTACTTCTCGACGTCGAGCAGCGCGACGTCGAAGGGCCCGTCGTACTCCCGGGCGATTTCGACGGCGTCACCAACCTCGAACGTGGCGCGGTCGGCAGCGTTCATGCGTTCGAGATACGACCGGGCGCGGTCGAGGTTGTCGGCGTCCAGTTCCGTAAGGACGATTTCGCCGTCCGGGGGCAGCGCCCGCGCGAACCAGCAGGCCGAGTAGCCATAGCCCGAGCCGAACTCGAAGACCCGCTCGGCGTCGACCATGCGGGCGAGCTGGGGGAGCCAGCCCCCGACTTCGGCGCCGACGATGGGGAACCCCTCGCGTTCGGCGTAGGCTTCCATCTCGGCGAGCACCTCGTTCGGTTCGGGACCGACAAAGCGGGCGAACCGGCTGATCCCCTCCGGGATGTGCTCGCCCAGGAACAGTTCGGACATGTGTCCCACAAGCTTTCTCCGGGTGGTACATAAGGCTCACTCCAGGTCTGGTGGGGATTCGGTCGGACCGTTACCCGTCGCCGTAGACGCGGTCCAGTTCCGACTCCAGAGACTCCCGAAAGCGCTCCTCGGCGGTTTCGAGAATGTCGATGACGAGGTCGCCAATGCGTTTCGAGGAGAACACCCCGTCGCGGTACTGCTCGAACGTTTCGGCCTGCGAGAAGTGCCGATCCAGGATTGTCTCGGCCTCCGCCCGTGTGTAGGTCTCCGCCAGAGCCGTCCAGAAGTCGTCGGTGTCAGCAGCGACCAGCGGTTCGAGATCGCTCGCCGCCTCGTCGAAGTGATCGAGGAGGTGCCGTTCGAGTTCGGATTCCGCGTCGCCGTCGTAGCGGACCCATACCGGGTTCGTCTCCAGGAACTCACGCTCGTAGACGGACAGGTCCCCATCGCTACGGACCCGGGCGGCAGTGTACTCGACGAGCACGCGGCCCTGTTCGCGCATCTGTGCTTCGATCCGCTCGGTCACGACGCCCGCACTCCGCCTGACCGCCCGCCCCGCGAGACCGCCGCCCGCCTTCTCCTCGACGACGTCCAGTATTTCGTCGCTCATCCGGTCGAGGAACTGCCGGTATGTCTCCAGAACGGCGCGTTTGGTCATCCGTACATTCCTTCGGCGCGGCGGACTTGGCTCTGTCGCCCTCCCGCCGAACAAGACCTTTGTCGGGCACGCCCGAACCGGGTGTATGCGCGACGAGGACGAGATCCGCGAGCAGTACGAGTTCCTCAAAGAACAGCTGGAGGACGAAGATATGACCCACGAGAGCGTCCGGCAGATGTTCACCTACTACAAGCGCGCGCTCGGGTGGGTCCTCGAAGAGGAGTACATCTGAGGACTCCGTATGGACGAGCACACCCGGGACCCCACCGTCGGCCCGCCCGCCGGCAATCCCACGGGATGGCACCCCGACCGGGGCCAGTGGGAGCACGCGACACTCCGCCGGGCGCTCCAACACGGGGTGGCGCTGTACAACAGCGGGGAGTACCACGAATCTCACGATTGTTTCGAAGACGAGTGGTACAACTACGGCCAGGGGACCACGGAGAGCAAGTTCTGCCATGGGATGGTCCAGGTCGCCGCCGGCGCGTACAAGTACTTCGACTTCGAGGACGACGACGGCATGCGGAGCCTCTTCGAGACGGCCCTCCAGTACTTCCAGGGCGTTCCCGGCGACTACTACGGGCTCGACCTGCTGGACGTGCGCACGACGCTGACGAACGCGCTGGAGGACCCGACGGCCCTCCACGGCTGGCAGATCAGACTCGACGGCGCGACGCCGGCGGCGACCGAGGCCGACTTCGAGTACGCCGCCGGCCTCGATTGATACGGATTGCTGTAGTTCGTTACCGGATCGACCGCAGTACATCGTCCGGTCGGCCTGGAAAATGGCTACAGCAATCCGTATGAGAATCACAACTGACTCATGACGGGGCCGCGTCCACACAGTAGCGAATGCGCGTCGAACAGCTCGGTGACGGCGAGCCCGAGGTTGCAGTCGTGGGTGCCATCCACGGCGACGAGCCCTGCGGGGTGGCGGCGATCGAGGCACTGCTGGAAGACCGGCCACCCGTCGAGCGACCGGTGAAACTGGTCGTCGCGAACGAGGCGGCACTCGAGGCCGGGGAGCGCTACATCGACGACGACCTCAACCGCTCGTTTCCGGGCGACCCCGAGGCGTCGTCTCACGAGAAGCGCCTGGCAGCCCGGCTGGGGTCGGTCCTCGAGGGGTGTGAGACGGTTTCGCTGCACTCGACCCAATCGTACGACGACACGTTCGCCATCGTCAACCGGATGGGGGACTTCGAGCGGGCGGTCACGCCGTGCCTCTCGGTCGACGCCATCGTCGACGCCGGTGCCTTCGACCGCGGCCGCCTGTTCGTCAGTCTCGACCGTCTGGTCGAACTGGAGTGTGGCTACCAGGGGTCGAAGGCGGCGGCCGAGAACGCGACCAGCCTCGCCAGGGAGTTCCTGGGAGCCGTCGGCGCACTCCCCGGCGAGCGTCGAGACCCCCGGCCGGACCTGCCGGTCTACCGACTGGTCCAGCGGGTGCCCAAACGGCAAGCCCGCACTTACGAGGTGTACGCCTCGAACTTCGAGCACGTCCCCGCAGGTGAAGCGTTCGCGGCTGCCGACGGCGAGGATGTCGTCGCCGAGGAGGGGTTCTACCCGGTGTTGATGTCGCCCTACGGCTACGAGGACGTGTTCGGATACACCGCGAAGCGACTCGGAACCGTCGGGAGCGGGGCGACCTGAGCCCAGCCATGTCTTCCGCCTGGCCGTCGCGGCGCACGCTCGTGCTCGCGGCACTGTCGCTCGCCCTCGCGCTCGTCGCCGCGGCCGCCCTGCCCGACGGGGCGGTCGTGGAGACCTCTCCCGATGAGACAGCCGTCGAATCGGCACTCGTCGAGTCGGAGTGAACCCGGGGAACAGCCGGGAGCCGCGGCTGTCGGCCGGCGTCGGGATCAGGCGTCTTCCGGCGGGTCGAACTCCACGAGGGTGAGGTCCCGGTCGAGCATACAGTAGTCGTGTGGCGGGTCACCGAGGACCTCCTCGATACGGTACTGGCCATCGAAATCCAGGCCCATCGGTTCGCAGTACTCGTGGCTGGGACAGTCGGTGTGGGGGCAGGGGCCCTCCAGTGTGGCCTTGCTCCCGGCGAAGGCGCTCGTCTCGGCCACGTTCGCACGGACCGGTGCGGGCTCGACTTCGACGGCCCGTACGCCGGTGTCGTGGACCGCACACTCCAGTGTGCTGGCGTTCTCGCGGACGTCCACCACCTCGTAGCGCCGGCCGGCTGTGAGATTGAGACACTGGTCGCGGTAGGGACACCCCTCGCAGGCGCTCGACTCCCCCTGGTAGACGAACTCCGTCCCCTCGGTGGCCAGGCGCGCGCCGATGAGCGTGACCGATGCCATCGTCCCGTCTTGTGTCCGCCCCGGATTAAGTGTCCCGGGACCGGACGCTGTTGTCAGTCATTCCGCTCGCCCGGTCAGGTCGTCGAGTCGCTCGAAGTACTCCGGCCGGGGCACCTGGTAGAGGTCGCGGTAGTGGATGCCCCCGCTATCGAACTGCTCTGCGAGGTCGACCGCACCGGCCACGGCGCCGGCCCGACTGTCGTACTCCTCGGCGGACCGCTCGACCTCTGGCTCCAGAAACAGTGTCACGTACCAGGGGTCGCCGGGGTCTGGGTCGTTCCGGCCGGGACGGCGGCTCCGACGGCCTTTCGTGATATAAATGGTCGGGAGACACGCTGGGGGGAACTCGGCCGTGTCGAAGACGTCCGGCCGGTAGGCGAGGACTACCTTCGTGGCCTCGTCGCTCCAGACGACCCACCCCTCCGGGAGGTCCTCCGCGGAACACACCCAGTCGTGCCGGAGTTGAGAAATTCACGACCCGTACTTATATAAATGGGACGAACGGGCAGTTTTCCCCGAGGCTCCTCCTACCAACGCTTTGTCGCACTTTTGTGGGGTGTACCGGTCCGCAAAATAGCGGGAATTACCCAAGATGGAGGAACGCTTATACCTCTCGAAGCCTCATGTAATAAATAGTATCGGTGACGGCCCGACCGACAGGTGACGAGCGCGACGCCGGGAAATCGAGGATGGTACGTCGACACATGACACGACGGAATCGAGGCCGCCGGACGGTCGCACGCGGGTGGTCCCGGAGTTCCCTCAGTCGGCGGACGTCGCCGAGCGCCCCCATCGATACCGAACCGTGATAGTATGACAGAACGGACAGAGACACTCGCGGAGTTGAGCAGGGAGTACCAGGACACGATACCGGCCGACCTGCGGACGTCACACTCCTTCGACTGGTATCTCGACGAAGTGTACGCGGCGCCGAAAGTCGCCCGCAACGCCCACCAGCGGGTCGCGGACATGTTCGACTCCTACGGCACCGAGTACGACGAGGAGGCCGGCGTGGTCGAGTACAAACTCGCCTCCGAGGACCCGCTGGGCGACGGCGAGAACACCTTCTACGGCCGGGTGGTCCACGAGGCCATGCACGAGTTCGTCAACAAGGTGAAATCCGGAGCCCGCGGGCTGGGCCCCGAGAAGCGCATCAAACTCCTGCTCGGCCCCGTCGGGTCGGGGAAGTCGGACTTCGACCGGCAGGTCCGGCGCTACTACGAGGATTATACGCGGCGGGACGCCGGACGGATGTACACCTTCCGGTGGACGAACCTCTGTGACGTCATCCCCGACCAGGACCCCGCCGACGACGTGGTGCGGTCCCCGATGAATCAGGACCCGCTCGTGCTCATGCCGCTCGAACAACGCCAGCGGGTCATCGACGACATCAACGACAACCTCGACGCACCGTACACCATCCGCAACGAGCAGGCCCTCGACCCGGCCTCGGAGTTCTACATGGACCAGTTGCTCGCCCACTACGACGACGACCTCGAGGCGGTCCTGGAGAACCACGTCGAGGTCGTGCGGTTCGTCGCCGACGAGAACCGCCGGCAGGCCATCGAGACCTTCGAACCCAAGGACAAGAAAAACCAAGACGAGACGGAACTCACCGGCGACGTCAACTACTCGAAGATCGCCATCTACGGGGAATCCGACGCGCGCGCGTTCGACTACGCCGGGGCGTTCTGTAACGCCAACCGCGGCATCTTCTCGGGCGAGGAACTCCTGAAACTCCAGCGGGAGTTCCTGTATGACTTCCTGCACGCGACCCAGGAACAGACGATCAAACCCAAGAACAACCCCCGGATCGACATCGACCAGGTGATCGTCGGCCGGACGAACATGCCCGAGTACCGGGACAAGAAGGGCGACGAGAAGATGGAGGCGTTCAACGACCGCGCCGACCTGCCGGACATCCAGGTCGAGCCCCACACCCTGGAGATGGCGGGGCTGTTCGGCGTCCTGACGCGCATCGAGGAGCCAGACACGGGGAAGATCGACCTCGTCCAGAAGGCCAAGGCCTACAACGGGGAGATCGACGAGGCCGAGGACGTTGACGTCAAGAAACTGCGCGACGAGGCCGCGGAGAAGGCCGACATCGGCGAGGGGATGAGCGGCGTCTCGCCCCGGTTTATCGGCGACGAGATCGCCGAGGCCATCATGGATTCGATGCACCGTTCCCGGCAGTTCCTCTCGCCGCTTTTGACGTTCAACCACTTAGAGGAGAACCTCGAGAACCACGGCTCTATCGACGTCGAGGACTTCGAGACCTACTACCGGTACCTCGAACTCGTCCGCGAGGAGTACAAAGAACGGGCCATCGAGGACGTCCGCCACGCGCTGGCCTACGACGTCGACGAGATCAGCCGCCAGGGCGAGAAGTACATGGACCACGTGATGGCCTACATCGACGACGACACCGTCGAGGACACCATCACGGGCCGCGAGCAGGAACCCGACGAGCAGTTCCTCCGGTCGGTCGAGGAGAAACTCAACCTCCCCGAGGACCGCAAGGACGACTTCCGCCAGGAGGTCGCCAACTGGGTTTCCCGGCGCGCCCGCGAGGGCGAACCCTTCGAACCCCAGGACAACGACCGTCTGCGGCGCGCCCTCGAACGCAAGCTCTGGGAGGACAAGAAACACAACATCAACTTCTCGGCGCTGGTCTCCTCTGGCGAGATGGACGACGAGGAGCGCAACCAGTGGATCGACGCGCTCATCGAGCAGGGCTACTCCGAGGAAGGGGCCAAGGAGGTCCTGGAGTTCGCGGGCGCCGAGATCGCAAAGAGCGAGATGGAGGACTAGCGTGTCCGGCGAGGAGTTCATCGACGCGGCCGACCGTGCCCTCCGGGAGACCTACCAGGAGCCGATGTCCCTGGAGGAGTACGTCGGGATGTTGCTGGACCACCCCTACAGGGCCGCCCACGCGTCGAAGTACCTGCTCGACGCCGTCGAGCAC
>PXSG01000092.1:0-1498 GCA_003023485.1 Halobacteriales archaeon SW_10_68_16
CTCCGACAGCAACGACGACTCTGACAGCAGCGACAACTCCGATAGCAACGATAACTCCGATAGCAACGACAACTCCGAGAACTCTGACAATGGCGGTGGCGGCGACGGTGGCAATGGTGAGAATGGCGGCCAAGGCAACGGAAACGGCGGACAGAACTGACCGTCGACCGTACGTACATTTATATACCGTCGTAGCTAACGTCACGTAAATGGACTCCGCCGAGTTGCTCGACCTGCTGGGGAACGCCAACAGGCGGCGGATCCTCCGATTGCTCGCGCGCAAGCCCTGTTACGTCACCGAGATCAGCGAGTACCTGAGCGTGAGTCCGAAGGCGGTCATCGACCACCTCCGCAAACTGGAGGAGGCGGGGCTGGTCGAGAGCCGGACGGACGACAGGCGGCGCAAGTACTTCTCCATCTCGCGGAACCTCCGCCTGGAGGTCAGCGTCTCGCCATACCGGTTCGGGACCAAGAGCGCCTACCCGGCCAGTTCGGGCGTCGACATGGCTTCCTGCCGCTATTTGAGCATCGAGATCGAACACGACGAGACCTCGGACCTCTCCGAGATGGCCGAGGCGCTCCGGCGCCTCGAAGAACTGGAGAACGAACTCTCGCTGGCCCAGCGGTGGGTCCAGGGCCGGCTCGCGGACGTCCGCGAGCACATCGCCGAAGACGTCGAGGACGCGGATCCGCGAGTGGTGACGGACCTGCTCGCGGTTCTGGCCGACGAAGCGGCCAATACCGGGACGCTGAGCCGTGCGGTCGAGGCACCGCCCCCGGTGGTCGAGGACGTGCTCGAACACCTCGCCACACGGGGCGTGGTCGACCGCGACGGCGAACGCTGGTCGCTCGGCGAGTAACGGTCGCTACGCGAGCGACGCGTCGAGCGTGATGTCGGCCCCGGCCAGGACCTTCGAGACCGGACAGCCCTCCTTGGCCTGGTCGGCCAGTTCCTGGAAGGCGTCCTCGTCGATGTCCGGGACCGTCGCCTCGACGGTCAGGTCGACGGTCGTGATCTCCAGGGCCTCGGCGTCGAGCGTGACCACGGCCTCGGCGTGGACGCTCTCGGGCGAGTAGCCCTCCTCGTCGAGCATGTTCGCGAAGGCCATCGCGTAACAGCCGGCCTCGGCGGCGCCGATGAGTTCCTCGGGGTTCGTGTCGTCGCCATCCCCGAACCGCGAGGCGAAGCTGTAGGGCCCTTCGTATGCACCGCTCCCGAGGGCGACTGATCCCTGTCCGTCCTTGAGCGCTCCTTCCCACGTGGCGTGGGCTGAACTGGTAGGCATTGCACGCGCATCTTCGGCCGACTGGCACTTATAACACGGAGATACCGACCGACGGGCCAGCAGAGTCCAGCCCCACAGGAAGGAAGCTTTCAAACGCGCACTCCCCGAATCCCGGAGCATGTACGACCGCATCAAGGGCTTCCGTGACTTCTACCCCGAGGAGATGGGGGCCCGCCGGCAGGTGATGGACACCGTCGAGGCGGCGGCCCGCC
>PXSG01000092.1:1511-5936 GCA_003023485.1 Halobacteriales archaeon SW_10_68_16
CCCGCCGAGATGTACGCCGACAAGAGCGGCGAGGAAATCCTCGAAGAACTCTACGCCTTCGAGGACAAGGGCGGCCGTCGGGTGGCCCTGACCCCGGAACTGACGCCCACGGTCGCACGGATGTTCGTCGCCAGGGGGCAGGAACTCACCAAGCCCGTCAAGTGGGTCTCGACGCGGCCCTTCTGGCGCTACGAGGAACCCCAGCAGGGCCGCTTCCGGGAGTTCTACCAGACCAACGTCGACATCTTCGGGTCGTCGGACCCCGCGGCCGACGCGGAAATCCTCGCCGTCGCCGCGGACGCGCTGACCGACCTCGGGCTGACCGGCGAGGACTTCGACTTCCGGGTCTCGCACCGGGACATCCTCGGTGGATTGCTCGAAACCTTCGACGCCGACATCGACATCCAGGCCGCCATCCGTGCAGTCGACAAGCGCGCCAAGGTCGAGGCCGACGAGTACTTCGACCTGCTGGAGTCGGCCGGGCTGTCCCATTCCCAGGCCGCGGAGTTCGACGACCTCCTGGAGACGCCCGAGGGGAGTCTCGACGACCTGACCGCCTTCGCCGGGACCGAGCGCGTCGAGACGGCCGTCGAGAACCTCCAGACCGTCCTGGCCGCCACGGCCGACTTCGGCGTCCGGGAGTACTGTACGCTCTCGCTGACGACCGCCCGGGGGCTGGACTACTACACCGGCGTCGTCTTCGAGTGTTTCGACTCGACGGGCGAGCTGTCGCGCTCGGTGTTCGGCGGCGGCCGGTACGACGACCTCATCGAGGGATTCGGCGGCCAGCCCACGCCCGCGGTGGGCGTCGCACCCGGCCACGCCACGCTCTCTTTGCTCTGTCAGCGGGCGGGTGTCTGGCCCGAGGAGGAACTCGCGACCGACTACTACGTCCTGCAGGTCGGGGAGACGCGGGACGTCGCCGCCCGCATCGCCCGCGACCTCCGGGCGCGTGGCCACGTCGTCGAGTCCGATGTCGCCGGCCGGAGCTTCGGCGCCCAACTGGAGTACGCCGACTCCGTCAACGCCGAGACGGTCGTCATCGTCGGCGAGCAGGACCTCGCGAACGACGAGGTGACGGTCAAAAATATGGAAAGCGGTGACCAGACGACAGCACCGGTCGAGGCCTTCCCCGGCGAGTTCGACCGGCCGACCTACGACGACTTCGCGTAGCCAACCGACCCACGGCCGAGAACGTCACGTACCGGGGCGAACACGCAACCTATTTCCCCCGTCCGGTCCCTGCCAGTGTATGTTCGTTCTCGTCAATCTGAAGGCGTACCCCTGTGACCCGACCGACGTGGCGCGGGCCGCCTACGAAGTCGCAGACAGTTCCGGCGTCCGGGTCGGCGTCGCCCCCCAGACGGCCCACATCGGGGCGGTCTCCGAGACGGGCGTCGAGACGTGGGGCCAGCACGTCAGCCCCGTCGAACACGGCAGCCACACCGGTGCCACGTTGGCCGAGGCCGTCGCCGACGCCGGCGCGGCGGGCACCCTGCTGAACCACTCCGAGAACCGGCTGAAACTGGCCGACATCGACGCTGCGCTCGCGGCGGCCGAGCGGGCGGACATCGAGACGGTCGTCTGTGCGAACAACCCCGACCAGGTCGCCGCGGCCGCGAGGCTGGGCCCCGACGCCGTCGCCGTCGAGCCGCCGGAACTCATCGGTACCGGGACGCCGGTCAGCCAGGCCGACCCCGACATCGTCCGGGATGCCGTCGCCGCCGCCGAGGAAATCGACCCCGACGTGGACGTCTACTGTGGAGCGGGCATCTCGACGGGCGAGGACGTCGTCGCCGCGGGCGATCTGGGCGCCGAGGGCGTCCTCCTCGCGAGTGGCGTCGCCAAGGCCGAGGACCCGCGTGCCGCGCTCCAGTCACTCGTCGACCCGCTGTGACCATGGGCGAGGTCCTCTGTTTCGACGTCTACGGCTCGACGCACAACCAGTACAGCGAGCCAATCCTCGACGCCCTGGAGCGGGAACTCGGCGTCGCTACCCCAGTCGCTGACGAGATCGCCCGGCAGTGGATCCATCGCGAACTCCGCTACACGTTCGAGGTGACGCTGATGGACGCCTACGACACCGCCTTGAACCTGACCGCAGCTGCGCTATCGGACACCCTCGGGTACTACGGTCTCGATGCCGACGTCGGAACTGTCGCGGCGACTATGGACGCCTACGAACACATCGAACCCTACGAGTCCTGGGAGCCGCTCGAACGCCTCCAGGCGGCGGGCCACGACCTGTACATCCTCTCGAACGGCGACCCGGAGATGCTGGAGACGCTCGCGGCCAACACGGGCATGGACGAGCACCTCGACGGGATCGTCAGCGCCCAGGAGGTTCGGGCGTACAAGCCGTCCCCCGAGGTCTACACGAACATGCAAACCCTTTCGTCGACCACCACAACGTCCCCGCGCGACGGATCGACTTCGAACCGGACATCGCGGTCCCGACCTACGAGCGACTGACCGACGAACTGGCCTGAGACTGACTGCTGTACCGACTTCTCGTGTCGCTTAGGGGCCGAGCGGCCGATCAGTCTCCGGCAGACAGAACTACTCCTCGACGCCAGGACCCAGCGCGTTGTCCTCGACGCGTCGTGCGTACGTCTCGATCTGCTCCTCGTCGGCGTGACCGTCGAACGTTTCGTCGAGTAGCTCTCGGAGCCGGTACTCGTAGTGGCCCCGCCCGGCGTGTTCGATCAGGCCGCGGGTCCGGAGCTGTCTGTTGTGTGCGTACGCCGCAGTCCGGTCGCCGTCTCCCCCCGCAACGGCGTGTGCCTCGGGCGGGGTCGTGGGCCCGCGCTCGCGGTAGACCGAGAGCATCCGCCGGGTCGTCGTCTCCCAGCCCGCAATCTCTGCCTTGAGTTCACGCACCGCGATGGGTTCCTCGATGATCTCCGTCCCGCTGGACTCCTCGAGGATGCCGTACTCGGTCTCGTCCCCGTCTGCCTCGACGATGTCCTCGGGGGCGCGCTCCTCGCGCGCGTCGCCGTCACTCCCGTTCCCACTGTCCGTCCCCCGCCGTGTTCCGTTCGCGGTCCCTGCCTGGCTCCCGTTGCCAGTCCCGGCAGGGCGGCCTTTGGTCGAGACCGAGTCGGCGACCGCGTCTGGGACTTCCCGGGTGTCGACGGCCTGTAACCGTTCGAGGATGTCGTCGGCGCTGAAGTCGGTGTCGGGGCCGGTCCCGGCGCCGGCCGGGACGGCGTGTTTCGGGTCCTCGGTGTCGGCCTCCGTCGCGTCAAGTTCGTCCGTCCCCTCTGCTCGGGTCGTGTCGCGCATTCGTTCGCGTTCCGTCCGGCCGGGCGCCGCGCCCCCGACGTGGCCGACCATGGCCTCGACGAACTGGTCGGCCATCCCCTGGAGGTCGCGGGCGTCCCGGAGTTCGCGTTCGAGTTCCGCGATCCGGGAGTTCTTGCGGTCCAGTTCCTCCCGGAGTTCGGCGATGCGATCCTCGTGCTCCTGGCGCTGTTCGGTAATCTCCTCCAGTTCCGAGACGAGGTCGTCGCTGACCGACTTCAGCTCCGGCCGCTCGAAGTCCTCCAGCCCGGGCGTCGCGCCGGCGTCGAAAGTGCGCTTGCGCTGGAACTGCACCCGCCGGACGGATTCGGACCAGTCGGTCATCAGAAAGCCCTCGCCGTCGTCTAAGTCCTCGACGGCCCCGGCGTACTCCCCGTCGAGCACCCGCCGGACGACGTTGGTGTCGTTGTCCCAGGTCAGCCGGTGCCAGACCAGCCAGTCACACTGGGTGATGAAGTCCTTCTTGACGTCGGCGGGCCGCTGGCTGATGCCGACGATGCCCAGCCCGTGTTTGCGCCCGCGCTTGCCGATCTTGATGAGCATCTTCCCGCACTCCCCGACCGAACCGTTCTCCGGGATGTACTCGTGGACCTCCTCGACGAGCACCAGGAACGGCTGCTTCTGTTTTTTGGCCTTCGCGAAGAGGTGGCGCGCGATTTCCGTCAACACCGCCTCCGCCTCGGACTCGTCTAAAAAGCTCGAGACGTCGAGGATGATCGGGACGTTCTTCTCCAGGGCCAGCGTGGCCATCTTCTCTGCGTGGTCGGCAGTGATCTGGACGTCACACTCCTCGTCGGCGCCGGCGTGGAGGATCTCGTACTCCTCCTTGAGACCGTAGTACTCGCCGTCGATGTCGACGATCAACAGCCCGAAGCCGTTGTCGAGGAGTTTTTCGACAAAGACGCTCGCCGTGTTCGAGTTGTGGACGAACACGCCGTTCGCGAGGAAATTGTCGTTGAGTTCGACATCGAGATCGTACACCCTGCGCTGGTCGTCCAAGGGTTCGATGGAGACGATCCGTTTCCACTGAATGTCGGATTCCCCGAACGCCTTCGCGCGGCCACCGATGTCGAGTTCGTCGACGAGTCGCTGGTAGGTGTCACGCCCCGCCTTCTGCTTGCG
>PXSG01000093.1 GCA_003023485.1 Halobacteriales archaeon SW_10_68_16
AGACGACGACCGAGACGTCCACCATATCGTGGTCGAATCCATCGTCAATCATCTTCTCGCGGGCCCCGTCGAGCATCGACTCCACCCTGTCGGGGTCCTCGTCGGCGCTGAACGCCTGCTCTGCGACGTGAAACAGCGTGACTTCCCAGGTATTCTCCTCCATGATCGACCCCACGAAATCCTCCAGTCTGTCGAGGTTCTCGGTGTCGACGAGGGGCACGAGGATGCGTTCGATATCCTCGGTCGGTGCCGGGTCGAGTTCGGCGTCACACCCCTCCTCGATGGCGATGCGGTCGATGGTCTGGGCGCGGTCCTTGCCGAACACGAGCCGCGTCGTGACCTCGGTACCGGCCTCCCGGAACGGCGCCACGAGCTCGTCCAGTTCGGCCTCGACCTCCTCGCCGAACTGAGCGCGGCCGGCATCCGGCGGCGTCTGTTCGGGCAGATTGAAATGTCCCAGCGCGACGATCTCCATCCCGGACAGGTCCTGGACGAGCACCGGGGAGATGGGATCCGCGTCCGGTAACTCGAACGGTACCAGAATGCGGTGTGTCATGGGCGACGGTAGACGGGCCGGACGGATATATTCGGGTCCTCGACCGGGGTCGCTGCCCGACACGTCAGTCGAATGAGATACGTCCCATAATCGAAAACACACGTTTGGGACCGTCGGAGACGCCGATTTCCTCCCTCCTCGCGAATTCTGCCAGGAGTACCCAAATCATTTTGGCACTCTCAATAAGTGGATCGTGTCCGTAGTATCGAGTGCGTCATGACGGGACTGTTCCCACTGCAGACCGGTTCGATGGGTGTACCGATTCAGCCCTGGCTGTGGATCGGCACAGCAGGGATGTTCCTGGGCATGTTGTACTTCATATCGAAAGGCTGGGGCGAAACAGACGAGCGCAAACAGGAGTTTTTCATCGTCACGATATTCATCACGGCGATCGCGTTCGTCAACTACCTGGCGATGGCGCTGGGCTTTGGCGTCACCGAGGTGATGGTCAACGGCCAGGCACTGGACATCTACTGGGCCAGGTACACGGACTGGTTCTTCACGACGCCGCTGTTGCTGCTCGACCTCGGTCTCCTGGCCGGGGCTTCGCGCAACGAGCTGGCGACGCTCGTTGGCCTCGACGCCGCGATGATCGGCACCGGCGCGCTGGCGACGCTGACCGGAGACTGGGCCCAGGTGGGCCTCGGTACCGGTACCCAGCGGTTGATCTGGTGGGGCGTCTCGACGGCGTTCCTGCTGGTGTTGCTGTACTTCCTGTTCGGGTCACTCACCACCAAGGCCAACCAGATCGGCGGCAGCCTGCAGTCGAAGTTCACCACGCTGCGTAACCTGATCGTGGTCATCTGGCTGGTGTACCCGGTCTGGTGGCTGATCGGCACCGAGGGCCTCGGCGCGGTCGGCCTCGGCGTCGAGACGGCCGGGTTCATGGTGCTCGACCTGACCGCGAAGGTCGGCTTCGGCATCATCCTGCTGTCCAGCCGCGAAGTGCTCGACCAGGCCGCCGACGCCGCCACAGCGGCTGCCGACTGACCGCGGAGTATAACCCACTCCGTTTCTGTTGTTAGAACGTCCGTCCCCACTCGTAGGTGAACCGTTCGATGGAACTGACCTATCTCACCTTTCTCGCCGTCTTTGTCCTGGTCCCCCTGTCGACGCTCGGCGTGGCAGCCGTGGTCCGACCCTCCAGGGAGCGCCCATCGCTGGGCGTTCAGGTCGGCGGGACCGTCCTGCTGGTCGTCCTGGCACTCGCGTACACGACCCCCTGGGACAACCTCCTCATCGCCGAGGGCGTCTGGTGGTACGGCGAGGGTCGGGTCGTCGGCCGGGTGTGGCTCGCGCCGGTCGAGGAGTACCTCTTCATCGCGTTACAGTCGGTGCTGGTCGCGGTCTGGACGTTCCGCATCGGCGGGTCGGTCGACGCCAGCGTCGTCGGGGTCGCGCTGGTGTTTGGCCCCCAGTCGACGTTCTACCTGGGTGCGATCCTGGCCTGGGCGGGCCCCGTGCTGGCGCTCCAGTGGGCCGTCGGCTGGCGGTACCTCCTGTCGGTCCGCCGTCGCGTGGCCGCGGGTATCGTCGTCCCCACGGCCTACCTCTGTGGCGCCGACCTGCTCGCCATCCGGAACGGGATCTGGACCATCTCCCCCGACCACACGACAGGGCTCGCGCTCGCCGGCCTGCCCGTCGAGGAGGCGACCTTCTTCCTGCTCACGTCGGCGTTCGTCGTCCAGGGGCTCGTCCTCTTGCGGTGGGTGATGGCACGATGGGACTGACCGGCGACGCAACCGCCGATGCCGGTCGGGCCAAGCAGTCGCTCGGCCGCGTCTGTCTCGCGCTCGGCTGGGTACCGGTACTGCTCCTCGTCCCCCTCGCCATTGCCGGGCCGGAAATACCGCCCACGTACCGCTACGTCCCACTTGTGGCGAGCGTAGCCCTGTTCGGGATGCCACACGGCGCGGTCGACTACGTCGCCGGTCCCCGCGCGAGCACCGGCACGGTGAGTCTCCGTGGTGTCGGACTCGTCGTCCTCCTCTATTTCCTCCTGGGCGGTGCATACCTCGTCCTGTGGTTCCTGGCACCGGTCCCTGCCGCTCTCTTCTTCGTACTCTTGACCTGGTTCCACTGGGGACAGGGCGATCTCTACGCCGTGCGGGGACTCTTTGGGACTGTCCACGTCGACGACTCACTCCAGGCGGGACTGACCGTGCTGGTCCGCGGTGGGTTGCCCATGCTCGTGTCGCTGCTCGGGTTCCCGGAGCGGTACCGCGCGGTGGTCGAGTCGTTCGTCGGCCCGTTCGGCGCGAATGTCCAGGGGCTGGCCCTGTTCGATGCCGGCCCGCGTGTCGTGCTCGGCGTCGGGTTCGCGCTCGTGACCCTCCTCATGCTGGCGCGGGGGTACCGGCGGGCCCGACGCCACGACGCGGCCGCCACCGACTCGACAGGGGCCCCCGGATCTGATAGTCCGATTCGAGGGTGGGGGACCGACGCGGCCGAAACCGTGCTCCTCTGGATGTACTTCCTGGTGGTCCCGCCCGTCCTGGCCGTCGGCGTCTACTTCTGTCTGTGGCATTCGCTGCGCCACATCGCGCGTGTCGTCCTTCTCGACCCGGCCAGTGTCGAGGCGCTCTCCCGGGACCGGTGGGCCCGACCGACGGGGAAGTTCGCCCTCGAGGCTGCCGTGCCGACCGTCCTCGCGCTCGGACTGGTCGGGCTGCTGTGGGTCGCAGTCCCCGGTTCGGTCGACACGCTCGCCGGCGCGACGGGGCTGTATCTGGTCGGCATCGCCGTGTTGACACTGCCCCACACCGCGGTCGTCCTCTGGCTGGACCGGGAGCAGCGGGTCTGGCCGTGATTCGAGTCGGCAACCGTCAGTAGCACGAATCCCCGGCATCGGGTAGACGGTTTTTCTCGAAGTGGTACTACGGGCGCCAGTCCTCTTCGCGGGTGTCTGGAAAGGGTTAACTGAGTGGGTCCGGAAGGGGACGGTAATGGCCGAGGACGTCAAACCGACCCGCAAGAACCTCATGCACATCGAGGAGCGCATCGAACTCTCCGAGCGGGGCCACGACACGCTCGAAAAGAAGCGCGACGGCCTCATCATGGAGTTCATGGACATCCTGGACCAGGCACAGGACGTCCGCGAGGACCTCGAGGCCAGTTACGAGGAGGCCCAGCGGAGCATCGACCTGGCGCGCGCGATGGAGGGTGACGTGGCAGTGCGGGGCGCCGCCGCGGCGCTGCAGGAACACCCCGAACTCACCACGCAGTCCAAGAACATCATGGGCGTGGTCGTCCCACAGATCGAATCCTCGAAGGTCCGGAAGGACCTCGACGAACGCGGGTACGGTGTCCTCGGGACGAGTGCCCGCATCGACGAGGCCGCCGACGACTACGAGGAACTCCTTGAGAAGATCATCCTCGCGGCGGAGGTCGAGACCGCGATGAAGAAGCTCCTGGACGAGATCGAGACGACAAAGCGCCGTGTCAACGCCCTCGAGTTCAAGCTCCTCCCTGAACTGCGCGAGAACAAGGAGTACATCGAGCAGAAACTCGAAGAGCAGGAGCGCGAGGAGATCTTCCGCATGAAGAAGATCAAGGACATGATGGAAGAGCAGGAAGCCGAGTGGGAAGAGGAGACGGAAGAGACCGCGGAAGAACCGCTCGCGGCCGACGACTGACCGCTCACCTTCGATTTTTCTCCCATGGATTGTCCCGAGTGCGGGGCGACGACCGTCGCGTTTCCGGTTCCACAGGAGTACCGATCGCTGCTCCCCGGCGACCAGTCGGGTGCTGCACTGTGCCGGCGGTGTCTCTCGTT
>PXSG01000094.1 GCA_003023485.1 Halobacteriales archaeon SW_10_68_16
AGATGAACTTCCTCTCGGACGTCTACGTCCCCTGCGAGGAGTGTTCGGGCGCCCGGTACAACGACGAGACGCTGGAGGTGACCTTCCGCGGGAAGACCATCGCGGACGTCCTGGAGATGAGCGTCGACGAGGCCTTTGAGTTCTTCGAGAGCCACAGCCAGCTTCGTCGGCGGCTGAAACTGCTGCAGGACGTCGGCCTGGGCTACATGCGCCTCGGGCAACCGTCGACGACGCTCTCGGGCGGGGAGGCCCAGCGGGTGAAACTCGCCGAGGAACTGGGCAAGAAAGACACCGGCGAGACGCTCTACCTGCTCGACGAACCCACCACCGGCCTGCACCCGGAAGACGAGCGCAAACTCATCGACGTGCTCCACCGACTGGCCGAGGAGGGCAACACGGTCGTCGTCATCGAGCACGAACTCGACCTCGTGAAGAACGCCGACCACATCGTCGACCTGGGTCCCGAGGGCGGCGAGAACGGCGGCGAGGTCGTCGCGACGGGTACGCCGGAGGAAGTCGCCCGAACGGACGAGTCCTACACCGGTCGCTACCTCCGGGACCTCCTGCCGGACGTCGACCGCGAGGGGCCGCGGGCCGACCGCGAGGTCGTGGCGGCCGAGGGCGAGACGACCACGGACGTCGAACGCGAAGGGACCGCCGACCCCGAGGGTGAACAGGCGACCGGCGCTGGCGACGACTGATACTGCTTTCGTTCTTTTTCACAAACCGTACAGAGACGAATGGATTCCGGACGAAACTGAACGGAATTGGGAAAATCTTCTTTGGACTGATAACCCAGCGAACCCAGTATGCACAGTCGCCGACGGAGACGACCGCTCGTTCCGGGACGAGGTGACGACCGATGGTAGAGACGCTGACCGTCTTCCGTGCCGCGATGGGCACGGCGGGACTGGCCCTGCTGGCGACAGCAGTGTGGGTCGACCGGCGACGCGAGACGGCGGCCCTGCGGCCGTTCGTGCTGTTCGTGGGGGCCGTCGGGACGCTTGCGGTCGCCGACTCGCGGCGGTGCTCTCCTTCGTCGCCGTCTGGCCATGGCTGGCGTACGTCCTGACGCCGGGGATTGCCAGCCGGGTCGCACTCGATTCGGTCTGGTATCTTCGACGCTGCGCCCGCAGCCGGGACGCTCGGCCCGGAGACGGTGCTGGCCGAACTGGACGACGCAGCCGCCGAGACGTTCGGTGTCGACCCAGCCGCCGTGACGGCCGAACCGCTGTCGGGTGTCGTCGGCGCCGACCTCGACGCGTTGCGGGACAGTGAGTCTGTCGAACTGTCCGTCCTCGAGGGGACCCGCCACTTCGAGGCCTCGGTCTCGCCCGTCAGCGACCGGTTCGACCGCGAACCCGGGCACGCCGTCGTCCTCACGGACGTCACGCAGGAGCGCGTCCGGTCACAGCGCCTCTCGGTGCTGAACCGCGTCCTCCGGCACAACCTCCGCAACGGGATGACCAACATCATCGGGCGCGCACAGCTCATCGCGGACGGCGAGTCGAAGAGATGATGGCCGCCGCGCCGGCGTTCGAGGGTCATGTTGCGCTCGCCGACCTCGCCGAGCACGTCCACGGCAGCGGCCTTGGCCTCTGGGCGGTCAAGTGGGGCGTCGTCCGCCTGGGGGGCGAACTGGCCTTCCGGGACAGGGAGCCACACGGAACCGTGGTGACGATCGACCTCCCGCGGGGCGACCGACCCGACGCGGCCGCGCCCGCCAGCGCTGGAGCCGATTGACGGACAAGACGCGACGACTCGGCCGGGGGCTTGCGTGACGGTGACCGGTCTCTTGGAGACAGTCACCGAATGACGTCAGCGGTACGGTCGCCGCCAGCGCAAACGTCTTGACGGGTCGACCCCTGTTGTGGCCACATGGACGTCGACGTCTGCGGTCCGGGGCCGGCGGCACCATTTCTCGGCGCCCGGGACCTCTTCGAGACAGAGCGAACCTTAGAGCGGCCGGTGACGGTCCGCGTGGTGGCAGACCCGGAGGAGCGGACGCGGGTCAGCCACGACGCCGACGGCCACCGCCTCACCATCTCCCGGCAGGCGGCCACCTCGGCGATGGCGCGCGAACTCGCGCTCCACGAGTACGCCCACATGCACCACCACGAGCGCGACCACCCTTCCCACACCCAGCCAACCGAGGAGGCCATCTTCCTCGCGCTGGCGGGCCACAGCGTCGAGCGCCACAAACTCACCCACTGCTACCAGATTGCCAACCACATGAAGGACATCTACGCCGACGACCTCTGGCTGGACATCGCGCCGGCCGACAAACTCGTCGACTACCTCGAATCCAGCCTCGCGGCGGCGGTGGCCGACCGGCCCCGCGACCCGCCCGCCTGGGAGCGCCTCACTCCCGCTGCGGACCCCGAGATCACGGCGGTCAACGCCGCGTTCGCGCTGGGGCTGGTCGAGCGCCACGGCCTCGTCGGCGCGGACCACCGCATCTACGACCTCGCGCACGCGGCCGCCGCGGACGCGCCCGGGGTGGATCTGGTGGCGTTCAAGCGCCGCTTCCGGACGCTCGCGCCCGACCCCGACGAGAGCGAGTACCGCAAGGCGCTGGTCGACGTCACCCGCGCCTACGCTGGCGGCGGGGAACGGGCCGCCGACTAGACGAGCGGCGAGACAGCGAGGGCGACCGCGAGCGCGAGCACCGGATAGTCGAGGGGCGAGAACGCCAGCAGCGGGAGCGTCGGATTCCAGGCGAAACAGCGTGCACGCAGCGCCAGCGCCAGCCGGTCGGCCCGCCCGAGCGCACGCCCCAGGCCGACGAGTGCGAGCCTCCGGGTCCGTTCGAGTGTCGACCGCCGGTGGCCGGCACGGGCACGGATCGCCGCCCGCGCACTCTTGAGGTCCCCGAGCAAGAGCGGGAAAAAGCGGAAGACGAGCCCGACGCCGACCCCGAACAACTGCCCGGGCCGGCCGGGGACGTGGCGCTGGATGGCCGCCCGCGTGGCCCGCACTGGCGTCGACCGGACGTAGGCGCCCGAGACGAACAGCACGAGCACCACCCGGTAGCCCGCGACGAGCGAATCCAGGGCCGCTCCCGGAGCGAGCCACGGCGGCCCGAACCGGACCACCGCGAAGGCCGGCGTCACCGCGAGCAGGACGACCACGAACCAGTACGTCCGGAGGACACGGAGCGGCGAGAGGCGCGCGGCGGCCAGGGCGAGCAACGCCAGACCGGTCAGCGCGCCGAGCGCGAGCGCCGATCCGTGTGCGAAGGCCGCGACGGCGAACCCCACCTGGACGAGCAGTTTCGACCGCGGGTCCAGACGGTGGGCGAGTGTCCCGTCGCGCTCGTAGGTCAGCATGGGACGCGGACGTCGAGGTCGGACAGCCCCCCCGGGGCGTCCGCGGGGTCGGCGTCGACGACCAGCCGCCCGTCGCACATCCCGAGCAGGCGGTCCGCACGGTCCAGCAGGTCACGCAGGTCGTGGGTGACGACGACGATTCCCGTGCCGCCGGACTGGAGGGCGTCCAGGTGGGAGAGCACCGACTCGCGTGCGGGCTGGTCGAGGCCGGCGAAGGGTTCGTCGAGGACGAGGTGTGCGGGTGTCATCGCCAGCGCCCCCGCGATGCCGGTCATCTCCGCCGCCAGGAAGACGAACATGTAGAACACCGACACCACGAGCACGAAACCGTACATCGCGGGCCCGAAGCGGGCGTAGGCGAACTCCGTCAGCGAGTGGCCGGCGGGCATCACGGCCCGGACGCGGCGGCCAGGG
>PXSG01000095.1:0-20801 GCA_003023485.1 Halobacteriales archaeon SW_10_68_16
CTCGGCCGGAATCCCCTCCTCGCGCAACTCCGCCACACAGGCCTCCCGGGAGTCGCTTGGCGAGTAGACCCGGACGTCCGACAGCGAGACGACGGTGTCGATGGCGCGGGTCTGCCAGCGGGCCTGCGCGCCGGCGCCGAGGACCCCCAGCGTGCTCGTGTCGGGTGCGAGCGCGCGGACCGCCGCCGCGCCGATGCAGCCGGTGCGGGCGTTCGTGATGGTGGTCCCGCCCATGTAGGCCTCGGGCACGCCGGTGCGGGCGTCGGTCAGCGCGACCTGGGCGTGGATGGTCGGGAGGCCCCGCTCGGCGTTGCCCTCGAAGAGCCCGACGAGCTTGGTCGCGTACTGGGCGTCGCCGTGGATGTAGGCCGGCATCGTCAGCCCCGTCCCCAGCGGTTCGTCGCCGTCGAGTCCCTCACCGACGGGGTAGTGCGGTCGTTCGGGCCGGACGGCCTCGCCGGCGGCCTGCTTGACGAGCGCCTCCTCGACCACGTTGACGAGGCCAGCGAGGTCGAGCACGCTGCGGATGTCGTCTTCGGAGAGGACCAGTACCATACCTCGACACTCCCGGCGTGTGGTCTTAGGTTTTGTTCCTCGCCGAACTCGCGGGACCAGGTAGGCTTATGTCGCCGCCGCGATGACACCGGAACATGGAGACTGTCATCGTCGGCGGCGGCATCGTCGGGCTCTCGTCGGCGTACTACCTGGTCGAGCGCGGCGCCGACGTGACCCTCTACGAGAAGGGGTCGCTCGGGTCGGGTAGCACGGCACGCGCCGCGGGCGGCATCCGCTCGCAGTTCACGACGCCGGTGAACGTGGAACTCTCGCTTGCGAGCAAGGCGGTCTGGAACCGCTTCGCCGAGGAGTTCGGCGTCGACATCGCGTACCGCAAGAACGGCTACCTCTTCCTGGCCCGGAGCGAGGAGACCGCCGAGCAGTTCCGCGGGAACGTCCGGATGCAACGCGACCTGGGTACCGACAGCGAGTTCCTCTCGCCCGCGGAGGCGACCGAGCACTGTCCCGGCCTCGACACCGGGCCGTTCGTCGCGGCGACGTTCAACGGCGACGACGGCATCGCCGACCCGAACCTCGCGGTCCAGGGCTACGCGAAGGGGGCTCGCGAGGCCGGCGTCGACGTCCACACGAACACGCCAGTGACCGACGTCCGCCGGGACGGCGAGCGCGTCGTGGGCGTGGAAGTCGAGCGGGACGAGGGGAGCGTCCGCCACGAGGCCGACGTCGTGGTCAACGCGGCGGGCGCGTGGTCGCCCCGGCTGGCGGCGATGGCCGGCCTCACCCTGCCGGTTTCGCCCCGGCGCCGGCAGGTGGCCGTCGTCGAGCCCTCCGAGTCGGTGCCCGAGTCGGTGCCGCTGACCATCGACCTGGAGACGGGGTCGTACTTCCGGCCCGAGCGGGAGGGCGCCGCGTTGGTCGGGGGCCACTTCGGCGGCGAGGACCCCGACGTCGACCCGGACCGGTTCGACGAGGACATGGACCTCGGGTGGGCCGCCGAGGCCGTCGAGCGGGCGGCCGACTACACCGCCTACTTCGGCCCGGAGACGCGCATCAAGCGCGGCTGGGCGGGGCTGTACGCCGTGACGCCCGACCACCACCCCGTCATCGAGGAGACGCTGCCCGGGTTCGTGACTGCGACCGGCTTTTCGGGCCATGGGTTCCAGCACGCGCCTGCGACCGGGCAGATTGTCTCGGAGCTGGTGTTGGATGGTGCGCCGCGGCTGGTAGACATCTCCGAGCTGGACAGTGGCCGGTTCGACCGCGGCGAGGCGATGGTGGAACGTAACGTCGCCTAGGAATTGTTGCTGTCGTTGTGGGTGGGAGCGACACGACTACTGGGACCAGCAAGAAAGCCCCCGGCCGCTCGACTGCGTTCGCCTCGCTTCGCTCGGCTCACCCTCCGGGACTTGCTGCGCTCCTCACTGCGTTGCGGTGCTTGCGGCGACCGGGAGGGATCGAGCGGCCGGCCCCTTTCTCACTTTTCGAGACCCTCCCTTCGGTCGCGTCTCGCACGCGATGAAACGCGTTCCCGGCCGGGTGGTGGCGCGCGCTGTCGCGGCCTCTGTGCCGCGACGACATCGTGCGAGTGAGAGTACGCCAGAGCTCGCTCTGACGGTGGACGAGGACCGCAGCGAGGCTCTCGACCGCAGCGACCGGGGGCTTTCTGGCTGTGCAGCGTATCAGCAGCATGCTCGATGATGACTACAGAGTGACCCGGGACTCTCTTGTCGATTTTTACAGTCGTGCTGAATCTACAGCCAATCCCATGTGAATCATTACTTGGACAGCCATTCGCTAGCCTGGGGTTCGTCGGGGTCGGTGGGGACCTCAACGAGCGTCGGTTCGGAGGACCGGACCGCCTCCCCCACGACTTCATCCAGCCTGTCGAGCGTCCTCACTTGCTCCGCGGCCATCCCCATCCCCTCGGCGACGGTCGGGAAGTCGATCGAATCGCCGTTCCAGCCGTAGGCGGGGGGCTCGAACCCGTAGGAGCGCTCGGCCTCCTCGCTGATGATGGCGTAGTCGTCGTTGTTGAACACCACCACGGTCACCGGCACGGACTCGGCGACGGCGGTGTGGAGTTCGTGCAGCACCATCAGGAGGCCACCGTCGCCGACGAGGGCCACGACCGGCGTGTCGGGGTTGGCGACCTGGGCGCCGATGGCCGAGGGGAGAGCGGTCCCCATCGTCGCCCACGACCCGGGGTTGACGTACGAGCGCGGGCCGGAGGCCTCGAAGACGTTCAGACCCCACACGCGGAAGCCGCCGGCGTCGGCGGTCACGATGGTCTCGCGTGGGAGCACCGCCCGGAGGCGTTCGAGGACCGCGACCGATGTGAACGGTGCCGTTTCGGTCCGGAGCGGGTCGAGCCGTTCCGTCAGTCGCTCGCGGACGTGCTGCACGCGCGTCCGGCCGTCCGAGGATGCGACGTCCCGACCCTCGAGATCGGCCCCGAGCGAGTCCAGGGTGGCGGCCGCGTCCCCGACGATGCCGACCGCCGGGTCGTAGCCCGTCCCGATGTCGTCCGGGTGGAGCGTGACGTGCACGAGGTCGTCGGGCACCTCGACCGACCATGCGCGCGTCGAAACGGCGTCGAAGTCCGTTCCCACTCCGAGGGCGGCGTCCGCCCCGGCGACGAGGTCGAGCAACTCCGGGCTGGCACTCCCCGCGAGCGTCCCCGCGACCAGCGGGTGGTCGTCGGCCACGACGCCCTTGCCCTTGTAGGTCGTCACCAGGGGCGCGCCCAGCAGTTCGGCGACCCGCCTGAGCGGGCCCGAGGCGTCGGCGCTCCGAACCCCGCCGCCGGCGACGATGACTGGCACCTCGGCGCCCGCGAGCACCTCGCCCGCCCGCTCGATCGCCGCCTCGGGGACCGGCCCGGGAGAGGGTCGCTCGTAGGGGCCGGCGGCCGCGAGCGGGACGTCCATGCGCAGGAACCCCTTCGGGATGCCGACCCGGACCGGTCCCTTCGGGGGCGTCTCCGCGACGGCGACGGCCCGTTCGAGTTCCGCAACGGTGCTCTCGGGGGTCTCGACGAGGACGTTCGCCTTGACGACGTTGTCGTAGGTGTCGGGCGGCGTCTCGTGGATGCCCTCGCCGCCCCGGACCTGGGGGTCGGTCTCGACGGCGACGTGGACCAGCGGCGTGCAGTCGTTCAGCGCGTTCTTCAGGCCGTTCATCGCGTTCATGTCGCCGGGCCCGGGGACCGTGACCGTCGCGGCCGGGCGGCCCGTCGTCTCGGCGTACCCCCACGCCGCGTGGCTCACTGCGGTCTCGTGGCGCGCGACGACGAACGCCATGTCGTCCCTGTCCGCGATGGCCCCGTTCAACGGCAGCGTCTGCTTGCCCGGGATGCCGAAGGCGACGTCGATACCGCTCCCGGCCAGGCTATCCACGGCTGCCTCACTGACCCGCATACCCCTCCCTCGTAGGCGCCGGTAGTTAATGTTGCGTCTGTCCGTCGCTGCCCTCAACGCGCCATCGTTCGTATATATCGAACTAATTGTCGAACGCTTCAGCCGGAGAGTTCGGCGTTGACCTCGATGACGTTGGCGCTGCGGAGGAGGAGGTCCTCGAGTTCGGACTCGATGCGGTCGTCGGTCATCCGCTGGGCCGGGCCGGAGATACTGATGCCCCCGAGGACGTCGCCGGCGTCGTCGAGGATGGGCGCGCCGACACACCGGACGCCGCGGGCGCGTTCCTCGTCGTCGACGGCGTAGCCCCGCTCGCGGACGGTCGCGAGGTGCTCGCGCAGCCGGTCGGGGTCCGTGATCGTCCGCTCGGTTCGGCGGGGCAGGCCCTGCTCCGCGATGATGGCCTCGAGGCGCTCCTCGGGAAGGTGGGCGATCATCGCCTTCCCGACCGCGATGTAGTGGGGGTGGTCGTACTGGCCGACGGTGATCGTCGTCCGGATGGCGTTCTCGCCCTCCGCCCGGTAGACGTTCGCGACCATGCCGTCCTCGAGCATGGCGAACTGGGCGCGCTCGCCGGTCTCGGCCGCGAGCTTGTCGACCTCGTTTTTCGCCAGGTCGTAGATCTCGGTCCGTTGCTTGAGCCGCTCGGCGAGGCTGAGATACCGGAGGCTGAGGCGGTACTCGCCGTCGGTCTCCGCGAGGAGGCGCTCGCTCGCCAGCGTCGAGAGGTACGTGTGGACGGTCCCCTTCGAGACGTCGAGGCGTGCCGCCAGGTCGCTGACGCCCATCGGTCCCTCCTGTTCGAGCGTGTCGAGTATCCGGGCCGCCCGCTCGACCGCCTTGATGGTCCGCTGTCCTTCGCTCATGTGCAGTGTGTGCGGCCCTCGACGGATAGTTGTTTGGGAATATCAAACGCTACCGGACGGGAGACAGAGACGCGGCCGGGAGAAAGGTCTTTGCCGCGGCGCCACTACCCCGCTAGCATGCTGGATTTCGTGGATCTGTCCGAAACGCTCTCCCAGGAGGAGCGGCTCATCCGGGAGACTGCCCGCGAGTTCGTCGAACGGGAGGTCCGGCCGGCGATTGCGGACCACTGGCTCGCGGGGACCTTCCCGACCGACATCATCCCGGAGATGGGCGACCTGGGTTTCTACGGGCCGAACCTCGCGTACGGCGACCTGCCCGACGTTAGCGAGACGGCCTACGGGCTGTTGATGGCCGAACTCGAGGCCTGTGACTCGGGGCTGCGCTCGATGGCCTCCGTCCAGGGGGCGCTCGTGATGTACCCCATCGACGCCTACGGGTCCGACCGACAGAAAGACGAGTGGCTGCCCGACCTGGCGGCCGGCGACGCAGTCGGGTGTTTCGGCCTCACGGAACCCGAACACGGCTCGAACCCCTCGGGCATGGAGACCCGCGCGGAACGCGACGGCGACGGGTACGTCCTCAACGGGACGAAGACCTGGATCACCAACTCCCCCATCGCGGACGTGGCGCTGGTGTGGGCACGCGACCAGGGCGAGGACGGCACCGTCCGTGGATTCCTGGTCGAGACCGACCGCGAGGGAGTCACCACGAACGAGATCGACGAGAAACTCTCCCTGCGTGCCTCCATCACCGGCGAGGTGGACCTCGCCGACGTCTACGTCCCCGAGGAGAACGTCCTGCCTGGCGTCGAGGGGATGAAGGGGCCACTCTCGTGTCTGACCCAGGCCCGGTATGGCATCGCCTGGGGCGCGGTCGGTGCGGCGAAAGATTGCTTCGGGACGGCCCTCGAGTACGGCAAGGACCGCGAGCAGTTCGGCCAGCCCATCGCGGGCTTCCAGCTCCAGCAGGAGAAGTTCGCGGAGATGGCCACCCAGATCACCCTCGCGGAACTGCTTGCTCACCGCCTGGCCGACCTGAAGGAGGAGGGCGCGTTGATCCCCCAGCAGGTCTCGATGGCCAAACGCAACAACGTCCGGATGGCCCGCGATCAGTCGCGTATCGCCCGCGAGATTCTCGGCGGCAACGGCATCACCGCCGACTACTCGCCGATGCGCCACATGGCCAACTTCGAGACGGTCTACACCTACGAGGGGACCCACGACATCCACAGCCTCATCGTCGGCGAGGAACTGACCGGCATCCCCGCCTACCAGTAGTACCATGACAGCGAACGCGAACTCGCACACGCCACTCGATGGCGTCACCGTGCTGGACGCCTCACGGGTGCTCTCGGGGCCGTTCTGTACGATGCAACTCGGCGATTTGGGCGCCGAGGTGATCAAGGTCGAACGTCCCGATGGCGGCGACCAAACCCGCGGGTGGACACCGCCCACGTACGGCGACTCCGAGGCGTCGGCCTACTACCTGAGCATCAACCGCAACAAGCGCGCGGTGACGCTGAACCTCGCCAGCGCGCGCGGCCGCGACCTCTTCCGCGAACTGGCCGTCGAGGCGGACGTCCTCGTCGAGAACTTCCGGGTGGGCAAGATGGCCGACTGGGGGCTGGGCTACGAGGATCTGCGCGCGGAGAATCCGGGGCTGGTCTACTGCTCCATCTCGGGGTATGGCCAGGATGGCCCCTACAAGGACCGCCCGGCCTACGACCTGCTGATGCAGGCAGAGGGCGGGATGATGTCCATCACCGGCGAACCCGGCCGGCCGCCGGTCCGGGTCGGCGTCGCCATCGCCGATATCGTCGCCGGGATGTACGCCACCCAGGCCATCCTCGCCGCCTTGCTCGACCGCGAACTCTCGGGCGGCGGGGGCGAGTACATCGACGTGAGCCTCTTCGACAGCATCGTCGCACTGCAGACGTACATGGCCTCCTCCTACTTCGCGACCGGCGACCCACCGGGGCGGATGGGGAGTGGTCATCCCAACATCGTCCCCTACCGGGCGTTCCCGACCACCGACGGGTACGTGGTGGTCGCCTGCGCCTCGGAGAACCTCTGGCCGAAGTTCTGCGAGGCCCTCGACCGGCCGGACCTGATAGAGGACGAGCGCTTTGCGACCAACGACGACCGGGTGCGCAACCGCGACGAACTGGAAGCCATCCTCGAAGACGTGATCGGCGAGTACGACACCGAGACCATCACCGGGCGATTCCAGGACCACGGCGTGCCCGCAAACCCCGTCAACGACATGGCCGACGTCTTCGACCACCCGCAGGTCGCCCCCCGGGAGATGCGCCGGTCGCTCTCACACCCCACGGTCGGCGAGGTCGAAATGCCCGGGTCGCCGATGAACTTCGCGGGCGCGGACACGGCCTTCGACCGCCACCCGCCGACGCTGGGCGAACACACCGCCGAGGTCCTCGCCGAACTCGGGTACGCCGAGTCGGAGATCGAATCGCTCCGCGAGGACGGCATCCTCTGATATTCGCGTTCGTCTTTATCAAACGATTTGTCGGTCCCGGACCCGCGCTTCCCGGAGCGATCCGACAGTGTACGAACTGTGTAGCCGGCCAGACAACCACCGCTGTCGACACGCGAACCAGCAGCCGCGACGCGCCCTTTGTTTGTAAATATCGAACGCACGGGCCGAGGGCGAAGCGACCGTCGCGTCCCCATTACACTCGTATACTTGTAACTACGGTGGCAGCCGGTGAAATGTGGGTCGGCTGCCCCGGCAAACATCAAATAAAATATCCTGTATTTCCTTAGTATACTAGTAATAGTATATTTCAGAATTTTCTTTTCTTGGTTGTAGAGTTTTTCTGAGCATCAATATCCCCTCTTTTCTCCTATCTGAGTGAAGAAGTATATAATAAATATACTGTTTATGAATACTATATTACGGGATAGACGAGCGGTCGTACGAGGACGAGCGCCGCGGCGACGAACAGTCCGGCGAGCAGCCAGAAGGCGGCAGCGAAGCCGGCGGGCCCTCACAGCGCGTCGGCGACGGCGGGCGCGGCGCTGACGGCACTGACCTCGCGCTCGACGGTGTCGGTGCCGTAGACGGCCTCGACGCCGGCGCGGGCGAGTTTCAGGCGAGCCCCGTCGACCAGCAGCGGGTGGACACAGGCGGTGTAGACGCCCGCAGCGTCGCGGTCCTGGAGGACGCGGACAGTCTCGCAGACGGTCGACCCGGTGGCGACGATGTCGTCGACGAGGACGACGTCCCTGCCGGCGACAGCGGCGTCGCCGGGCTCGACTTCGACTGCGTCGCCGGCGTGGCGTGTCTTCTCGAAGTGGTCGATCCCGCCGCGGCCGTAGGCGTCTGCGACCGACCGGGCGAGGTCGACGGCACCGTCGTCGGGTGCAAGAAAGAGCGGATCGGCGAGATCTGCGGGCAGGGGGTCGGCGAGGCGACCCGCCGCGTTGACGGCCTCGGCGGGCACGTCGAAGTAGTCACAGACTGCCGTCTCGTGAGGGTTGACGGTCAGCACCCGGTCCGTCCCCGTCGAGATGGCCCGCGCGACCGCCCGCGCGGAGACGGGCTCGCCGGCCTCGAAGGCGCTGTCCTGGCGGGCGTAGCCCATGTAGGGCAGGACGGTCGTCACCTTGCCGGCGCCGGCCTCGCGGGCCGCGTCCTGCAACTGCAGGAGTTCGACGTGCGCGGCGTCCGAGAGGGTGGCGGCGACGACGACAGCGTGGTCGCCGCGGTCGAGTCCGTCGAGGCGGACGACCCCTTCCCCGTCGGGGAACTGTTCGTACGCGACGCCCGCCAGCCCCTGTCCCGTGACCGCGGCGAGTTCGGCGGCCAGCGCCTGCGAGTGTGACCCGGCGACGATCATGTGCGAGTGCTCGATACGGGGCCTAAACGGCTTTTCGGTGCGCGGCGAGCCGGGCGCTCGGGTGTCTCAGTCGTGGGGGTGGGTGCGTTCGAGCGCCTCGCGGACGGCGTCGGTGTGCCCGAGGAAGGTGAGGTGGTCGCCGTGTTCGAGGGTGAGTTCCTGTTCGGGGACCTGGTTCTCGCCGTCGCGGCCGACCAGGGCGATGAGGACGCCGTTTGGCAGTTCGGCGTCGAGGTCAGCGATGGTCATCCCCACGAGGTCCTCGGCGGTGACCTCGATCTCCTGGACGTCGCCGGTCCGTCCGAGTTCGGTCATCCAGTTGGCCAGCGCCGGGCGCTCGATGACGTTGTCGATGGTCCAGGCGGTCGCGTCCGGGGACGAGATCGCCCGCACGCCAAGTTCCTCGAAGGGATCGACGTTGCTGGGGTTGTTCGCCCGCGCGACGACCCGCTCGACGTCGAACTGTGTCTTCGCGAGCTGGCAGACCAGCAGGTTGGCGTCGTCGTCAGCCGTCGCCGCGATGGCGACCTTGGCGTTTGCCGCGCCGGCGCTTCTGAGTACTTCCGAGTCGGTGCCGTCACCGTGTTCGACCGTGAAGCCCTCGCCGCGCGCTATCTCCACGATCTCCTGGTCCTTGTCGATGAGTAGCACGTCTTCGCCACGGTCCTCCAGCCGTTCGGCGAGCGAGCGTCCGACCTTGCCCGCGCCGATTATGAGTATGCGCATGGGTAGTACCTTGAGTCGTTCCGCGATCTTGCGTGCGAGGCCGCCCTCGAAGACGACCGTCGCGAGGATGACCAGAAAGACCGTCCCCGCGAGGATGTCGGCCTGCGCCTCCAGGGCCGGGCGGCCCTGTTCCTCCGCGAGCGCCGCGAGTTCGATGGCGAACAGCGTCGCCACGCTGGCGGGGATGATCCCCCTCGGGCCGACCAGGCTGATGAACAGTTTCTCGCGGGTCGTGATCTTGGTGCCGTACGTCGAGAGAAAGACGAGCAGCGGCCGCAACACGAGCGCGACGAGCACGACCAGCGCGATTCCGCCCAGCCCCAGCCCCAGCAACGTCTCGAACTCGATCAGTGCCGCCAGGGCGATGAAGACAAACGAGAGGACGATCAGCGTGATGTCGCCCTTGAACTCCTCGATGTCGTTCTGGTAGGGGATGTCGACGTTGCCCAGGATGATGCCCGCGGTGGCGACGGCAGCGACGCCGGCCTCCGCGGCGATAGAGTCGGCGACGGCGAAGGCCAGCACCGCGCCGGCCAGCGTGATCAGTCGGGCGTTCTGCGGGGGGTTCTGGGGCGAGAGGTCGACGTGGGCGAGGACGTACCAGAGGATGACCGCCACGAGGATGCCCACCCCGAGTCCGATGCCGATCCGCTCGGCGAACGCGCTCACGAAGTTCCCGGGGTCGACTTCCTGGGCGGCGACCGCCTTGAACACCACGACCGCGAGGACGGCCGCGGTCACGTCGTTGACGATCCCCTCCGTTTCGAGGGCGGCCGCCACCGGTCGCCGGACGGGGACGACGTTGAGGATGGGCGTGATCACCGTCGGCCCCGTTGCGACGAGCAGGGCGCCGACGACCAGCGCGATCCCCCACTCGGCCCCGAGCAGGAACCGGACCGCGATCGCGGTGCCGATAAAGGAGATCAGCGCGCCGACCGTGACGAGTCGCAGCGCCGCCGACGGTGCCTCCCGGAGCTTCTCGATGTGGAGGTGAAAGGCCCCCTCGAAGACGATGATCGCGACGCTCAGGCCGACGATCGTCGACAGCGCGTCGCCGAAGGCGTCCTGCGTGACGAGGCCGATGCCCTTCGGGCCGACGGCGATGCCAGCGAGGATCAGAAACAGGACGCTGGGCACGCGGTAGCGGTCCGAGACGACCTGCGAGCCGACGCCGAGCGCGACGATGACCGCGACGATCAGCATCAGGCTCGGCTGCCCGACTCCCGTCGCTGCTGCTAGCGGGTACATCACACTGACGTGCTGTGGGGTTCCGGTCTTCCGGGGCTGATTCCACCGGGCTGTTTGGCGTCCGTCACTCCATCGGAAACGAACGGGGGGTCGCTGTTAATGGTTCCGACCCGCGTGTCGCGGTCACTCCAGCAGCCCGAGGTCCTCGGCGACCGCCGACAGCGGGACGCGCGTCTCCGTGTCACGGGCAGCCAGCACGGACAGGGGCCGGACGGCCTCGCCCGGCGGGTCCTCGAAGCGGTCGGGATGGAGGAGCGCGCCGAAAAATTCGAGTGCGTCGACAAGCCGCGGTCCCGGTCGGTTGACGTAGTGGTGGCCGTCGACAGCGTAGGCGCGCCCCTCGCGGACGGCCGTCAGGTCCAGCCAGCCCTCCCGGGCCGTCAGGTCGGTCAGGTTCGCCGCCGTCTGGTCGAGGTCGAACCCACAGGGTGCGGCCACCAGGATGTCGGGGTCGTATGCGCGGACCTCGGCCCACTCACGGGGCCGGGAGCGCTCGCCGGGGTCGGCAAGCCCGTACCGGCCGCCGGCCGTCTCGACCGTCCCCGGCACCCAGTGGCCGGCGACCATCCTCGACGGCCGCGATGCGCTGCCGGAGGTCGGCGACGACCTCATGGGCACGCTCTTCGCGGCCGAGTGCGCTCCCGATCCGCTCGACGTCGGCCAGGACGTCGGCGAGGCTGTGGGGGTCGGTCGTCAGCACCTCGGCGCCGAGTCCGAGGTCGTCGACGGCCGTCCGGACGCGCACCTCGTCGACCGCACAGACGTCACAGATGCCCTGGGAGACGACCACGTCGGGGTCCAGCGCAGCCAGGCGCTCGCGGTCGATCTCGTAGACGCCCCCCTCCTCGATGGCCGCCTCGACCTGCTCGTTGATTTCGGCGCTGGTCGCGTCGGGGTCGACCCGCGAACTGTTGACCGCGGGCACCTCGCGGGCGGGTGGCGGGTAGTCACACTCGTGTGAGACGCCGACGGGTTCGACCCCGAGGGCGTAGACGATCTCGGTCGCCGAGGGCAAAAGCGAGACGACGCGCATACCGGGGGCAGGGGTGCCAGCGCCAAAAACCCGCCGCGGGAGCGCGGCGAAAAGTGGGTGGTCAGGTGTCCGGGGCGCGCCGTGGGAGGATGGGTGGTCCGAGGCCGTGTCGAGCCTGCGCGCCCACCGGATGCAGGGACGTCAGCGCTCATAAAGACCCGTCAGACACGCGCGTGACATCGACGGCGGGCGGGCGTTTTTTGTCCGTCGCGGGCCACCCCAACGTATGACCTGGGCCGACCTGTTCGAGCGCGCGAGCGGCCACGACGTCACTGTCGCCGACGTCCGCGAGACACTCGCAGCCCGCCGGGAGGACGATGGCTGAGGGCGACGCGGACCCGACGCGGGTCGTCGCGGACGCGGACGTGCTGGCGGCGGACCTGCTGGTCGGCGGTGCCGCCCGCGAGGCGCTCGATCACGTCCGCGAACACTCCTGGATGACGCTGGTCGCCAGCGACCCCCTCATCGCCGACGCCGTGGCGGTCGTGACCGACCTCGCGGACGCCGACCTGGCCGCCGACTGGCGCGAGCGGGTCGATCGGGAACGGGAGGCCGTCGAGCACCCGCCCGGCGATCACCCCGGCCTCGCGTCGGCATATCGCGGGCGTGGTGCCCACCTGCTCACCTACGACGAGGGACTGGGTAGCGCCGGCGCGAACCTCTCCCTGCAACCGCACTTCCGGGTGAGCGTCCGCGAGCCCGACGCCTTCGCGCGGTTGTTCGACCCGGCGTCGCTGTACGAGGCGACTCACGACGGAACCTATTCGGGCCCCGACCGCGACCCGCGGAAGTGAGCGGGCCGGCGAGGCCAGACAGGGCAGGTCCGGGACGGGCACACCTCACAGCAGCCGCGAGAGGAACTCCTTACCGCGGTCGGTCCGTGGCTGGTCGAAGAACTGCTCGGCGGGCGTGCGTTCCGCGATGTGGCCGTCGGACATCAGGGTGATGGTGTCGCCGACCTCGCGGGCAAAGCCCATCTCGTGGGTGACCACGAGCATCGTCATCCCCTCCTCGGCGAGGTCCCGCATCACGTCCAGCACCTCCCCCACGAGTTCGGGGTCCAGCGCACTGGTCACCTCGTCGAACAACATCACCTCGGGGTCCATCGCGAGCGCCCGGGCGATGGCGACCCGCTGTTGTTGCCCGCCCGAGAGTTCGTTGGGGTGGGAGTCGGCCTGCCCCTCCAGGCCCACCCGCGCGATCAGGTCCTCGGCGCGCTCGCGGGCCTCGGATTCGGGGATGCCCCTGACCTCGGTCGGCCCGAGCATGATGTTCTCGCGGGCGGTCATGTGGGGAAAGAGGTTGAACGACTGGAAGACCATCCCGACCCGCTGGCGCAGGCGGTTGACGTCGGCGTCGGGCGCGGAGATGGCCTCGCCGCCGAGGCGGATCTCGCCGCTCTGGATCTCCTCTAAGCGGTTCGTACACCGCAACAGCGTCGACTTGCCCGACCCCGAGGGGCCGATGACGACGGCCACTTCCTGGCGCTCGACCTCCAGGGTGATGTCCTTGAGGACGTGGATGTCCCCGAAGTACTTGTTCACGTCCTCGAACTCGACGAGGGCGTCGTCGGCCGAACTCATAACCGCCTCCCGAGGCCCTTGCCGATGGAACCCAGCAGGCCGCGCAGGCCCTCGGGTTCGTCGTCGGCCGACCAGTCTGCGCGGCGTTCGAGGATGCTCACCGCGAGGCTCATCGACATCGTCACCAGGAGGTAGAACAGGCAGACCCACACCAGCGGCGTCCAGGGGTCGAGCTGGTTGCTGTTGATGTTCCGGAAGACGCTCATGATCTCGGGGATGGCGATGACCGTCAGCAGGGAGGTATCCTTGACGAGGATGATCTGGTCGTTGCCGATGGCGGGCAGGGCGTTGCGCCAGGCCTGCGGGAGGACGACCTTCCGCATCGCCTGCACCTTGGACATCCCCAGCGACCTGGCGGCCTCAAGCTGGCCGTCCTCGACGGCGCCGACCCCGCCGCGGATGGCCTCGGCGACGTAGGCGATGTGGTTCAGCGTCAGCCCGATGATGGCTGCGGGTACCCGCCAGTCGCCGATGGGGAACTGGCCGGGAGGCCACAGCCGCGGGATGCCGAAGAAGATGACGAACAGCTGGAAGAGCAGCGGCGTCCCGCGGAAGAACTCGACGTAGCCCTTGGCGATGCGCCCGGTCAGCGGCGAGTCGGAGATGCGGGCCAGTCCCATGAGCGTCCCCAGCGTCACCGAGGCGATGCTGGAGACGACGACGATGAAAACGACGAGCCTGAACGCCTCGACGAACCGCGGGAAGACCGACCGGAGGAGTCGGTAGTTCACCTGCGTTGCGAGGATCCAGGCGAGAAAACCCAGGACTGCCAGGGTGAACACCCCGGCAATCGCTTCGCCGATGCGCCTGACGACCGCGTCGTCGTCGAGGAACCCGGTGCCGTCTGTGGCTGCCTGTTCCGAGTAGGCGTCCGACATGCCTGCCCAGTACAACGGCACAGTGTTAAGTGTTGAGTACTTCGGACTGGCGAAACCCCAGTCCGGGGACGCCGTGCGTAGCTGTCGATACGCAAATCCGAACCGAGCTCGACGGTGTCAGGAGCCGTCGACGGCCGTGGTCACCCGGCGAAGTACTTGCTGTGAATCTCGTCGTACGTGCCCGACTCCTTGACCGCTGCGAGGGCCTCGTTGACGGCCTGGAGGAACTCGTCGTCGTCCTCGCGGAACGCGATGCCGTAGTTCTCGACGGTCAGGGTGAGGTAGTCCGGCGCGTCCTGGCCTGCCTCCTCTGCTGCACCCTCGCCTTCGAGCATGACGACCGGGTCCTGTTCCTCGGCGAACTCGACGTTGACGGTGTTGTCGTTGACGACCGCGGCCACCTGGCCGTTGATGAGTGCGTCGAAGGCCCCGGTGATCTGGTCGTAGCTCTGGATCTCGAGGTCGCCGTCGAACTCCTCTTTGAGTTGCTCTGCGGCCCCCTCGCCGGTGGTGCCCTTCTGGACGCCGACGGCCTTGCCCTTGAGGTCGTCCTTCGAGGAGATGTCGCTGTTCTCCAGGATGGCGACCGTCTGGTAGGCCGTGAAGTACGGGTCCGAGAAGTCGACCCGCTCGTCGCGCTCGTCGTTGATGGTCATCGCGCTCATGATGACCCGGAAGTTGCCGTTGTTCAGCGACGCGATGATGCCGTCCCAGGCGGTCTTCTGGAACTCGTAGTCCAGCCCCATCTCGTCTTCGTAGATTGCTTGTGCCATCTCGGGATCGAACCCCTTCAGTTCGCCCTCCTCGTTGCGGAACTCGAAGGGTTTGTACGGGATGTCCGACCCGATGGTGACGACCCCGTCCCCGAGGCCGAACGGGTTGTCCTCGCCGTCGTCGCCGTCTTCCATGTCCCCCCCGTCGTCGCCGTCGCTACCGTCGCTACCGCCGTCGTCGCCGTCACTCCCATCACTGCCGCCGCCATCTTCGCCGTCACTACTACCGCCGTCGCCGCCGTCGCCACCACAGCCGGCGATGCTTATCGTTGCCGTGCTCGCTGCGAGCGCCTTGAGGTACCTGCGTCTCCGCATATCCGTGGCTTCACAGCCCAACGGGCTTAAATCGTGCCCTCGACGCCGGACGTGCCAGTCACTCGAACCGGGTCAGTCGGCCTCCTCGGGGTCCCAGTCCCGCTCGACGGGCGTCTCGCTGGCGTCGATGGATTCCAGGAGCCACTCGGCGGCAGCCTCGACGCCCTCGGCGTCGCTCGCGGACACCTTCAGGCGGTTGTGCCGGGCTTCCCGGTCGGGGTAACAGCCCACGCGGACGCCGAAGCGCTCGCGTGCCGCCGAGAGCGCCGGGACGATGTTGGCCTCCGGCTCGACCGTGTAGAGAGTCCGCGAGACGATGTCGCCCTCGAAGGCACCGCTCACTTCGTGGAACATCGCCTTCATCTCGCCGGGGATGCCCGGCAGGACGTAGACGTTCTCGACGACTGCGCCGGGTGCGAGTCCCTCGGGGTTGAGCACCGGCCGGCTCCCCGCGGGGACGCTTGCCTCGCTCTCGGCGTCGACGTCGACGTCCGGGATGGTGCCCTCGAGTTCGGCCAGGCGCTCGCGGACGTCCGCCAGCGCGAGGTCGCTGACGGCCATCCCCCGGTCGAAGGCGTCCGCGACGGCCTCCATGGTGACGTCGTCGGGCGTGCCGCCGATGCCGCCGGTCACGAGGACGGCGTCGAACTCCTCGGAGTACTCGCGGACGCGGGCCGCGATGGTCTCGCGGTCGTCCGGGACCACGAGGATGCGCCGGACCGACACCCCGCGGTCGGCCAACTGGCCGGCCAGCCACGTGCCGTTGGTGTTGGCGGTATCGCCCGCCAGCAGTTCCTCGCCCACCGTGACCAGTGCGACCTCCATCAGGGCACCAGTTGCTCGCCGTCGTCGTCGTAGACGGTGATGGCGTCGACGGGGCAGGTCCGGGCGGCGAACTTCGCGTCGAACTCCGCCTCGTCGGGCACCTCGCGGGCGAACAGGTCCGGCTCGATTTCCTCGCTGTCCGCGAGCACTGCCTTGCCCGCGTCCTCGTCCCTCTCGAAGGCCTCGTACTCGGCGACACACTGGAACATCCCGATGCAGGTGTCGCGGTCGAACTGGATTCGCATACCTGTAGTGGGGCGCGGGGGGACAAAAGCGGTGCGTGTCTCGAATCCGGGACCGTTCGCACCCAGGGGAGTATCGGCGTTCTTTTTGCGTTTGCACGCCAAGCGAGAGTGTGCTCTCGGTCGAGCTCCACGCCCACTCGTCGCTGTCCTACGACGGCCGCGACCCGGTCGAGCACCTCCTCGAATCGGCCGCGGCGGTCGGGCTGGACGGCCTCGCGGTGACCGACCACGACGAGATCGACGCCAGCCTCGCGGCCGCCGACCTGGCCCCCGAGTACGGGCTCGTGGGCATCCCCGGCATGGAGGTCACCAGTGCCGCCGGGCACGTCCTCGCGCTGGGCGTCACGGAACTCGTCCCCGCCGGCCTCTCCTTTCAGGAGGCCATCGAGGAAATCCACGGGCAGGGCGGCATCGCGGTCGTTCCCCACCCCTTCCAGAAGTCACGGAGCGGCGTCCTCGCCAAAATATCGCAGGAGGAACTGACCGCGGCCGACGCCATCGAAGTGTTCAACTCCCGACTGTTGACCGGCCGGGCCAACCGCCGCGCCGAGCGGTTCGCCCACCGGCACAACCTCCCCGTGACCGCCGGCAGCGACGCCCACATCTGCGAGATGATCGGCCGCGGCGTCACCCACGTCGACACCGACAAGCGCTCCGCCGCGGCCATCCTCGCGGCCATCCGCGAGGGCCACACCTCCGTCGAGGGCCGGCGCACCCCCTGGCACATCAGTTTCCGCCAGGCCGCCGGCGGCGTGAAACGCCGTGTGGCCACCCGGGTCCGGCGCATGCTCGGCCACAGCGCCGACTGACCATGCGGTCCGGGGTGACGGCACTCGACGGCGTCGACTCGGCGCTGCTGGCGGCCAGCCTCGACGCGCGCTGTACGCTCGGGTTCCCCGACAGCCCCGACCTCGCGGCGGCACACTCGGGTGCTCGGTCGCGAGGTCCGGACGGTCGAATTCGGCCACGACAGGCTGGCCCGCCAGGCCGGCTACAAGCGCCGCATGGACGACCACGTCTCGCAGTACGTCGAATCGCTGCTGTAGTCACCCGCCTGCGACGAGCCGGAGGACGCGCACGCGCTCGACGTCGGGGTCGACGGACTCGTCCTCGGGGACCGGCCGGCCGTCGACGAGGACCGACACCTCGTGGCGGCTCACGTCGAACGGCGCGAGGAGGTCGCCGTAGGTGGTCTCGGGCTCGACGCGGACCTCCCGGGTGTCCTCGCCGACGAACTCGACCGTGACCATGTCTACCCCTGGGACGCTGTGGAGTTGAGCGTGTCGGACGGCGCTCGTCAGACCTCTATCTCCTGCATGAGGTCGACGAGTTCCTCGAGTTCGGGGAAGGTGTAGACCTTGACGTTGATGTCGGAGTCGAGCGCCCGCACCCGGGAGTCGAACATGAGTGCCATGTCGTTCTCGCGGTCGCCCACGAGGTCGTCGACCATGCCGCTGCCGGGACCGTAGGTGAAGGTAGGGGTGGACATGTCGATGGTCGTCTCGAGGACGTTCGCCCAGCCGTCGATGAACCCGGAGGTCATGATGTTGCCGATCTCCTCGATGGCCGACCGTTCCATATCGGTGAAGCCACCCTCCGTCGAGGTCTCGCCCATGTCGCCGATCATCCCGCGGGCGAGTTCCTTCGCGCTGGCGGCGTTGAACAGGAAGAGGATGTATCCGTAGGGGGGTTCGAGCATCTCGATGCTGATCCCGATCTGTTTCTCGTCGCCGACGTGGGTCTTGATGTCGGGCACGTCGATGAAGTTGATCTTCGTGATCTCCATCTCCGTCTCCATGCCCGTCATCTGGCTGAGGTGGTCCGCGACCGTGTTCCCGCCCTCCTTGGCCATCTTGTTGAACAACCCGAGCTTCCGGATGTCGATCAGCAGGCTCATGTCCGCGTTGCCCGGCCGTTGCCTCCCGCTCCTTATAACCCCTCGCCCGCCATTTTCGCGAGCGAGAACGGCGGGTCAAAATTTATACTCGGTTTTTCCTAACGGCCGGACATGAGAAACGGAGTGCCGTTCGAGTACGAGTTCCGCGAGCGGGGGAACGTGCTGGTCCAGGACATGGAAGCATGGGACGGGAGCCCGGAGGGACTGGACGCCGTCTCGCGGGAGTGGGCCGACCTGGCGGGCCAGGACCACATCACGGCCACGCTGACCGTCTTCGGCGACGACCTGATGTTGGGTCCCGACGCACAGGAGGAACTGATGGAAGAGTGGAGCGGGGACGCCGACCGGGTGGACCTCGACGGCATCGCCTACGTCGGACCGGGTATCAAGGCCCGGGCGGTCAGCGCCAATATCGACGCCGACTACGAGATTCGGACCTTCGACGACTTCGAGGCCGGACTGTCGTGGGCACAGTCGCGCTGACTGGCCGCCCATTCTGCCCGAACCCACACCGAACCCAAAACGGACTTGGGGACCCCTCGCCATCGTGGAGGCATGAGCGTCTCGCGCGAGGTCGAACTGGAGGGCCACATCATCGACTCCGGGATGATGCAGGCCTGTTTCGGCATCATCATGGACATGGGGGGGTCCTTCCAGGTCGAGGAGTTCGAGATCGGCCGCCACAAGACCGAGGAGTCCTACGCGCGCCTGGTCGTCGAGGGCGACGACCACCACCACCTCCAGTCGATCGTCCACGAACTCCACCAGAACGGGGTCAACCCCTCGGACCCGGACGACGCCCGCCTCGAACCCGCGCCGGCCGACCAGGTCGTCCCGACCGACTTCTACTCGACGACCAACCACCCCACCGACGTCCGCGTCGAGGGCGAGTGGATCCCCGTCGAGGACATCGAGATGGACTGTGCGGTCACCGTCGAGTTCACCGACGATGGCCCCCGCGCGAGGACCGAGGTCCTGAACGCCATCGAGGAGGGCGACCTCGTGGTGACCGGCAACTCGGGCATCCGCGTCAAACCCCCCGAGCGCCCCCGGGGCAAGGAGGGCGCCTTCGGGTTCATGCAGGGCGGCGTCTCCTCGGAGCGACCCTCGGAGACGACCATCGCCAACATCGCCGAGGCAATCGAGGAGACCAGACGGGACGGCGGGGACATCCTCGCGGTCTGTGGCCCGGCGCTGATTCACTCGGGCGCCCGCGAGGACATGGCGCGCCTGGTCCGCGAGGGCTACGTCGACATGCTCTCGGTCGGCAACGGCTTCGCTGTCCACGACCTCGAGCGGGACATCTACGGCACCTCGCTGGGGATGGACACCGAGTCGCTGGACCACCCCCGCGAGGGCCACAAACACCACATCTACACCATCAGCGAGATCATCCGCGCGGGCGGTATCGAGGATGCCGTCGAATCCGGCGTCGTCGAGTCGGGCGTGATGTACGAGTGTGTCGAGAACGACGTCCCCTACGTCATCGCGGGGTCGATCCGCGACGACGGCCCCCTCCCCGACACCATCACCGACGCCGTCGAGGCACAGAACGCCATCCGCGAGCAGGCCCACGAGGCAGACCTCGTGTTGATGCTCGCGACGTTGCTCCACTCGGTCGCCATCGGGAATTGCCTCCCCTCGACGACCCGGACCGTCTGTGTCGACATCAACCCCGCGACTGTCACCCAGTTGCTCGACCGCGGGAGCGCACAGGCCGCGGGCATGGTCACCGACATCGGTACGTTCGTCCCCATCCTCGCGGAACATCTCTTCGACGAGCGGTAACCTCGATCCGCTCGACCAGTAAACACTTCTATCCGGACGAGACAGTGCGTAGCCATGGGCGAGGGCGATTCCGACCACACGACATACAGACTGTCCGGCACGCGCCGGGGCCGCCACCACATGCGCGTCGACACCGGCGGGGAAACCTTCGACGTCGACACCGACGTCAACCCGGTCCAGTACCTGCTCGGCTCGCTTGTGGGGTGTCTGAACTTCACCGCCACGACCGTCTCGCGCGAGATGGACGTCGACATCGAGGCACTCGAGGCCGACGTCGAGGCCGACATCGACTACTCGCGGTACAAGGGCGAGGAGACCGACGCCCGGGCCGGCCTGCAGGCGGTGCGGGTCACGCTGACCGTCGAGGCCGACGTCGACGAGGAGACGCTGGCGGAACTGCTCGAAGAGATCGAACAGCGCTGTCCCGTCTCCGAGACGCTCGCAAACGGCACCGACCTCGGCGTCTCTGTCGAGTCGGGGTAGCGCGTCGATCCTCCGGCCAGCGGGCGAGGTTTCATACCGCACGGGGGGATAGTGCGATGTATGGGAGAGTCCGTCGGTGACGTGCCGCCGGAACCGGTCGACGCACTCCTTTCCCGGCTTCGTGAGCCGCCCGTGCGCCTCGCGCTCCTGTTCGGTTCGCACGCCACGGACGACGCAACACCGACGAGTGACCTCGATATCGCCGTCGCCTACGAGACAGACACCACCGACGTGACGGACAGGCATCTCTCCCTCGTTGCCGACCTCACGCGGATTGTCGGGAGTGACGACGTCGATGTCGTCCGGTTGCAGTCGGTCGACCCGCGAATAGCAGTGGAGGCACTCGAAGACG
>PXSG01000095.1:21010-37039 GCA_003023485.1 Halobacteriales archaeon SW_10_68_16
CGAGGTCGTGGTACTCGAGGTCGTCCTTCGTGAGGTTCCAGGCTTTCAGGCCCTGTTCGGTGCGGACGATGACCGAGGAGTACTCGTCGCCCGAGCCCACTGAACCGACGGTCAGGTCGGCACACAAGCCCGTGAAGTCGGCACACTCGTCACAGCCCTTCAGCGCGGCGTCGTGGAAGTTCTCGATGTCCTCTTCGAGGATGCGCTCGCCGTCGCGGTCGTCGACCATCAGCTTCCCGTGGAGGACATCCATCTTCCCGACATCGTCGATGTCGATACCCCGCTTCTCCTGGAGTTGCTCGCCGATGAGCCGGTGGTAGTTGAAGTTCTTCGTACACATCAGGGCGATGGTGTAGTTGACGGCACGGACGCCGGCCTCCTGGGAGCCGTACTCCCACTCGAAGTCCTGCAGGGCGCGGATACCCTCGATCTCGCAGGGCGTGCCCACGAGCGCGAGCGAGACCTCCTCCCAGGGCTTGTCGAACTTCCCGTCCCACTGCGAGAAATCGAGGTGGCCAAGCGCCATCGTCTGGTTGTAGATTGTCCCCGTGTTCGCGATGAGTTCCGCGGGCGTCGTGGCCATGAACCCCTCGGCCTTCCAGGGGTCTTCCTCGCTCTCGGTGGCGATGAGCGCGCCGTCGATCTCGCCTTCCTCCATGAGCGAGACGAGGACGGCTGTCACGGCACCGCCGTCCTGGGAGTCCTCGCGCCAGTCGTCTGCGACGCGTGCGGAGAACTCCGTGATGGGGTCGCCGGCGCCCTTGACGTTGTCCTCGCCGCCGGTGATCTTCCACTGGCGCTCGTAGCGCAGGCCGCCACGGGGACAGAAGTCCCAGCACAGCGAACAGCCGGTGCACATCTTCACGAGTTCGGGCAGGCCGTCCTCGCCGATGCCGATGGAGTCGGAGGGACAGGCCGCGACACAGGTCCCACACTGGATACACCGGCCCTCGTCGATGACGGCCTCGTCCAGTTCCATGAACCAGGTCTTGTCGTCGGGCGTCTCGATGTCGTTCATCTCCGCGCGGATGGAGTAGCCCGGGGTGTCGAGGTCGACGCCCTCGGGGACGCCGACGCGCCGGTCGGGCCGGTCGCCCTCGCCCCGACCCTCGCCGGGCAGGGCCTGGCTGGCGTTCACTTCGGGTTCTGTGAACTCCAGGTCGGTCAGTTCGCCGTCAGCGGTGACGTTCGTCGGCCGGTCGCCGACCGCCTGCGCGCCGGCACCGTCCGCGACGGCTCTTTCCCCCGCCGTGTCGGGAATCGACCCGGACTGGTCGGCGGTGCGGTCGCTGCCGGTCGAGACCGGCGGCACGCTCGCACCCGTGTCCCCGCCATCGGGGACGCCCGGGAGGGGACCGGACCGTTCCTCTCCCTCGGAGTGGTCGCTCGACACCCCGTACTCGCCGACGCCCGGATCGACGGGTCCGGTGCCGGGAGCGTCCTCGACCAGTTCCGGCCCCTCAGTCGCCATGTGCGACACCTCCCGAGACGTTGGCGTCGGCGCGCTGCATGACCGAGCGCAGGCGGTCGTTGCCGACGCGACGACACCACCCGTAGAAGCGCTCGCCCTCGTGGCGCTCCTCGACGTACGCGTCGAACAGTTCCTCGATGGCCGGGATCACCGCGCTCGCGGGGACGGCGTGTTCGACCCAGTCGAGGAACTCGTTGTCCGTCCCGAGCGACCCGCCGAGGCCCAAGTCCATGCCCTCGACGATATTGTCCCCTTCCTCGTTGGTGGTTCCTTCCGGATCATCGATCTGGACGGTCTCGCCGCGAAAGCCGATGTCGGCGATCTGTGGCTGGGCACACGAGGCCGAACAGCCCGACATGTGCATGCGGACGACGTCGAGGTCATCGGGCGCCTCGATGGCGTCGTCCAGCGCCTTCGCCCACCGGCGGACGCGCTGTTTGGTCTCGATGATGCCGTAGTTACAGAACTCCGAGCCCGTACAGCCGACCGCGCCCCGCGAGAACGGACCGGGATCGGGGCGGTACTTCCGGGCGAAGGGTTCGTCGAGCAAGGCGGGGACGTTCTCCTCGGGGATGTGGGTGAGGAGGAAGTTCTGGTCGGTCGCCAGGCGAATGGAGGCGTCGTCGGTGCCGTACTCCCTTGCGGCGCGGGCGGCCGCGGCGAACTCGTCGCCGCCCATCCGGCCGGCGATGACGTTGAACCCGACGTAGGTCAGGCCGTCCGCTTTCTGGTCGTGGACGCCCACGTGGTCGCCGGTGTACCCCTCGGTGAGGTCCACGCCCCGCGTCGGGAAGTCGAGTTTCGTCCGGTCGCGGATCGCCTCCTCGAACTTTTCGGGGCCCATCTGTTCGACGAGATACCGCATCCGGCAGACGCCCCGATTCGACCGGTCGCCCAGTTCCTTGAACGTCTGTGCGACCGCGCGGGTAAACCCCACGGCGTCCTCGGGGGGGACGAAGGCGTCCAGCGGCGAGGCCATCCGCGGACCATCGGAGAGGCCGCCGCCGACCCTGACGTGGAAGCCGTACTGCCACTGACCGCCCAGTTGCTTCTTGGCGGGCGTCAGCCCGACGTCGTTGATCTGGGACTGCCCGCAGTCGTGCGTACAGCCCGTGATCGTCATCTTGAACTTCCGCGGAAGGTTCGCGTACTCGCGGTTCTCCGTGAAAAAGTCCGAGACGGCCTCCACCACTGGCTGGGCGTTGAACGCCTCGTGATGGGAGAGGTCCGCGGCGGGACAGCCCAGGACGTTCCGTGCGGAGTCGCCACAGCCCTGGATGGTCGTCAGGCCGACCTCGCCGTACCGCTCCCAGATGTCCGGAACGTCCTCGACCTCGATCCAGTGTTTCTGGATGTCCTGCCGGGTCGTGATGTCGAGGAAGGCGTCGCCCCAGACGTCGTTCGGTTCCTCGCCGCCGTACTCGGCGGGCGCGGTGGCGTACTCCTCGGCGACCTCGCCGATGACCGCGGCCTGCTCGGGGGTGAGATACCCGCCGGGGACCTTGGTCCGCATCATGAAGTAGCCACGCTGGACCCCGTGGGCGTACATGCCGGCCCACTTGAGTCGCTCCCATTCGCCGTCACCCGCGCGCGCCTCGATCTCGTCGAAGGACAGCCCCTCGCGGGCGTACTCCTTGACGTCCTCGATGACGTCGAGCGGGTGTTTCTCCTGTTTCCATCGTTCGACTGTATTCATGTGTGTCCAGTCGGTCGTCGGACGACCGCTGCTCGTATCCACCACACGAGACCGGCCTACTTGACCCGCGCCATCACGGCCAAACCCGCCACCCCTCGCGCCTACCGGGTGATATTACCCCTACCGCGGGGCGCGACCTCGCCACGGCGGCAGGCAGGGAGGCGACGGCGTCCGGCGGTCCGACCTGTCCCGGTGGCCCCGTGACCGTCCGGTCCGTCCCCGATAGGGGAAAGTATCTCCGGCATACCCGAACGTGGTCGGGCGGGCGTGGCCGGCGGAGAATCCGGCCGTCACTCCACGGCCTCGACGCCGGTAATCTCGAACCGTGCTCCACCGTCGTCGCTCTCGGTGACGGCCACCGTCCAGCCGTGGGCCTCGGCGATCCTGGCGACGATCGAGAGCCCGAACCCGTTCCCGTCCGCCGAGGTCGAGTAGCCGGCGTCGAAGACGTCCTCGCGTTCGTCCGCGGGGATGCCGGGGCCGTCGTCCGCGACGTAGAACCCACCCTCGCAGTCTCCGACTGTGACCGAGACGTCACTGCCTCCGTGGTTGAGCGCGTTGGTCAGCAGGTTCTCGACCAGTTGCCGGAGACGGTCGCGGTCGGCGCGGACGGTGGCGTCCGTCTCGACGGCGAGCGTGGCCCCGTCCCGGTCGAGCGTCTCCCAGCACCCCGACAGCAACCCGCCGAGGTCGACCGGTTTCACTTCGGCAACGGTCTCGCCCTCGCGGGCCAGCGTCAGGAGGTCCTCGATCAGGGTCTCCATGCGCTCGTGGGCCCCTGCCACCTTCTCGATGTGTGGGCTGTCGCACTCGTCGGCGACGAGTTCGGTGTAGCTTGCGGCCACGTTCAGCGGGTTCCGGAGGTCGTGGCTGACCACGGAGGTAAACTCCTCCAGGCGCTCGTTTTTCCGTTCGAGTTCCCGCTCGCGCTCCTTGCGCTCGGTGATGTCGGTCCCCGAAACGTACACCCGCGAGTAGTCGTCGGCGTAGGCCTCCGGGACGAACACGTCAATGAGTTCGTTCCGGCCCTCGCCGTCGAGCGTCCGGGCGACGGTCTCGCCGCGGAACCGCGTCTCGCCGGCCGCGATGGCCGCCCACGTCTCCGCCAGCACATCGTAGCTCTCCTCGACGAACAGGTCGTCGAGGTTCTCCATCAGGGCCTCCTTCGACGGCGCGTCGTAGTAGGCGAGCGCGTTCTGGTTGACGTCGATGATCTCGACTTGGGAGAGGAGACGGTCGATTTCGCGGGGGTTCTCCCGGAGGTACGACTCGACGTCGTCGACCTCGGCCGCGATCTCTTCGAGAATGGGGATGGCTCCCGAGAAGTCCTCCTCCCAGATGACCAGCGGGTTGTTCTCGAACAGCGACTGGTAGCGTTCGCGGCTCTCTTCGAGTTCCCGCTCGCGTTCCTTGCGCTCGGTGATGTCCCGTATCACGCCCACGGAACCGACGTACTCGCCGTCCTCGACGATGACGCCGATCTTGTTCTCGTTGACCACCGTCTCGCCGTCGTCCGTGATCGAGCGCATCTCGAAGGACCCCCAGGTGCGGTCCTCGTCAGCGAGCAGTTCCCGGATGATCTGCGTCCCCCGTTCGTAGTCCTCGTCGGGCATCACGTCGCGGGCGTGCATGTCGGCGAATTCCTCGCGGGAGTAACCCCACTGTTCGACGACGGCGTCGTTGACCATCGTGATCGATCCCTCGGCGTCGAGCATGTACATCGGATCGCCGACGGTTTCGACGAGCGTCCTGTACTGTTCGAGTTCCCGCTCGTAGGCCTTCTGTGCCGAGATGTCGGTGTAGACGGCGTGGGTGTTGCGGACCTCCGCTGCCCCCGGCGGCGTGTGCGGGATGGCTTCCCAGATGAACGTCCGTGGCCCGTTGACGGTGTCACGCTTGAGTTCGCCACGCATCGGCTCGCCGCTCTTGACCTCGCGGCTGATCTCCTCGGCGCGCTCCCGGCGGTCGGCGTTCTCGGCGTCGGTCACTACCTCGTCGAGGGGCTGGCCGACCACCTCCTAGTCCGGCGGTTCGAACAGGTCCCGGAACCGCGGGTTCGCATCCCTGATGACCGGCGTCTCGCCCTCGTACTCGGTCCAGGCGACGGCGTCGTTGGTGTTCTCGAACAGCGACTGGTAGTGGTCCCGTTCGCGCTGGAGTTGCCGTTCGCGCTCGGTCCGCTCGGTGATGTCGGTGTAGACTGCAAAGCCGCGCTCGCCGCTCTCGCCGGGCCGTAGCGGCACCGACAGCAGATTGAACGTCCGCTCGCCGTCGGCCGCCAGCCGTTCCACCTTCGTGTCGACGATCTCACCCGCCCGGACACGCTCGTTGATCCGTTTCCCCTCGTCGACGTGTTCCGGGGGAATGATGTGGTCGTCCAGTTTCCTGCCGACTGCCTCGTCCGCGTCGACGCCGAACGTCTCCTCGAAGGCGGGATTGAGGTCCCGCACGAGCGGTTCTTCGTCCCCGAATTCGTAGTAGGCGATGGGCTCGGCCATGATCTCGAACAGCGCGCTCGCCCGGTCCCGTTCGCGCTGGAGGGCCTGCTCGCGCTCGACGCGCTCGGTGGTGTCCCGGACCACACAGACGTGACCCCCCTCGGAGAGGTCGGTCAGCGAGAGCTGCTCGACGAAGGTCGACCCGTCGGCCCGCCGGCCGCGATTCCAGCCCGTCCACTCCCCGCTGTTTTCGAGTTCGGGGAGGATCTCCTCGTGGAACCGCTCGACCTGGTCCTCGGGGTAGAGGAACTCCCAGCCCTCGCCGACCAGGTCCTCCGGCGACAGGCCGTACAGGTCGGCGTAGGAGTCGTTGACGTAGACGTACCGTCCCTCGGCGTCCAGGATGGCGATCCCCTCGGTCGCCGTCTCGAGCGCCTGGTGGACCCGGGCGTGTTCCCTGGCCGTCCGGTTGCGGTCGACCGCGTTGGCGACGCGGTTCGCGAGGATGTCGTACTGGTCGGTGCCCGTCCGCTTCTGGAGGTAGTCGGTGACGCCGGCCGAGATGGCCTCGCTGGCGATCTCCTCGCTGCCCTTCCCCGTAAAGAGGATGAAGGGGATGTCTGGATACGACTCGCGGACGGCGTCGAGGAACTCCAGGCCGTCCATCGCGGGCATCTGGTAGTCGCTGACGACGCAGTCGACGTCCCGGTCGGCCAGGCGCTCGAGCCCCTCGGTGGCGCCCCTCGCCGTGACCACCTCCAAGCCCTCCCCGGCCCGTTCGAGGTAGGCCGCGGTGACCTCCAGTACGTCCGGGTCGTCGTCGACGTGGAGCACCGTGACGTCCTCACCGACCGACAGTGACGCGGGTTGTTCTGAAGCTGACATTGTGGCCCGTTATCGTATCAATGTCCAAGGAACGATAAATAAGCGTCGTGGCCGGTTCCCGGCCGTCGGGCCACGTGGGGACCGCTACGCCTCGCCCAGCAGCGCGTCGACGATCCGCTCGGGGTCGAACGGTTCGAGGTCGTCGTAGCCCTGGCCGGTGCCCAGAAAGAGGATCGGCTTGCCCGTCACGTGGGCGATGGAGATGGCGGCCCCGCCCTGCTGGTCGGCGTCGGCCTTCGTGAGGACGGTCCCGTCGATGGCGGCGGCGTCGTCGAACTCGCGGGCGCGGTTGACGGCGTCCTGGCCGGCGACGGCCTCGTCGACGAAGACGGTCATGTCGGGCTCGATGACGCGGTCGATCTTCGCGAGCTGGTCCATCAGCCCGTCGCTGGTGTGCAGGCGTCCGGCGGTGTCGCCAAGCACCACGTCCACGCCGTTCGCGTCGGCGTACTCGACGGCGTCGTAGATGACCGCCGCCGGGTCCGAGCCCTTCTCGTGGGAGATGACCTTCGTGCCGAGGTTGTCGGCGTGCTGTTCCAGTTGTTCGTTGGCCCCCGCCCGGAACGTGTCGCCGTTTGCCAGCACCGACGAGTAGCCCCGCGCTTCGAGGTAGCGGGCGAGCTTGGCGATGGTCGTGGTCTTGCCGACGCCGTTGACGCCCGTGAAGATGACGACGACGGGTTTGTCGGCGTCCGCGATCCGCTCCTCGAAGTCGAACTGGCCGACGCTGATGACGTCGTAGACCGCCTCCCGCACGGCGTCCCGGACGAGGTTGCCCGTACTCGAGAGGCGCCGGCGGGTCTGCCCGACGAGGTTCGCCTCGACGCCCGCCAGTATCTCCTGGGCGACGCTCATCTCGACGTCGCTGCCCAGGAGCGCGAACTCCAGGTCCTCCAGGTGTGCCTCGAGGTCGTCCTCGTCGACGACCGTCTTCCCGGTGGCGAACAGCTTCGTGCGCTCCGTGAGTCCGCGCCCCTCCACGTCGTCGTCCGTCTCGATGGCTTCGGAGTCGAGGTCCTCGGCGTCGGCCTCGACGTCGCTGGTGAACGACTCGAGTTTGTCCTTCAGTCCGTCGAACATCGCCTACTCGTCTTGCTGGCGTTGCCCTTGGGCCTGCTGGAGTTGCTGGGCCTGGAGCTGCTGGGCCCGCTGTTCGAGTTCCTCGGTCTCGCTTTCGAGTTCGGCGATCTCGGACTCCACGTCCTCGATGCGCTCGTCGATGGTGTCCTTCTTGGATTCGAGCGTCGAGGCGGCCCCCTCCTGGCCGCGCTCGGCGGCGTAGCCCCCGCCCAGTTCGACGACGATCTCGTCGATGTCCTCGATGGTGGCACGGGCGTACGCGCCCCCGCCCAGGGGGACCTGCACCGTCGAGCCCGTCTCGAGTTCCTCGATGGCCTCGATGGCCTCGTCGATGGCGGTCTGTCGTGCCCTGAGCGCCTCGATCTCCGTCTCGAGGGCCTCGCGTTGCTGGTCGAGCGCCTCGAGCTGCTGGGCGAGTTCCTGCAACTGCGAGTCGCCGCCGCCACCGAGGCTCATGCCTCGACCTCCGCGACGTCGACCTGTGTGCGCTTCAGGCCGTGCTTGGAGCCGAAGTCGGCGTAGACGTACTCGACCGCGACGTCCTCGTTTTCGGCCTCGATGCGCTTCTCGAAGCCCTGCCAGCCGTCCCGTGCCTGCCACCGACCGCTGACCGTGTATGTGTCCATACCGGAAGGTGGGGCACCGAGCCGGAAGTATGTTCCTAAAGCCGGACTCGCCCACTGGTCGCGACCGCTCAGAACGTCTCGGACTCGCCGGCCAGCACGCGGTAGCTCTCCAGCGTCCCCGCCATCGACGGGGCCTCGTCGTCGTCCTTGCGCTGGGTGCCGTAGTCCATCCACCGGCCGCCGCTGAAGCTGTACATCTCGAAGCCCGTCTCGGTTTCGAGCACCACGTCCACGACCGCGTCCTCGGGCGCGCCCGGCGGGACGTGGCCTCCGCTTCCGAGAGCGGGCGCTCGGGCCAGTCCTCGGCGGGTTCGGGTTCCTGCATACCTCCCATTGCGGCGCGGAACGTATCCCGCTTTTCGTCGGCGGCGAGGCAAGCGTTAACCCCCTCCCACTCCGAGCGCACACCGATGACCGACGAGGCGCAGGCGTTCGTGCCCGGACACGTGACGGGCTTTTTCACGAGCGAACCCGACCCCGACCCGACCAGGGCAGGCTCGCGCGGTGGCGGCCTCGCGCTGACCGACGGCGTGACCGTGACCGTCGAGACAGGCGACCCGGGACTGGTCGTCGACGGCGACCCGATGGCGGTCGAGGCCGTCGAGCGCGTCCTCGATTCGCTGGGCGTGCGCGACCGGGCAACAGTCAGCGCGGAGAGCGACCTCCCCGTCGGGACCGGGTTCGGCGTCTCCGGCGCGCTCGCACTGGGGACTGCGCTGGCGGCCAACGCGGCCTTCGACTGCCGGCGCACGGAGAACGAGCTCGTGGCGGTCGCCCACGCCGCGGAGGTCGAGGCCGGCACCGGCCTCGGTGACGTGGTCGCACAGCACCGCGGTGGCATCCCGTTGCGCCTGGCGCCCGGCGCGCCCGCGGTCAACGACCTCGACGCCATTCCCGCACGGCCCCGCGTGGAGTACCTCGTCATGGGCGAACTCGACACGGCGACCATCCTCGCGGACGCGACGGACACGCTGACCGCGGCTGGCGAACGGGCCCTGGCGACAGTCCGCGCAGACCCGACGCTTTCGACGTTCATGGAGGCGTCCCGGGGGTTCTCGCGCGAGGCGGGCCTGCTGACCGACCCCGTCGAAGCGGTCCTCGCGGACGCTGTGCGGTCCACCCCGGCGGCGCAACCGTCGCCCCGGACGAGTGACGACGCGGAACCCGGCGGCCGAGAACGACGTGCTTTCCTGTCTCGCCGCCCAGTCGGTGGATATGGAGGAGGCCGACATCCCCGAGTCCCACCCCCGCTACCACTCGCTTCTGACGCGCTGTCGCGTCGAGGAGGGCCACCAACGGGGCATCACGAGCACCCAGGGGCTCATCGCCCAGGGACGCGGGGAGTCGATCGACTACTTGCTCGGCGAGCGGACCCTCCCGAGCGCCGACGAGGCCGCCCGCGCCGCGGCCGCTCACCTCCTGCTGGCCGACCACCCCGTGCTCTCGGTCAACGGCAACGCCGCCGCGCTCGTCCCCGGGGAGACCGTCGAACTCGCCGCCGTCACGGGCGCGGACATCGAGGTGAACCTCTTTCACCGCACCGACGAGCGCGTCCGCGCCATCGCCGAGTACCTCGAAGAGTACGGCGCCGAGGCGGTGAAGGGGCTGGCGGCCGACGCGCGTCTCCCCGGGCTCGAACACGAGCGCGCCAAGGTCGACGCCGACGGCATCTACGCGGCCGACGTGGTCGTCGTGCCACTGGAAGACGGCGACCGCGCGGAGGCGCTGGGCGAGATGGGAAAGACCGAGATCGTCATCGACCTGAACCCCCTCTCGCGGTCGGCACGGATGGCGACGGTGCCGGTCGTCGACAACGTCATCCGCGCGGTGCCGAACATCACCGCCCACGCCCGGGAACTCCGGGAGGCCGACGCGGCGACGCTGCGCGGCGTCGTCGAGGGGTTCGACGCCGACGCGGCGCTCGCGGCCGCCGAGCATGCCATCCGGACGGGCGACCTCGCGGACGCGGGGAATTAAGACCACCACGCCGAGGTATGGTCACGAGTCCCCGATCAGTGCCATCGCCAGGTCGGCCGCCTCGGTCGCGGTCTCGCCGAAGACGTACGTAACGGGTTCGACCCCAAAGGCCCCCTCGTGGTAGGCGACCCGCGGGACGGTCCCGCGCTCGCAAAAGCGCTCGCGGAGGCGCTCCCCGCGGTTCTCGTAGTCGGCGTCGAACGCCAGCGGTTCGTGGCCCCGTTCGCGTGCTGTGGCGAGCAGCGACTCCGAGGTGGCGAGATTGAGTGCGCCCCGCGTCTCTGGTTCGACAGCCATCGCCGCGAGGATGGCACCCGCGACCCGCCGGGAGACGCCAAATTCCGGCTGGGCCGGCACGACCACCCGCGAGCCGACGGCCTGGAGGCGGCCCGGCACGGCGGCGACGTCGGTCTCGTCGGCCGCGTCCGGCACCGCGGTCCCGACGTTGGTGCCGACGTTGGGGACGTGGGTGGCTATCCCCGGTGCCGTCGCCAGCCGGCGGGCTGCCCGCCGGACCGCCGCCAGGGCGTCCCGTTCCGCCAGGGCGCCCTCGTCGAGGCCCCGGACACAGAGGTCACAGCCCAGCCCCTCCAGAGCGGGCATCTCTTCCTCGTGGACGGCACAGATGGGACCGCGGTCCTCGAATTCGCGGATCACCGCCAGCAGCTCTCCGAGGGCCTCGTAGCCGTCCATCGTGTCCGCAGCGAACCCGTCGGCGATGGTCGCGACGGTCGACTGCAGGCGCTCGTCGCTCGCGAAGCGCTCTTCGAGGTCCGCTCCGCGGAGGTACCCGCTGACCGCCGCCTGGCTCACCCCGAGACGGTCGGCGATCTCCTCCTGGGTGAGCCCGCGCTCGTCGAGGGCCCGGGCCAGCATCGCCCGCACCGTCGGGAGGAACCGCTCGACGACGACCTCGCTGGGGAAACGCAACGACATGCCGGCGCGTTCGCCGGCCCGCGCTATAAGTCCACTCCCGCGGCGTCGGGTCCGTGTCTGGCGCCGACGTCCGGCGGTGTAGATTCCGGCGACGCGACTACTCTTCTTGACTCTCCGGCATCACCGCCGGTTCGTCGGGGGGCGAACTCCCGTCGAACGCGGGTGGCTGCTTTTTCCCGCGGTCGTTGTGGAGGATCGTGACCCCTCCTTCGTTCTCTGATGCTTCCCCGTAGACACCACCGACAGTGAAACTCCGGCCCGTCACGGCCGTCCAGAACGCGTAGCCGTCCGGGTCGTACCCGGCGAGGCGTTCGGGCGCTTCCGGGTCCGTGATGTCGTACAGGTGCACACCGCCGTGGTACCACGAGGTGTGGAGTCGGTTCGCGGTCACGTCGAAATTGTGCGACGTGAAGAACTTTTCCGCGTCGTCATCGTCGATGACCGGCGGATCGATGCGGGTGACCTCACTCGGCTCTTCCAGATCCGACGTGTCCCAGACGTCGATTCCGCCGTAGTCGTCGACGCCGGGGTCGGTGACACCGACGTCCTTGGGGAAGGTCTCCGCCCCGACGAAGACGTGGTCTCCATCGGTGGACGGTTGGACGTAGTGGGCGTTGCCGGGCGCAGTGAGATACGCGGTCAGGTCCCACTCCCGGGCGAGGTAGGCACCGATTGGCTCGGAAAAGTCGTAGGCCGGAATCGCGTCGTCCGCGTCGAGTACCGAGCCGAACCGCGAGATCAGACTCGGGTCCGCCGGATCGCTCACGTCCAGGGCGGCCGTCCCCGCGTCCCAGAGGACCGCATAGCAGATATCGTCCTGCACGTAGATGTCGTGGCAGGGGGCCCGGGACGACTTCGCTTCCTCGGGCGCGACGTCTTTCAGGAACCAGGAACTCGCATTCTCCGGGTTTGCCGGGTCGCTGATGTCCGCGATGTCGACCCCGGTATCGCCGAAAATTGAATTATCCATAGAGAAGATGAAAATATAAAACGAAACGGACGTCACGACACAGGAGTGCTGCCGGTGGTACGGTTCGTGGACCTGCCGGAAGATGTCTACTCCTCGTGGCCGGGCAACCGCGCGTGGTAGGACTGGCGGCGCTCTTCGACGACGGACTCGGCCCACTCGACGGCCGCCTCGAAGACTTCGCCCGGGTCGTCCTCGAACTCGAAGGACCGGATGTACTCGGCATCCTCGTCGTGGCCGCCCAGGAGGTGGGTGTCGCGCTCGACGTCGCCGGGTACCAGGCGCGCGAGGACGTTGTGGTGGGCCTTCGCCGTCTCGTAGGCGGTCAGGCGCGCCGAGGCGTCGCGGTCGACGAGGATGGAGAACTTCGAGACCATCATGTAGGTGGCGGCGTGCTCCTCGGGCAGTTGCTCGTCGGCGCCGGGCAGGTCGTCGACGACGGTCGCGTCGTACCCGCGCTCCTCGATGCGCTCTTGCAGGTCGGCCATCTCGGCGTCGGTGCCGGTCCCCAGCAGGAGGACGGTGCTGTCGATGGTCTCGACGACCGTATCGAGCGCGTCGGCCAGGTCAGCGAAGTCGTCGCCGGCCAGCGCATCGAGGTAACCCGACTCCGTCAGCCCCCGGAGCGTCTCGACGTGGGCCCGGAGGTTCTCTCGTTCCTTGGGCTGGCCCCAGTACTCGCGCATCTTGGGGCGGTCCTCGATTGACTTGACGTCGATCGGTTCGCCGGAGTGCCGTATCGCCTCCAGGGCGGCCTGGGCGCTCTCGACCGTCGAGAAGTAGGTGATGGTCTCCTCGACGCACACCTCCAGGACCTCCCGGTGCCGGGAGAGCACGAGGTCGATCTCGCCGTCACGCAATCCCTGGATGATTTCGGCCTCGCTGTCGAAGTCCTCGAAGGTCTTGACCTCGAAAAAGCCCTCGTAGCCCTCGACGGGCAGGTCGACGACTGCCGTCCCCTCCAGAGGGATGGGCTTGCCGACGGCCATCTGGGCCTTCTGGTAGGCCTTCCCGAACGTGTCGGCGGTGCCCATCACCTCGCCGGTGGATTTCATCTCCGGGCCCAGCCGCGGATCGGAGCCGGGCAGGCGGTCGAAGGGCAGGACGACCTCCTTGACCGAGACCTGGTCGGGGATCTGCTCCTCGTAGTCCAGTTCCTCCAGCGAGGCGCCGGCCATGACCTTCGCGGCGATCTTCGCGATGGGGACGCCCGTGGCCTTCGAGACGAACGGGACCGTCCGCGAGGAACGGGGATTCGCTTCGAGGACGTACACCTCGCCGTCCTTGACCGCCAGTTGCACGTTCAACAGGCCGACGGTGTCGAGTTCGCGGGCGATCTCCTCGACTACCTCCCGGACCCGGCGGTTGACCTCCCGACCCAGCGACCGGGGCGGGATCATACACGCCGAGTCGCCCGAGTGGACGCCGGCGGTCTCGATGTGTTCCATCACGCCGCCGATGAGGACGTTCTCGCCGTCCGCGACGGCGTCGACGTCGAGTTCCACGGCGTCGGCCAGGAATTCGTCGACGAGGATGGGTTTGTCCGGCGAGACCCGGACCGCCTCCTCGATGTAGGTTTCGAGGTCCGCGTCGTTGTGGACGACGTCCATCGCGCGCCCGCCCAGGACGTAGGAGGGACGGACGAGCACCGGGTAGCCGATCTCGTGGGCCAGTTCCAGGGCCTCCTCCTTGCTGGTCGCGGAGCCACCCCTGGCCTGGGCGATGCCCAGCTCGTCCATCCGCTGGTTGAAGCGGTCCCGATCCTCCGCTAAGTCCATCGCGTCGACCGATGTCCCGAGGATCTCACAGTCCAGCCCGCGCCGTTCGATCTCCGCCTCCAGGGGGCCGCCGATGTCGACCGACGTTTGCCCGCCGAACTGGACCATCGCGCCGTCGGCGTTCGTGGCCTCGATTACGTCTGCGACCTCCTCGGCGGTGATGGGCTCGAAAAAGAGGCCGTCGGAGGTGTCGTAGTCCGTCGAGACCGTCTCGGGGTTGTTGTTGACGACGTGGACGTCGATGCCCATCTCCTCTAAGGCGTTGACGGCGTGGACCGAACAGTAGTCGAACTCCACGCCCTGGCCGATGCGGATGGGGCCGGCGCCCACGACGACGACGCTCTCGACGTCCCGGTCGACCTGGAGTTCGTCTCGTTCGAGTTCCGAGACCGGATCGCGGGTCGAGTAGTAGTAAGGTGTCGTCGCCGCGAACTCGCCGGCGCAGGTGTCGACCAGCTTGAAATCGCGGGGCGTGGTCGTCGCGTCCACGTCGTCGACGCTCGCCGTGCCCGCCGAAGCGCTGGCGTCGGCCGCCGTCCCACCATCGGGCTGTACCGTGTCGGCCTCGTCGCCGACGACGGCCCCGCGCTCGTCGAGCAGGCGGTCGGGGAGCCAGGAGGCGTGTGTGTCCGTGAAGTCCCCGCCAGCGAGGGCGGTGATTTCGTGGTCGGTGAAGCCGGCGTCGGCGGCGGTCTGGAAGTCACCCTCCGCGGCTGCCTCGGCGGCCGCGGCCACCCGCTTGTAGCGCTCGACGTACCACTCCCGGATTTCCGTCAGTTCCGAGACCGTCTCGACGCTGAACCCGCGCTCGAAGGCCTCGAACATCGCGTAGGGACGGTCCGGCGTGGGACGTTCGAGGTACTCCGATTCGAGTTCCGCGTTACTGATTTCGCTCCAGTCGACGGCCGGGTCGTACTCGGAGGAGCGAAGGGCCTTCAGCAGCGACTCCTCGAAGGTCCGCCCGATGGCCATCGCCTCGCCCGTCGACTTCATCCCCGGTCCGAGTTCGAACTCCACGTCGGGGAACTTGTCCTTGGGCCACCGGGGCACCTTCGTCACCACGTAGTCGATGGCGGGTTCGAAGGCCGCCGTGGTCTCGCCGGTGATCTCGTTTTCGATCTCGTGGAGGCGCTTGCCGAGCGCGACCTTCGCGGTGACGCGGGCGATGGGGTAGCCCGTCGCCTTCGAGGCCAGCGCGGACGAGCGCGAGACGCGGGGATTCACTTCGACGACGCGGAACTCGCCGCCCGGCGTGCCGTCGTCGCGCCAGGCGAACTGGATGTTACACCCACCCTGGATACCCAGTTCGCGGATGACCTTCAGCGCGGAGTCGCGCATCTCCTGGTGCCATCGGGTCCAGGTTCTCCATGTTGCAGATGATGATACACGAGTCGTCCGCGTCGCGCATCACCTCGTACTCCAGTTCGATCCAGCCGTCGATCGATTCGGTTATCATCACGCGGTCGTCCCGCGAGAGATTGATTCCCTTCCGGACCTGGGCTTTGAGTTCATCCATCCCGCCGATGACGCCCGAGCCGGCACCCCCGAGGGTGTAGGTGGTGCGCATGATGACCGGCAGGCCGCCGACGGCCTCGACGGCCTCTTCGACCTCCTCGACGGAGCCGATGGTCACCGAACTGGGAACGTCCTCGCCGATGGCCTCCATGCGCTTTCTGAACTGCTCGCGGTCCTCCGTGGCGTAAATCGTGTCCAGCGGCGTCCCCATCACGTCGACGTCGTACTCCTCCAGGACGCCCTCCTCTGCGAGTTCGGCGGTGACGTTCAGGCCGGTCTGGCCGCCCAGCCCCGCGATGACGCCGTCGGGCCGTTCCTTGCGGATGATCTCCGCGATGGCCTCCGTGTTGATGGGCTCGATGTACACCTCGTCGGCCATCCCCGGGTCTGTCATGATGGTCGCGGGGTTGGAGTTGACCAGCACGACTCGCGCCCCCTCCTCGCGCAGCGCCCGGCAGGCCTGGGCTCCCGAGTAGTCGAACTCGGCCGCCTGGCCGATCTTTATCGGTCCACTCCCGATCAACAGTATCGTCCGGTCTTCACCCGCTGACATTACCTGCTCGAAATCGGCACATCGTAATAAACCCGGCGAAAAAATACGAACCTCGTAGATGCGTTTCGAATATCGTATTGTGCCGCGGTACCACGGCCCGCGGTGGC
>PXSG01000096.1 GCA_003023485.1 Halobacteriales archaeon SW_10_68_16
CGAACCCGGCGTCATCTTCCTCGAACGGGTCAACGACGAACACTCCTTCGACGTCGACGAACATCCCGAACATCGCATCCTCGCGACGAATCCCTGCTTGACGGGGGACACGGAAATCGCGCTCGCCGACGGCACGACCGAGACGCTGGCGTCGCTGGCGGAGAACGGACAGGACGTGCGCGTCCTCTGTCGGAACAGCGAGACCGGTGAGCTGACAGTGAAGATCGGCCGGAACCCGCGACAGACGCGGACAGACGCCGACCTCGTTCGCGTCGAAACCGAGGATGGAACCACCCTCAGGTGTACGCCCGATCACGAGATCTGGACGCCCGACGGGTACGTCGAGGCCGGCGACCTCTCGACCGGGGACCGTATCGTCGGGACGACCGCCGTTGCAATCCCCGCAGGGGGCGTCTCCGAGACTGTCTCGGAGGAATTGACAGTCGAGTCTGTGAGCGATGCCGGCTCGGCACCTGTCTACAACATCACGGTCGACGACCACCACAACTACCTTGCCATCACCGAAGGAGAGGACGACGCCCCGTTCGTCAGCGTCGCGAACTGCGGCGAGCAGCCCCTTGAGGAGTACGAGGCCTGCAACCTCGGGCACATCAACCTCTCGACGCTGGCCGCCGAGGACGCTCCGGACTGGCGGGTCTGGGCCGAGCGCCACGCCGACGAACACGGCTCCCGGGCCGACGCCGTCAGCGCGTTCCTGGCCGAGGCCGTCGACTGGGAGGAGTTCGACCGGCGCATCGAACTCGGGACGCGTTTCCTGGAGAACGTGGTCACGATGTCGGACTTCCCGGTCGAAGAGATCGAACAGACCGTCCGGCAGATGCGCAAGATCGGACTGGGCATCATGGGGCTGGCCCAGCTGTACATCCAGCTGGGCATGAAGTACGGCAGCGACTCCGCAAACGAGGTCGCCCGCCAGCTGATGACCCACATCAACCACCACTCGAAGTGGACGAGCCACGAACTCGCCACCGAGCGGGGCTCCTTCGAGGACTGGGAGGACTCCAAGTACGCCGACCCGACCGCCTACCGCGAGTGGTTCGAGGGCCAGACCGGCCTCGACGCCGACGAGTGGGCCGACGGGTTTCCGGTCCGCAACCACAACACGACGACAATCGCTCCGACCGGGACCACCAGTATGGTTGGAAATACGACAGGTGGCTGCGAGCCCATCTACAACGTCGCCTACTACAAGAACGTCTCCGACGACGTCCAGGGCGACGAGATGTTAGTCGAGTTCGACGATTACTTCCTGCGGGTGCTGGAGGCAAACGACATCGACGTCGAGGCCGTCAAGGAGGAGGCCCAAGAGCAGATGGCCGAAAACGCCTTCGAGGGCATCGAGGGGCTCACGTCGGTGCCCGACGCCATCGGCGAACTCTTCGTCACGACCGGCGACCTCTCGGCGAAAGAACACGCGGCGGTCCAGTGCTCGTGTCAGGAGGGCGTGGACAGTGCAATCAGTAAATGTCTCGAAAAAGGAACACTCGTCCAGACAGACACCGGTGTCCGTCCGATCGAGTCGTTCACAGAGGAGACGCCCGAACCGGGCGAGTTCGTCACCGTCGACGAGGACGTGACGATCGACGGCGTGCCGGTCGAATCGCAGTACTACGCCGGCGAGAAGGAGGCGACCCGCGTCCGCGTCGACAACGGCACCGAACTCGTTGGCGCCACGGAGTCACACAGGGTTCTGACGCCCGATGGGTGGAAGGTGCTCGGCGATCTCGGGGAGGGCGACTACGTGATCGGACGACACACCGAATCCCACGGCAACGGAGGGACTGAGATCGCGTTCGACCGACTCACAGACGTCGCTACCGACGGGGGAGCGGCGTTGACTGCTCCCGGTAGCGATCCGGGAATATACGAGAAAGACGTCACGCTCCCGTCCCGGATGTCACCGCGTCTGGCACAGTTCCTCGGGATGTACGCCGCCGACGGGAGTGCTATCGACGAACGGTACTGCATCGAGATCAGTACATCCTCGGAACGTGTGCGCGACGAGGCCCGCGAACTGTTCGAGGAGTTGTTCGGACGTGAACCGTTCGTCGAAGAGGATACTCGTGGCAGCGCCCAGCGGGATACGGTCTACGGAGTGCATCTGAACTCCAAGCCAGTCTGGGAGTTCGTGACGGATCTGTGTGAGTCCGGTTCGTACGCGAAGGAGGTCCCACGTGAAGTGCTGCAGGGTAGTCCCGACGAAAAACTCGCGTTCGTCAACGGCGTCACGCTGGACGGGTACGTCGGTTCCCAGTCACTGGTCGTGTATGGTGGCATGTCGAAGGACCTTGCCGACGGCGTCGCCGACCTGTTGCGGAGCTTCGGGATTCCCAAGGTGTACGTCGGCCGGAAGTGGATCAAAGAGTCCGACGCGTATGCGTACCAGGTTCACGTCACGAACGAAGCCCAGGAACTGGTGACACCGGTCGAACCGCACAAGCGCGTCGAGCGGTTCGACCAGCGGTATCGCGTCTACGTTCCGCAGGATCGCGTCGACAAGACCGAATTTGACTCCCGGTCGCGGGAGTACTACGCGGCACGAACCTTCGAATACCGGGACCGGAACTATATGTTCCACACGACGGCCGCAGATCTCGGTATCGATGACGCACCGCCGCTGTACGAGGTGACGGAAGTAGAGGACGCTGGGACACGCGAGATGTACGACATCGAACTCGCCGGACCACACGAATACGTGGTTGGCGGCGTGGTATCGCACAATACGGTCAACGCCCCCAACGACTCGTCGGTCGCGGACGCAAAGGAGGTCTTCGAGTACATCTACGACCACGGCGGCAAGGGCGTCACCTACTACCGGGACGGCACCCGCTCGAAGCAGGTGCTGACCACGCGGGCCAAGAACACGGAGTTCGCCGACGAGGCCGAGGCCGCCGAAGCCCTAGTCGAGCAGATCGAGGACGTGTTCGGCGGGATCGAGGCCTTCGTCGGGAGCGAGGAGGTCCAGGCCGCCCTCGACCAGCAAATCGGGGAGCTCCTCGGATCGGTCGACGACGGCGAGGAGTTCGCCCAGAAGCGCGACCGGCCCGACGTACTCCGTGGTGTCACCCAGCGCATCGACACCGGCTACGGGAAACTGTACGTCAACATCAACGAGGACCCCGAGGCCGACCGGCCCTTCGAACTGTTCGCGAACATCGGCAACTCCGGTGGCTTCACGGCGTCGTTCACGGAGGCGCTGGCGAAGACGATCTCGACGGCGCTTCGCGCGGGCGTCGACCCGTGGGAGATCGCCGAGGAACTGCAGGGCATCCGTTCGCCGAAGGTCGCCTGGGACAAGGGCGAGCAGATCCAGTCCATCCCGGACGCCATCGGCACGGCGATGCGCCGCTACCTGGAGGGTGACATCGAGCGGGCCTACCCGCAACAGCAGACCCTCGAAGAGACCGCCGAGGACGCCGAGGCGGACTCACGCGCCGAGCGCGACGCCGCGCCGGAACCGGACATCGGCGGTGTCGAACCCGAACCCGAGGCCGACGGCGGGGCCGCGGCCGCGAGCGAGGGCGACCAGCAGTCGCTGATCGACGCCGGGGAGAGCCCGGAGTGTCCCGAGTGCGGGGCGCTGTCGCTGTACTACTCGGAGGGGTGCAAGACCTGCGAGTCGTGTGGCTGGAGCGAGTGCTGACGTGGACGCCACCGACGACGCCGTCCTCGCGGCGGGCGTCCGGTGGCTCGCAACCAAGCGTGTGACGCTCGGAGTCATCGCCTTTCTGTTCGCCGTCTTCGCGTTCGAACGTGCCGTCCTGTGGATCTACGGGCCCCGCACCTGGGGGTACATCTTTCTCGCCGGTGCCGATCCCTCGCCGGGGTGGGTGGTCGCGCCCTTCGCTCACCGAGATCTCGTCCACCTCGCCACGACTGCGGGGGTCGTCCTCGTCTACGGCGGCCTCGTGGAGGCACGGCTCCCGGAACCGGGGTACTTCCTGTTCTACGTCGCGGCGGGCTACGCGAGCACCACCGCACAACTCGGCGCGTACGTCGGTGGCGCCGGTGGCCTGGGCACCCTGGGGGCCAGCGGCGCAGCGCTCGCCTTGGTGACCCTCTTCTCGACGCTCGTTCTCGCCGAGCGAGCCCGCGGCGTCGACCGGTCCGGGGAGGCCTTCTCCGTGGAGACGCTGTTCGCGGTCACGGGCGTGGTCGTGGTGGGGCTGGTCCTCGCGAACGACTTCCTGCCCGTCGTCGCCCTCGAACCCGGGACCGCCCCCTACGGCCACCTCGGCGGGATACTCACGGGGCTGTTCTACGGGGTGGTCCGCATCCGGGGGGAATGAAGTGCCGGGCGGGCGTGACGCCGGTATGGGCGAGTCGGGCGGCCGGCCGTGTCCACGCTGCAAGCGGCCGATGTACCGGCGACACTGCAAGTACGTCTGCCCGGCCCACGGCGTCGTCTTCGACTGCTCGGATACCTTCTATTAAGTTCGGCTCTTCGGTGGGTTCGCATCCTCGCGTAGAACAGCCCTAAACGTACTCGAGGTCGTCGACACCGAGTTCCTCGGCGATCGATTCGACCTCGCGTTCGAGTTGCTCGATCTCGGCCGTGAGCCGTTCGAACTCCTCGCTGCCCTCCAGTTCCGCACGGGTCCGCTCGACCTCGAGGACGTTGCGCTTGAGTTTCTTCGAGGTGAGTTCCTGGATGCGCTCGTTGTACTCGTCGATGGTCAGCAGGCGGTCGACCGTCTCGCGGACCTCGGCGCGCGTGACCGGCTTGACGAGGTAGTCGTCGATGCGCAGGTCGATGATGTCGAAGTCCGGGTTGACCGCGGTGACCAGCGCCACCCGGGCGCCGAGGTCGCGCTCCTCGAGTTCGGCGAGGATTTCGTTGCCCGAGACGACCGGCATCCGGCGGTCGAGCAAGACCGCGTCGATCGTCCGGTCGAGCATCTCCAGGGTCTTTTCCCCGGTGTAGGCGACGCGGACGTCGTACTCGTCGGCCAGGTAGTCCGCGTAGAGGTCTGCGAGTTCGCGCTCGTCCTCGACGACGAGCACTGTCCCGTCACGCTCTCCTGTCACTGTCCCGGTGTGACGTTTTGCGACCGTGTATTAATACGTTTTGTCGGTTTACCCCGGCAGTATGACTTGGCGCCACTCGCTGCCAGCAAGAATTGCGGGCCGTCCGGGAGAACGTCGCTGTTATATAGGCAAGTCCGCTTGTAGGAGGCATGCGGCTGACGACGGCGCTCAACGAGTACAAGTGGGCACGCGAGGAGCGCTTTCCCGAGGAGAGCAAGACGCTTTCGGGGTCCTTCTCGGGTCACGGCGACCGGCTCGTGTACGTCGGGACGAACGGGTCGCTGCGCGACTACTCGGACTCTCTCTCTGGACTCTACGGTATCGACCGCTCCCGGCTGGGTATTCTGGCCGGCGAGGAGACGCTGTGGTTCGACCACCTCGAGACGATCAGACAGCACTACTACCGCGACACGCGCCTCGTCGAGACGGAGTACGACGCGGGCTCGTTTACCGTCCACCAGTACGACCTGACGCTCGGGCGGGCACACGTCACGCACGTCGAACTCCGGGGGGCGGTCCCGCGGGACGCCAAGCTCGTCGCCTTCGTTACGCTGGCCCCCGAGGGGAAGGACTCGGGCATGGGTGCCTTGATCCACGAGGAGGGCGGGCCCGACGGCTCGCAGGTCCTGGAGGTGTACCACCGGCGCGAACACGACTATCTCGCCGCCTCCACGGGACTGGACGGGGTCAACGGCCAGCGCCGCGAGCGCTTCGCCGAAATACTGGGCGAGGAGCCCGTCTCCTTCCCGCGCCGGGAGCCGACCGGGCGCAACGACCAGAAGCGCCTCAAGGGCGACTTCGTCGTGACGGCGCCGCTCGAACGGACCGGCCGCTCGAACAGCACGACGCTTGTCAGCCAGCTCTCGGACCACGGCGTCATCGACCGCACGAGAGCCCTGGCCGACCTCCGGAGTTGCGTCGCCGACCACACGACCGCCGACGACCTCCGGGCGGCCGCCCGCGAGCGGACGACATTCGACGTGCCCGAGGACCGGCTCCGCGCGGAGTCCATCTGGTCGGACCTGCGGACGCTCGATCTGCTGTCGGCGCCCTCCGGCGGCCGGATCGCCGCCCCGGAGTTCGACCCCTTCTACGCCCACTCGGGGGGGTATGGCTACGTCTGGTTCCGGGACGACGCCGCCATCTCGCGACACCTGCTGGCGGCCGGAGACCGGCTGGACATCGACGCGACCGCCACGCTCGTCGAGAGCGCAGCCTTTCTCTGCGAGGCACAGCTCGGGGACGGGACCTGGCCCCACCGGGTGTGGGCCGACGACGGCACGCTCGCGCCGGGCTGGGCCAACGCCAACGTCGAGGGAGCCGACGACTCCACGGAGTACCAGGCCGACCAGACCGCCACCGTCACGGCGTTTCTCGCGGCCCTGCTGCGCGAGCGCCGGGACGAACTCGACCGCGACCTGCGGGCCACCGTCCGGGAGACCATCGAGGACGCCCTCGGGGCGCTTGCTGCCGATGTCGCCGACAACGACCTCCCTGCCCCGTGTCAGAATCTCTGGGAGGACAGCGCGGGCCAGTTCCTCCATACTGCGGCCACCTTCATTGAGGCATTCGCGGCCGTCGCGCGGGCGCCGCTTGCCGAGTCGGTGTGTGAGCGCGCCCGGGCCCACGCCGACCGGGTGCTGTCCGGCCTCGATCACCTCTGGGACCCGGACCTGAGTGCGTACGTGATGGGCCTCACGGACGGCTCCCCGGACCACTGCATCGACGGCGCAGGGTTGCACCTCGCTACCGCCCTCCGGGAGTACGAGGCGGTCGAGGGTCTGGAGTTGTCGGCCGAGCAGGTCGACCGCCTGGCCGACCACGTCGGGACGACGATGGACATCCTGTTTCGCAACCCCAGCGGGAGCCAGGTGGCGGGGCTGGCCCGCTACGAGGACGACCGCTGGCGGACCGCGGGCCAGGACGCCGAGAAAGTCTGGAGCGTGACCACGGGGATGGGTGCGCTCGCGGCCGCCCACGTCGGCGTGTTGCTCGAAGAGCGCGACCGGAACGGCGACGCCTACCTCGGGCGGGCCAGCGACCTCTACGACCTGCTGGGCCCGGACGGGCCGCTGACGACCGACGCCGGGTATCTCGCCGAACAGGCGTTCAACGACGGCACCCTCGACAGCGCCGCCCCCCTGGGCTGGTCGCACGCGCTCCGCCTGCACGCGACCGTCCTCCTGGAGGAACTGAACGCCCTCCCGACGACGGCCGCGGGCACCGAGGGACCGAGCGAGCGCCCGACCTGGACCACGGGCGAGAAGTACGGCGTCGGGACCGTCGCCGACCACGGCGAGGCCGACCCCTCGCGCGTGTGGTTCACGCTCACCGAGGGGGCGCTCACCGAAGCCCGCTTCCCGCAGGTCGACCTGATGAACGTCCGCGCGGTCGACTTCCTCGTGCGGTGTCTGGACGAGTCCGACTACACGGCCCGGACACACCGCGAGAACCGCCGTGAGGAGGACACTGTTCGGCGCCGCGCCGAACCCACAGACGACGAGTCGCTGTCCTTCCGGCACGTCTTCACCGAGACGGGCGACGGCCGGGGCCACGAGTGGGAACTGACCGTCGACTACGCGGCCGACCCCGAGGGCGACGCCATCGTCGCGGACGTCTCCTTCGAGGCGACCGACGCGACGGCATACGACGTCTTCGTCGTCGGCGACGTCGCGCTGACCAGCACGACCAGCGTCGACCGGGGCATCCGGTACGGCGAGGCGGGCGGCTACCACCTCGCGGCCCGCGACCCGCGGGCCTACACCGCCGAGACCGACAACCCCTACCTGGTCGACGAGAGCGGCGCCGCCTACTCGGTCGCGCTGGCACTCGACGCCGCGGGCCGCTTCGACTGGGCGACCGTCGGGGCCGCCGGCAGCGACCGCCTCGAGGCGCTGTTCGCCGCCGGCGACCTCCCGGACCCGGTCGCGTCGGTCGACGACGACAACGTCATCCTCGTCGGCCGCCTCGGCTCGGGCACGGACTTTGGCGAGACGGTCGCACTCGGCTTCGCCCGCCGTGCCGACACCGCGGCCGCACTCGGCGAGGCCGACGGCGCGCTCAACCGCACCTTCGAGACGGTCCAGACCGCCTACGCCGAGAGCTGGCAGGACTTTCTCGCGGACAAACCCCTCCCCGAGTCGGTCGCCGGCGACGAATCCCTGGCCGCCCAGTACAAGACGGCGCTCATGACGCTGCTGGCCGTCGAGGACAAGACCTACGCAGGGGCGTCTATCGCCTCGCCGTCGGTCCCGTGGGGTGTCGCGGTCGACGCCACCCGGCCGAAGGGCTACGGCTACAACTTCGTCTGGTCGCGGGACCTCTACCAGGTGTTCACGGCCTTCGAGACCGTCGGGGAACTCGAAATCGCGGCCAGCCAGCTGGCCTACATCTACGAGTACCAGCAGGACGAGGAGGGGTTCATCCCGCAGAACACCTACGTCAACGGCACCACCCGGTGGGGCGGCGAGCAGATGGACAACATCTCCTTCCCGCAGGTGATGGCCTACCACCTCGCCGAGGCCGGCCTCGACTTGGACGAGGCCGACTACGACTACGAGCACGTCCGCCGCTCGGCCGACTACATCGCCCGCCACGGCCCCGAGACTGCACAGGAGCGCTGGGAGGAGGAGGCAGGCTACTCCCCCTCCTCCATCGCCGCCGAAATCGCCGGCCTCGCGTGTGCGGGCAAGCTCGCCCTGGAGGCCGGCCACGAGGCCGACGCCATCGTCTGGCTCGCGCTGGCCGACCACTGGGCGAACAACGTCGAGGCCTGGACCGCCACGGAGACGGGCACCGACCGGCACACCCGCACGCCCTACTACGTGCGGATCACACGCGACGGCGACCCCGACGCCGGCCACCAGCGGACCCTCGCGAACGGCGGCCCCACGCTGGACGAGCGGAACGTCATCGACGCGGGATTCCTCGACCTCGTCCGGCTTGGCATCAAACCCGAGGACAGCGACGTCATGGAAAATTCCGTACGCGAGGTCGACGACACCATCCGCGTCGAGGCCGGCCCAGCCCCCGGGTTCTACCGGTACAACGGCGACGGCTACGGCGAGCGCCGGCGCGGCGACCAGGGTGCCCCGTGGTCGACTGCCCACGAGGGCAAAGGGCGCCTCTGGCCCCTGTTGACGGGCGAGCGCGGCGAGTACGAACTCCGCCTGGCCGACCCGGACTTCGAACCGATGGACTGCCTGCGGGCGATGGCGGAGTTCGCCAACGCCGGGCGGATGCTCCCCGAGCAGGTCTGGGACCGCGAGCACAGCACCGACTACGGCTGGTCGTTCGGGGAGGGAACCGGCTCGGCGACGCCCCTGGCCTGGGCGATGGCACAGTACGTCCGCCTGGCACACGGTGTCGACGCCGGCGAGCCCGTCGAGACGCCCGCGTTCGTCCACGAGCGGTACCGCGAGGCGCGCCTGCACGAACCGGACCGGAGCCCGGCACTCCGCGTCGACACGCAGTTCCGGGGCAACGAACTGGTCGTTTCGGGCGAGACCACGGGTGCCCGCGTCGCCGTCACCACGCCCGTCGATAGCGCCGTCGCCGAGGCCACGGACGGCGCCTTCGAGGAGACCGTCGCGGTCGAACCGGGCGAGAACCTCGTCGTCGTCGCCGCCGTCAACGGAGCCGACCTCGAAGCCAACGGGACGACCGTCCGCCGCCTCCGGCTGTGAGCGGGCCGGTGGTCACGCTCCCGACGCAGTCGGACCGCACGATGATTTATACCTCCAGGTACCGAACCGTTGGCCACTCCAGACATGAGCGACGAGGGGAGACCGGCAGCCGATGGGGGCGAGGCAGCGACCGCGAACCGCACGTTCGAGGAAGGGACACTGGCCGAACTCGCCGACGGGGTCGTCACGCTGGACGCCGACTGGACGGTCACCGACGCCAACGACGCGGCCCGGGAGATACTCGGCGCCGGGGCCTCGGGGCTGGTCGGGGCCGACGTCCGCGAGGCGTTCCCGGAGGGAGCGTGGCTCGAAGGCCGGTTCGCGGCGGTGCTGGACGCCGGCGAGGCGACGACCGTCGAGGTCGACGGGGGCGAGCGCGACACACTCTTGGAGGTGCGGGTCCATCCGACAGAGAACGGGCACTCCGACGGCTCCACGACATCGCGTTGGATGCGGGGCGCTCGCCCGCCGAGACGATCGAAGGGATGCTCGCGGTCGGACGGGACCGGCTCGGCGTCGAACTGGGCTTTCTGACCAGTATCGGGGATCAGGGGTCGACGGTCGTCGAACTGGTCGGCGACCATCCGGAACTCCAGGAAGGGTCGACGACACCGCTCTCGGAGACGTACTGCCGGAAAACCGTCGGGCGGGAAGAGCCCCTGGCCGTCGCCGACACCCGCCAGGAGGAGTCGAGCGACGACCCCGCCTCCGGACGGGACGGGCTGGGCTGCTATCTCGGGGCGACGATCACCGTCGACGACCGGCAGTACGGGACCGTCTGCTTCGCCGACGCCGAGCCCCGCGAGCGACCGTTCTCGGAGTCCGAGCGGACGTTCGTCGAGTTACTCACCGGCTGGATCAGCCGGGTCCTCGAACGGCGCCGGTACGAGGACCGTCTCCGGGCCGATCAGTGCCGCCTCGAGACGGCCACGGAGAACGTTCCAGTCGTCGTGTTCGCGTGCGATCCCGGCGGGACGTTCACGCTCTCGCGGGGCCGCGGACTGGAGTCAGTGTCGTTCGAACCGGGCGAGGTGGTCGGCGAGTCGATCTTCGACGTCTACCAGGAGTATCCCGACATCTGTCGACACGCCAGACGGGCACTGGACGGGGAGGCGACACACCACACCGTCGAACTGGCCGACGGCGTCACGCTGGAAGTCTGGTACCAGCCGGTCGTCGAGGACGGGGAGGTGACGCAGGTCGTCGGTGTCGCCCGGGACATCACCGAACTGGCAGAACACCGCGAGCGCCTCTCGGGGCTGCTGGAAACGACGCGGTCGCTGATGCAGGCCCGCTCGCGGGAGGAGGTCGCCGATCTCGTCGCGACGGCGGCGCTGGACGTCCTGGGGTTCGAGGCCAACGCCGTCCACCTGTACGACGCCGACGCCGAGGTACTGGAAGTCGTCGCCGAGACGACGGCGGCCGACGTGCCCGTCGAGGACCGGCCGGCCTACGGCGTCGAGGAGGGAATGCCCGGCCGGGTGTTCGCTACCGGGGAGTCGCGGATCATCGACGACTTGCAGGCGATCGACGTCGAGACGAACACCGACGTCCTCCAGTCTGCGATGTACTACCCCATGGGCGTCCACGGGACGCTCACCATCGCCTCGACCGAACCGGCGGCCTTCGACGGGGCGGACGAGCAGGTGCTCGCGCTGCTGGCGACGGCCGCCGCCGCGGCCTGCACACGCGCCCGACGCGAACGGCAGGTCCGCGAGGCCCGCGAACACGTCGAGACCGTCCTCGAACGGATCAACGGCCTCGTCGAGAACACCGTCGAGATACTCGTCGGCGCAACCACACGCGAGGAACTCGAGTCGGGCGTCGTCGAACAGTTGGCCGCCGCCGACCCGTACACGTTCGCGGGCATCGGCCGACCGGACGTGGCCGGCGAGACGCTCTCGCCGACCGAGTGGACCGGCACGGCGTCGGTCCCGCTCGCGGACGCCACGTTCTCTCTCGATGGCTCGAACCCGGTCGCCGACGCGGTCGAAACCGGGCGGCCACAGGTCGTCGAACCCGGGGACGTCAGCGCCGGGATGCTCGGCTGTACCGGCGAGGACGCCCAGACGGCCATGGTCGTCCCGCTCGTCTACCGGGACACCACGTACGGCGTGTTCGTCGTCTTCGCCGACCAGGTCGGCGCCTTCGACGAACGCGAACGGGTCGTCCTCACCGCGCTGGGCCGGGCGGTGGCCAACGCCATCAACGCCATCGAGCGGGGCCGCATCCTCGAGGCCGACGAGGTCATCGAACTCGAACTGGCCATCGACGACCCGGACCTGCTGTTTTCGCGCCTCGCCGCCGGGTGTGAGTGTACCATCGAGGTCGCCGACTTCGACTACCGCTCGGACGGCCGGCTCCGCCTGTACCTCTCTGCCGACGGTGAGGGTGAGACGTTGGCCGGGGCGGCCCGGACGGTCGACGCCGTCGAGGACGTCCAGCTCATCGTCGATACCGACGAGAACTGCCTGCTGGAACTGACCGTCGAGGCGTCCCTGATCGAGCGCCTCGGCGAGTTCGGTGCCGTCGTGCGGGACGTCGTCGCCGAGGCGGGAGTGACCCGCGTCACCGTCGAGCTACCCTACGAGGCAGAGGCACGGGAGGTGTTCGACCTGGTCGAGGACCGCCACCCCGACACCGAACTGGTGGGCTACCACGAACACGAGCGGCCGGTCCGGACCCGCCAGGAGTTCCGCGCCGCGCTGGCCGACCGCTTCACCGACCGTCAGGAGACCGCCCTCCGGACGGCCTACCTCGGCGGCTTCTTCGACTGGCCACGCGAGATCGACGGGAACGACCTCGCGGAGGCGATGGACGTCTCCCGCCCGACCTACCACCAGCACCTCCGGACCGCACAGCGGAAAGTGTTCGAGGAACTGTTCGAGTAGTGGAACGGTGCCCGCCCCCGGGTACTGGCCCGGACGGCGACCCTGGCAACGCCTATGTGTGTCGGTCGCGTGGTCGCCCGCATGGCCGACGCGTTCGACGCCGAGGCAGTCCAGGCAGTCACGTTCGATTCCTACGGCACGCTCGTCGACACCGGGTCCGCGGCCCGAGATGCTCGCCTCGCTGGTCGAGACGGCAGGCATCGAGGGGACCGTCGTCGAACTGGTCAGCGCCCACGACATCCGGACGCTCAAGCCCGCCCGCGAACTCTACGAGCACGCCGCCACGGAGGTCGGTCACCCGCCCGAGGAAATCGCACACGTCACCTGTCACTGGCTGGACGTCCAGGGCGCGATGAACGCAGGGATGCAGGGAATCTTCCTCGACCGCGGCGCAGTCCAGTGGCCCTCGTTCGGGCCGCCGCCGACACTGACCGTCGACTCCATCGACGAACTCTGTGACCGACTCGAGGCGTAGGGCAGGGTACAACTATAACGGTCCTCCCGCAATGGCCGGCATGGCCACGCACATCGGTGCCTGCTGGGCCTCCACGGGCTGGTTCGGGGTCGTCCTCGGGGACGACGGCACCTGGGAGGCCGACCACTTCCCCTCGATGTGGAGCCTCTGGAAGTACCACAGCGACGCCGCCCGCATCCTGGTCGACGTCCCGATCGGACTGCCGACCGACGCCAGGCGGGCCTGTGACGTCGAGGCGAAGCGGAAACTGAACCGACAGGGGCGGCGGGTCCCGTACGCGCCGGTCCGGGAGGCCGTCTACGAGGGCAACCTCGAGGTCGCCAAGGAAACCAACGAGGCCGCCGGCTACAGCATCCAGAACCAGGTCTGGCACCGCATCCCGCGCATCCGCGAGGTCGACGAGTTCCTCGACGCGAACCCGGGGGCGCGGGACCGCCTCCGGGAGACCCGCCCGGAACTGTGTTTCTACGCCCTCAACGGCCACAACCCGGTCGCGGACTCGAAGTGGACCGACGAGGGCGTCAGGCGGCGGCTGGCACTGCTCGCCGACGAACTCGACGACGCGACGGCGATCTACGAGGCGTGTCGCGACCGCTACATGACCCCCCGGTACGCGTCGTTTCTGCGTAGCGAGGCCGACATCCTCGACGCGCTCGCCGCGGCGGTCACCGCCCGGCGTTCTGGGGACGAACTGTCGGAACTGCCCGAGCGGACGGACCCGCCGCGCGACGAGCGTGGCCTCCCGATGCGGATCGTCTACCCGAGCGACGTCAACCAGACGCGGCTGTCGACGCTGGGGGCGTCCTCGGAGAAGTGATATTCTCTCGCTGGATCGAGATAGAGGGGTGTGACCCGCTGCACCTCGCGGATTGTGGCGGGGTTAGTCGTCCGAGTTCCGGACGGTTTCGTTCAGCGGGTCGTAGTTGTCGTCGTCCTTGATCCACCTCCGGTTCCGGGTGATACGGTTGTAGTAGGCGTCGAGTTCCTGCCTCGTCAAGGTCTTGTTTTGCGGGAGCGTCCAGTTCGAGAGTGTAAAGTATTCCATCGCCCACTCGGTTTTCGCTGTCGTGAGGACACTCTCTTCTTCACGACTCCAACTACGGTCTTGGTAGAGCACCATCTGCTTCGGCAGGCGGTTGACGCGCCGCACATCACGGATTTTCTTGATCGTCTCCAAGTATGTCCGAGTAACTGAGGGGGCCTGAACCATCACACTCCAGTCAAGCCTATGGGTGTATTCGTAGTATAGTGTCT
>PXSG01000097.1 GCA_003023485.1 Halobacteriales archaeon SW_10_68_16
TCGAGGGCTACCTCGCGGCCCCGGAGACGCTCGTGGGCGCCCCCGAGGGGCGCCGGTGGGGCCGGTTCGTCTACAGGGCCGTCGGCTACACGTTCACGCTTGGCTTTCTGGCCTTCTTCGTCCTGCTGGCGATGGCGGGCGTGCGCCAGCGGTGGCTGCTGGTCGTCTTCGCGGTCTGGTTTCTCGTCAACGGGATCATCGCGGCGGGGCTGGCGAAACTGGCCGGCGCCCACTGGACCAGCGCGGGCGTGGGCGGCGCCGTCGCGTGGCTCACCAGCGTCAACCCGCTGCTGGCGCCGGGCTGGTTCGCGGGCTACGTGGAGTTGCGCTACCTCGAGGTCAACATCGGCGACATCAGCCGGCTCAACGACCTGCTGGCCGACGAGGAGTTGCCCATCCCGGACCTCGTCAGGCAGATGCGCGAGGTGCCGCTGTTCCGGCTCATCCTCATCGTCGGGATGACCAACATCGGGAGCTTCGTCGCGAGCGTCCTCTTTGCGACGGTGCTGTTGCCCCACCTCTCGGCCGAGATCGGCGGCGTCGCCGCGCTGGCCGACCGGATGCTCGAGGGCGCCCGCCGGAGCGCGCGGCTGCTGTGGTCGATCGTCAACACATGAGCACACACACCTCTCCCCGGCGGACCGTCCGCTTCAGCCGCCGCGAACTGCGCGATTTGGGCGCCGCGTGGGTGGCGCTGGGCGTCGCCTTCACCATCTTCCTCGGCCGGGGCGTCATCCAGGGGTTGCTCGCCGGCACCGTCGGGGCGGGAACGGCCGCCCGGCTGTTCGCCCTCAGCATGCTCACTGTCGGCACCGGCTTCCTCCTGCACGAACTCGCCCACAAGGTGGTGGCGGTCCGCTTCGGGCAGGTCGCGGCCTTCCGGGCCGACTACGGCATGCTCGGGCTGGCGGTCCTCGCGGCCATGGTGGGCTTCCTCTTCGCCGCACCCGGCGCGGTCTACCACCGCGGACAGATTACGACACGGGAGAACGGCCTGATCGCGCTGGCCGGCCCGGTGACGAACATCGGGCTGGCGGCGCTATTCGTACCCGTCGTGTTCGCGCCTGGCTTTGCCGGCGACGTCGGCGAGATGGGCGTGTTCATCAACGTCCTCCTGGCCGGGTTCAACATGATCCCCTTCGGCCCGCTGGACGGCCGGAAGGTACTCGCCTGGAACCGGGCCGTCTTCGCGGCTGTCGCAGTCCCGACCATCGTGGCCGCCGCCGCGCTCGTGTTCGGAGTCGTCCCCATCGACGTGTTCTGAACAGTGGGACCTGCGCGACCGGCGGACGGGAACGGTGGCTTAAAAAGGCGGGAACCCAATCGTCGGCGTAATGCAGGCACAGGTGAAAGACCAGCAGTTTCTGGAGGAGGAGTGGGACTACTGCGTTGTGCTCGACGCCTGCCGGTACGACGTCTTCGCGGACGTCTACGACGAGTACCTCGACGGCGACCTGGAGAAGCGCCACAGCCCCGGCTCCTCGACGCCCGAGTGGGCCTACCGCACCTTCACCGGCGACCACGATATCGCCTACTTCTCGGCGAACCCGTTTATCAACGGGACGGGGATCCCGCTGAACGAACTGGCGTGGGGGGCCAGTTGCGACTACGAGTGGACCGCGACCGAGCACATCGCGGAGATCATCGACGTCTGGCGCGAGGAGTGGCACGAGGGGTTCGGGACCGTCACCCCCGAGGGGCTGGTCGAATCGTTCCACGACCACGCCGACGCCGTCGCCCGCCGCGACCGGACCGTCCTCCACTACATGCAGCCCCACGCGCCCTTCCTCACCCGCGAGACGGGCGGGAAACTGACCCGCATCAAGGAGGGTATCGCCGATCAGGACGACCGTAGCGGCGACGCCGACGGGGCGCTCTCGACCGTCGGCAACAACCTCCGGCCCTACGTCGAGAGCGCGCTGGGCGACAGTTCCTTCGCGATGAAGGCGGGCCTGTGGATGGAACTCGGCATAGGGAACGTCCTCCGGGAAGGGACCCGCGATGCCGGCATGACCTACCACGAGGAGAACCTCCGCCTGGCCCTGGAGTCGATCGCGGACCTCCTGGGGGAACTCGACGGGTCGGTCGTCGTCACCGCCGACCACGGCGAGGCCTTCGGCGAGGACGGCGTCTGGGAACACCACATCGAGACGTACATCCCGCCGCTGGTCGAGGTCCCCTGGCTCCGGGTGCAGTAGCCCCAGGGGTTGCGGGGCGGCTGGTTCGGCGACAGCGACGCACACGCGGCGTGCCGTTTAGCGCCCGGGAGACGAACGGGGGGCCATGCGGCTGACCAGACGATCCGTGCTGGGGCTGGGTGGCCTGGCGGCGGCCGCGGGTCTTGCCGGCTGCAGCGGCGTCCTCGGCGGTCCGTCCGGCAGGTCCCGGGACTGGCAGTTCGATGTCGGGGCGGTCTCGGAGACGCCCAACCGGTTTTTCGGGACGGTCGACCACGGCCGGCTGTACGAGGCACGCGAACACCTTCCCGAGGCGGTCCGGGGAACCGTCGAAACCGCCGCCTACACACCTCTCGACGCCGAGGCGGTCGAGTCGATGGCTGCCGTCGGCGGGCTCCAGTTCGGCGACTACGGCACGGGCTCGTCGCTCACCTTCCGGTCGGTCGTCACCCTCGGTTCCTTCGACCGCGCGGCCGTCGAGGAGCGAGTCCGGGCCGAGGGTGACCCCGACGCCGAGCGCGACTACGAGGGGGTGACGCTGTTCGAGGGCGTCGACGGGGAGAACGCGGGCGGCCTCGCGGGCGTCCCCGGCGACGGCACGTCGTTCACGATGGCGGCCGTCGCCGTCGCCGACGGGGTTAGCGGGGACGGATTACTGCGACTGTATGAATACTGACAGACGGAGCGTCCTGAAAGCCGGGGGGATGCTCGCGGCGCTCGGAGCGACGGGTTTCGCGGGCTGTAGCGGTTTCCTCGGCGGGGGGAGCGACCCCGAGCCGGCGGACTACCGGTACGACCCGTCGGTGCTGGCCGAGACAGAGAACAAGTTCTTCGGGACCGTCGACTACGCGGGGCTGTACGAGGCCCGCGAGTACCTGCCCGAGTCGACCCGGGAGTCCTTCGAGGAGGGCGGGGACTCGCCGGTCGCCCCCGAGGAAATCGAGACCATGACCGGCGTGGGGGGCGCCCAGGTTTCCGTCGGCGAGTCGACCTCCTCGTCGGTCTTCGGGTCGCTTGCCATCCTCGGTTCCTTCGGGGCGGACGCGGTCGCGACCGACCTCGAAGACGACGGCGCCGAACAGCTCGGCGAGTACGAGGGCTTCACCCTCTACGAGAACGCCGAGGAGAGCTCCCCCGGGGACATCGGCGACGATGAGACGACAGCCGTGGCGGCAGTCCGGGACGGCGTCGTCGTCTTCGGCGCGGCGGGTCGGGAGGGCGAGGCGACCGCGTCGGTCACGAGCCGGGAGGCCGCCGAGACGATGATCGATGCGGGCAACGGCGAGGTCGACCGCCTGGAACCGAACAACGAACGGGCCGCACAACTCGGCGACCGGTTCGGCGACGCGACGATGATGCTGGGCGGGCAGATCGACCCCGCACTGGTCGAACGGGCCACGTCGGAGGCCCAGCAGGGGATGGCCACGCAGTTCGTCACCGGATTCCGGGCCGGCGGGGTCGGTATGACCGTCGACGGCGAAACGACGACGATGACCGCAATCTTCCTCTACACCGACGCCGGGGCTGCCGAGGATTCGGGCGTGACGGAACTGGTCGAGCTGACGTCCGACCGGTTCGTCGAGGAGAATCCCGGACTCGACAGCCTCGACGCCGAGTACGACGGGAACGCTGCCGTCGTGACCCTTGAGGGCGAGACGGAGGCCGTCTTCGAGGAGGGCTCCTCGGTCGGCCCCGGAAGCGGGCTCCCGGCCGCGGATCTGACCGGTCGTCCCCGATTCTGAGCCACGGACGTCACTCGAGGTCGAACCGATCGAGGGTCATCACGTCGTCGGATCGCGAAGCGTCGAAACCTTCCTCGATCGTCTCGTCAGTGACGCTCTCGATGCCTTCGAGGTCAGACCCCACGTTCCCGGCCTCGCTTTGCCGTTCCCGGCGGGACACGATCGTGAAGAGAAGCGGGCCTTGGGTTCTAACGAGCGCGTGTGGTGGGGAAAAACCACGAAGCTGTGACACCAGGACACTGGCGGTCACAGCGACGGTTCGGGTTGGCTGGGGGCATGGCGGGATTGGGGGGCGGCAAGCACTGCCGCCACGTCCACGTACCGCCCGGAGGGTAAAAATCCCCCTCGGGCCGTTGCAGAGTCGGAAACGCTGCCCGGAACGTTACACCGGCTCTTTCAGCTTCTCGACGACGTGGACGTCCTCGATGGCCGTCTCGGGGTACTGGCCGTCCGCGTCCTTTTCGGCGGCTTTGACCATGTCCCAGACGACGTTCAGCCCCGTCGTGACCCCCGAGAGCGCCTCCATCTCACAGCCCGTTTTGCCCGTCGTCTCGACGGCCACGGTCAGTTCGATGGCGTCCTCGGCGAGGTCGAAGGACGTGTCGACGTTCGTGACGGGGATCTGGTGGCACATCGGGATCGTCTCCCAGGTGTGCTTGACCGCCTGGATGGCGCCGACGCGTGCCGTCGCGAGCACGTCGCCCTTCCCGAGTTCGTTCTCGCGGACGGCCGTGACCGTCGATGGCTGAAGGCGGATCTGCCCCCGCGCGACTGCCCGGCGCCGGCTGTCGGCCTTCGCGCCGACGTCGACCATCTCGGCACGTCCCTGTTCGTCCGTGTGCGTGAGTTCCTCGTCCGTCATGGGTCAGTGTCGTGTGCGTGGCTGTGCTCGTGCGAGTGGTCGTGTCCACCGCCCTCGCCGCTCGCGAGGGAGACGAGGTGGCCGACGACGGGGAGGATCAACTCCTCGGTGCCGAACTCGGCGGCCTGCTCGCTGCCGGGCAGGCAGAACACGGGCACACCGTCGGCGACCCCGGCGGTGGCCCGCGAGATCATGGCGTGGGGCCCCACCTCATCGACCGAGCGGGCGCGGAACTGCTCGCCGAAACCCGGAACTTCGCGGTCGAAGAGGGGGTCGAGGGCCTCGACAGTGACGTCGTCGGGGGTCACGCCCGTCCCGCCGGTGGTGACTACGGCCTCGACGTCGCCGTCCGCGATGAACCCCGCGACACGCCCGCGGATGCTCGTCTCGTCGTCCCCGACCAGGTCCCGGGCCGCGACGGTGTGGCCGTCGGCCTCGATGGCCGCGACGATGGCGTCGCCGCTCCCGTCCGAGTCGAGGGTGCGCGAGGAGGAGACCGTGAGCACGCCGAACGATACCGCGTCGGCGTCGTGGTGGTGATGGTGGTCGTCGGGCATGGCCGGCCCTACGCGGGGCGGCGGGATAGTTCTACTCGTAGACGACGCCCTCGACGGTCGCCCCGAGGACGATTTCCCCCGTCGCTTCCTCGCCCGGTGTCCCTGTGGCCGGCGTCGCTCCCTCGTCGCCGTCGACCCGCCGACAGACCACGCTCGCCTCGATCTCGACCCCGTCGGCGCGGTCGGTCACGCGCTCGTTGGTCCACGTACACCGGACCGTGTCCCCGGAGTAGACCGGCCGGCGGAAGTGAAGCTCCATCCGCGTCGCGAGTACCTCCAGGTCGCCGCCGATCTTCGTGAGCAGGCTCCCGGTCAGCAGCCCCTGGACGAGCACGCGCCCGTCCTCGTCTGGGACGGTGTGTCTGTCCTGCGCGTCGCCAGTCCCCTCGGAGAACTGCCGGACGTCCGCCACCGTGAACGTCCGCTCGTGGGTGTAGGTCTCTCCCTCCGCGGGCGTCGACATACACCGGGCTGGGAGGGCGAGGGACAAAAGCGCGTCCGAACCCTCGTTGTGGGTGACAGCAACGGCGAGGCGAAAGGCAGGTACGCATCCGGTCCAACGGGCGTGTAGATGGGCATACGCGGCGCCACGCGGCGGCTGCTCGACCGGTTCCCGGCGGCGCTCGCCCGGGCCGGCGTCGTCGACCGGGGCCGTCCACGAGGACTGATACGGTCTCACGCAGGTTCGACGGACCGGCGCTCCAGGCCACCCTCCCAGCGGAGAACCACCCGCATCTCGCCGTCGAAAAAGCGCGCCTCGACGGTCCGGGTGGCCGTGACGGTCTCGCCCGCGGGAACCGCTACCTCGATTTCGGGCTGGTCGGAGATGGCGTCGTTGCCGAGTTCGGCCAGGAAGTGACCGTCGCGGTCGCCGGTGTTTGCCACATCCAGTTCCACCTCGATGTCGGCGCCCTCCCGGGCCGTCCCGGGGGCCCTGATATCCTCCAGCGAGAACTCCGGCGCCCGTCCCAGTTTCGCGACCAGGTCCGCCGGGACCGGCCACCGCACCTCCCGGGGACCGTGCCAGACGACGGCAGCCTCGGAGATGGCGGCGTCGGTCGGCACGGCGAATCCCACCGGCTGGACCGAGTCCGCCGCGTCGGGTGCGAACCCGAGAGAGCGGTCGGGCCGCCCCGCGAGCGTGTCCGCGGTCGCTGTCACGTCGATGTCCGCGGGGTCCCGCTCGCCCGCCACTGTGACCGCCGCGAGGAGGAACTGTGCGCCGTCCACCCACGTCGGGTCCGGATGGGCGCCCGTGAAGGTCACCATGCCGTGCCGGACCGCGAGGTCCGAGACCGTCACCCCGACGTCGTCGGCCACGTAGGCCTCGCCGGGCTGGCGGATCGCCGGTTCCGACGGTGTGGGTGAGGGTGTAGCCGTCGGTGTCGGCGTGGCGGGGTCGGTCGGCGTGGCCGTGGGTGTCGAGGTATCGTCGAACAGTCCGAGACAGCCCGTCACCGGGAGGGTCGCGAGCGTTCCGAGGAGGGCACGTCGGGAGGACGACTGCACGAGTGGGGGTTCTCCAGCGGCGGTAAGTGTCTTGTGTGCGTTTCGATGGGTTCGCTGATTCGGGCCGGTAGTCGTATCCGGCCAGTGCCGACGTCTAGTCGCGTGCGTACAGCGGCGTCCCGACCAGCCCCGCCAGGCGGACCCCCTCGGCCGGCGAGACGGCGAGGTAGGGTTCCTCGACGGGGCCGAACACGTCCACGACACGGCCGACGTCAGCGAGCGAGTCGTCGACCAGTTCGGTCCCGATATCGGGGTAGGTGTCGTCGGGCGACCGCACGATGGCGACGCCCTGTGCGGTCCGCACCACCGCCCCGGCGCGTCTCATGCCCGTATCGCGGCGACGTAGGCCACGACGGCTGCCAGGAGGTCGCTCTTGCTCGCGTCGTCGGCGCCCTGGACGAGCACCCGGCCGCGAGGTTCGAACTCCCGCGGGTAGGTCTTCTCGCGTTCGATGACCGCGTCGTAGCCCACCTGCTGGACTGCCTGGGCGATCTCGTCGACAGTCGGCTCCGCGATTGCCTCCTCCAGCGAGACGCGCCGCCCCTCCCCCCTGGTGCACTCGGCGTCCAGGAACGCCGGCCAGATGACGTTCTCGACCATGTCCCGACTCGGCGACCCCCGGACAAACCTCTTCCCCTTTCCCGTCCGTCCCAGCACCCGCGGTGTCGGGGGACGACTCGGTCGGATGTCCCGATGGAAGGATTTTACTTGTCTGTGAGTGAATTCCCGGTATGACACGCGACTACAGCGCCCTGCGTGACCCGAACGCGGAGTACACGATGCGGGACCTCTCTGCGGGGTCGATGGGGCTGTCGGCCGATCGCGCGCCCGGCCCGCGCGACCTGGAGATCACGGACGTCCAGACGACGATGGTCGACGGCAACTTCCCGTGGACGCTCGTCCGCGTCTACACGGACGCCGGCGTCGTCGGCACCGGCGAGGCCTACTGGGGCGCAGGCGTCCCCGAACTGATCGACCGGATAGTTCCCTTCCTCCGGGGCGAGAACCCCCTCGACATCGACCGCCTCTACGAGCACCTCGTCCAGAAGATGTCCGGCGAGGGCTCCGTCGAGGGTGTCACCGTCACCGCCATCGCGGGGATCGAAACCGCACTGCACGACCTCGCGGGGAAGGTCATGGACGTGCCGGCCTACCAACTGCTTGGTGGCAAGTACCGCGACGAGGTGCGCGTCTACTGTGACTGCCACACCGAGGCCGAGGCCGACCCCGCCGCGTGTGCCGGCGAGGCCGAACGGGTCGTGGAGGAACTGGGCTACGACGCCCTGAAGTTCGACCTCGACGTCCCTTCCGGGTACGAGAAGGACCGCGCGAACCGCCACCTCCGGCCCGGCGAGATCAGACACAAGGCCGAGATCGTCGAACAGGTCACCGAGCGCGTCAAAGACCGGGCGGACGTCTCCTTCGACTGTCACTGGACGTTCACCAAGGACTCGGCCAACCGTCTCGCCGCGGCTATCGAGGAGTACGATGTCTGGTGGCTGGAGGACCCCGTTCCCCCGGAGAACCTCGAGGTCCAGCGGGCCGTCACGGAGTCGACAGTGACGCCCATCGCGGCCGGGGAGAACCGCTACCGGGCGACCGAGCACCGCCGCCTCCTCGAGCAGCAGGCCGTCGACATCATCGCCCCGGACCTCCCCAAGGTCGGCGGGATGCGTGAGACGCGCAAGATCGCGGACGTCGCCAACCAGTACTACGTTCCCGTCGCGATGCACAACGTCGCCTCGCCAGTCGCGACGATGGCTGGGGCTCACCTCGGCGCCTCCATCCCGAACGCCCTCGCGCTCGAGTTTCACTCCTACCAGCTCGAGTGGTGGGAAGATCTCGTCGAGGAGGCCCTCATCGAGGACGGCTACATCACGGTGCCCGAGCGCCCGGGCCTGGGGGTCACGCTCGACCTCGATGTCGTCGCCGAGCACATGGTCGAAGGCGAGACCCTCTTCGACCCTGCCTGACTTCTATATCCCACCCGCCCCAGGAACGTCCCATGGAGATCGAAGGAGAGTGGTCCCGGGCGGAGATTCTCGGCGTCCCCCACCAGAAGTAGCTCAGACCCCGAGGTCGGTCAGCGATGAGACGCGCCGGTCGCCGAGCACCCGGTCGCCCTCCCAGTTGCGGTCGGGGCGGGAGACGTGAACGGCGTCGAGGCCGGCGTTGTGGGCCGCGCGGACGTCCGCGGGCATGTCGCCGGCCATCGCGCCGGCGTGGCCGTTGTGGCCGACGCCCATATCGTCCATCGCCAACTGGACCGGCGCCGGGTCCGGTTTCCAGCCGGTCTCGTCGTCACAACAGACGATCGTCTCGAACCAGTCCTCGATGCCCAGTCGGTCGAGGATGGGCAGCGTGAGGTACTCCTGGCAGTGGGTGACGACGCCGACGGGCGCCTGGGTCCGGGAGACGAAGGCCGCCGCGTCGTCGTAGACGTAGGTCGACCGGGCCCGGGAGCCGGGTTCCTCCACGTCGTGGAAGACCCGCCAGAACCGCTCGGCGTCGATGTCGGCGTCGGCGAGCAGCGTCTCGCGGGCGTTGCCGATGCCGTACCAGAGCAACTCCGCCTCGCGGTCGGAGAAGTCGTAGCCCAGCCGGTGGCCGACCTCGCCCATCGTCTCGTGGATGTAGGACTGCTCGACGTCGAGGACCGTCCCGTCGAGGTCCAGCACCCAGAAGTCGTACCCGCTCGTCGCCATCGGACCGCGAGGGTACGCGGTTATGAAATAAGTATTTTCGGGGGTACCCCCTAACGCCCCGGTTGTGCGCTCAGCACGCTCGAGACGACGGTTCGTTTGTCGGTGCTCGCTCACCCAAGCAGTACGCTTATGTGCGACAGGCGGCGAAGTCGTGACAATGAGTCTCAAGTGCTCGGTGTTCGGGCACCGATTCGGCGACGCCGAGGTCACACGCGAGCGCGAGGAGGAGGGCAGCGAAGTCGTCATCACCATCCGGGAGACCGAGCGTTGCGAGCGGTGTGGCGAGACGCGCGTGGTCTCGACCAACAGGGAGGGGACCACGCTGGAGACCCCCTCGGACATCGTGGAGGCGGACGACGAGGGCGACGGGCCGGCCCGGGACGAGCCTGCGGCCGACGCTGCGGAGGCCTCCTCGTCGGCGGACGCCCCCGTCCCCGAACCGGGACCCGACGCCGCAGTCACCGCGACCGAGGACGCCGAACTCATCGATGAAGCCGAGAGTGCGGGCGGGGAGACACACGCCGGCGACGGGGAGAGTGACGCCTGGACTGGCGGCCAGCCGACGGGCGAGGCCCGGGACCCGAGCGCCGAGGACGCGGTCATCATCGACGACGAACCCGACGAGAGCCCGCGGGCCCCGGGCGAGTGGCCCGAAGAGGAGGAGGAAGACGACGGCTGGGCGCCCGAGATCGAACCCGAGACGCGCCCGGTCGAGACCGACGACACCCAACTCGAACCGACCAGCGAGGCGGTGACGGTCCCCGAAGGGGAGTTCCACTGTCCGGAGTGTGGGTTCACGACGGCCGTCGAGTCCTCGTCGCTCCGACAGGGTGACTTCTGTCCGGACTGTCACCGCGGGAGCCTGGCCCACCGGACGGGCGAGTGACCCGGCGGGCGTGCCTCGAAAAACGTAAAACGTCCCCTCGCAAAGCCCCGGCCATGCGGGAGTACAAAATGCGCCGGGGCGAGCACCTCGAAGACCGCGTCGAGGACATGGCGGCGTTCATCGAGGAGCATTTCGGGGCCATCTCGGGGCAGGAGGAGTACAAGGGCAACACCTTGCACGTCGTCGAGGACCCGGACAATCCGGTCTTCGACCGCGTCGTCGCGGGGGCCGTCGAGTACAGCAGCAAGAAGAGCAAACTCGCGCTGGACATCGAGGAGCGCCCCGCCGAGGAAGTCATCGCCGAGGGGCACGTTGACGCTGCCGAGGACGCCGTGACCGTCAAGAACGACTTCCTCGAGGGTGCGACCGGCCGCGACGCCAAGGCCCGCCGGGACTCGATGAAGCGGGAAGTCGAGGACGACGCGGAAGCGCCCGACGACGTCTGATTGGCCAGCCGACAGACGTAAATTTCTCGACGGCGTAACACGAGGGTGCCACCCCGGAGGCGTCAAATATCCGGGTCGGGTGGCCGTACGGCCGCCGAGTACGGGGCGACCCGTACGATACGAGCCACGGACTCGCGGACGCGGCCCTCGGGCACGGGCAGGGTCCGATGGCCGTCGACGCTTCTTATTCCACCAGTCCGTATCCGCGATGGAACAGCCAGACGTCCAGCGCGACGACAGCGACCGTCAGCCCCGAGAGCACGGCCAGCGCCGCGTTCGGGTCGATGTCGGCGTAGGAGAGGAAGCCATACCGGACGCCGTTGACCATGTATACCATGGGGTTCACGAGCGAGAGCGTCCGGTACGGTTCCGGGAGGATGTCCAGCGCGTAGAAGACGCCGCCGAAGAACACGAGCGGGCGGATGATGAACTGGTTGAGGACCGTCAGGTAGTCGAAATCGCGCGCCCAGAGGCCGCCGACGACGCCGAAACCCGCAAAGAGCAGCGTGATGACGAGCATGAACACCACGAGGTACAACGGCCGGGCGACCGCCAGCACCGACCCGGTCAGCCAGAGGAAGACGACCCCGATGACGGCGATGATGGTCCCGACGAGCAGGCCCCGCAGCGCCGAGGCGAGGACGTAGGCCAGCACCATCGCGCGGTTCGAGAGCGGCGAGGTCACGACGGCCTCGATGTAGTTGTTCCACCGGCCGTGGAAAATCGAGAAGGAGGCGTTCTCGAAGGCGTTCGAGATGCTCCCGAGGACGATCAGCCCGGGGAGGATGAACACGATGTAGTCGAACCCGGCGATGGCGTCGATGCGGCCCCCGAGGATGACCCCGAAGACCGCGAAGTAGAGGACGTTCGTGATCATCGGCGGGACGAACGTGTTCGCGGGACGCCGGACGTAGCGCAACACCTCGCGGCGCA
>PXSG01000098.1:0-7307 GCA_003023485.1 Halobacteriales archaeon SW_10_68_16
CAAGCGCACGCGATTTCCTCCCGCCCTGTTCGTTTCTCGATTCCGACTGGTGTCGGAACACTCGTCACTCACGGGAAGGGCGGGATTCTCTCGCTGAATTAAGTGGAGGGCCGGAACTTTTTCATTCCGTTCGAACAGATAACAGGTAGGGATGGACACACGACGGGGGAGCGTGGAGTTTCTCGTCGGCCTGGTCGTGGGGGCAGCGGTACTGGCCTGGCTGGCCGTCCCGGCGTTTCCCGCCACAACCCTCTCCTCGGTCGAAATCCCGGTCACGGTCCCGGTCCCGGACGCGTTCCCGCAGTGGCTCGCCCTGGGCGGACTGTTGTTGGGGGCCGTAGCGGCCTGGCTCGTGGCGATGTGGCTGGGCGTGGAACTGGTCGGCGTCGGACTCCGACTGGCCAGCCCGGTCGTCAGACTCGTGCGGGCGGCCCTCCCGGAGTCACAGGTGTGGCGGTTCGTCACGCTGTCGTTCGTGTTCGTGGTGGTGGTGATGGTGTTCATCGGCGTGCTGCCGACCGTTTTGAATCAGCTGACGGTCAATCCAGCTGCGTCCGCGGATTTCACCCAGAATCTCCAGAACCGCGGACTCAACGACGAGTGGGAGGAAATCGTCGCCGACGACACCGTCGCGGGCGCGGGCGACTGCGAGGACGCCCGCGTCGACTCCGCGGACACGGACGGCGACGGGATTCCGGACGCCTGGGAGAGTGCCGGCACTACCCCGGACGGTGCCGACCTCCCCGACGCGGACCCGGGACGGAAGGACCTCTACGTGCAACTGAACTATGGCGCCGACGTCACCTCGCTGACGGACGCCGAGCGCGAACAACTGCGGGCGGCCTTCGCCCGGATGCCCGTCGAGAACCCCGACGGGTCGACCGGGATCCGCCTGCATCTCCGCGAGTCCGGGCCGATGGACCCGACGGTCGACGAAGAGGTCGTCGTCGAAGACCGGGCGGACCACGACCGCTACTACACGCGGGAGTTCCTCGACGTCCGGGACTGTGTCTCCCGGCAGGTCACCTACGGCCAGGTCGAACTGTCCACCGCCTCGGTCGTGGTCTCGACACCGGGCTACCCGGCGGTCGTCGAGGGTCGCCGGGTCGCAGCCTACGACGGTGACGTCTCCTTCCGGGTGGCACTCACCGTCCACGCGCTGTTGCACGCCGTCGCCGGCCCGGTCGACGGTCAGCCACACACCGCGGAGGGGTGGCTCGCCGGCGGCCCCGGGAACGAGTTCCTCTCGGAACCCACGGCCACACGTCTCAATCGGTCGGGAATGTACGGCCCGGCCCGCTAAGGGAGGTCGCGGAGTCCCTCGAGTAGCGTCTCGAGCGGAACCTCGGAGACGGCCAGTGAGAACCCTTCGATGCGCGCCAGGTCGGGGGCGTGTTCCCAGACGTCGTCCTCGTCGAGGCCGTGCAGGACGACGGCGTTGGGGGAAGGCGTCGCGACCCGGAGCGCGACCAGCGGCGACTCCCCGCGGGTGACGTTGGTGAACACCAGCGCGCGGTTGGTCGAGCGGCCGAAGAGGTTGTAGAACTCGTCGCCCGAGAGGCGCTGGATGACCTCGATGCTGTCGATGACGGTGTGGCCGGCGACGGTGTCGCGGTCGCCGCCGGCGAGTTCGGTTGCCCCGATGGCCTCGTGATAGCGCTCGATGGAGATGTTCGCGGGGTACTCCCGGAGGTCGTGGACGACGTCACTGTCGAATCCCGCCGAGAGGACGCGCGCCTGCTGGCGGATGTGGCTGCCGCCGCGGCGCTCGTCGATGTCGAGGATGGCGTCGACGACGCGGCGGACGACCTCGATGCCGGGGTTCTCGCGGCGCCCGCTCTCGTAGTCCGAGACGACCGACGGCGAGACGTCGAGCTGGGCCGCCAGGTCCGTCTGTGGGATCTCGAAATCGGTGCGCCACTTCCGGAGCGTCGCCCCCGGGTCGTCGCTGAGCGCTACCTCGCCGGCGATCTTCTCGGCCAGTTCGTCGCGCGGCCCGCGCATGGACGCCACCGTCACCCGAGAGCGGCAAAAGCGTATCGAAAGGCCGTTCGACGATTGACGTACACAGGTCCCGCGGCCAGCACGACCCCGGTCGGGACACGGACGGCGACCGGGACCGTTTTCGTTGCCACGGCTCACCTGACGGAGTTCCGCTAAACGACGGCAATACCGACGACACACTCGCGTGAGTGGTCAGTCTCAGGGCCCGGACGGCTCCCTCGATGTGCTGGTGTAAGGTGGTCGTCCCGGCGATGGCTGCCCGCTCGCGGCGCCCCGCCTCGAATGTCTCCTGGGCCTTCTCGAAGACGTGGTCGGCGCCGTCGACGAACTCGAACAGCGTCCGCGTGCGGACCGAGAGGTCCGCGACTGCCGGCGGTCCCTCGGGTGGCCACGCCAGCGTCGCCTCGACCAGATTGCCCGGGCGGAGGTCCCCGTCGTGCTGGACGGTCACCGGGTCCTCCGACCACCGCTCCAGGAGGACGACCCCGTCCTCGTCGGGCGGGCCGGGGAGCACGCGGTAAGTGCCGGACTCGGTCGCGGGCATATCCTTCGCAGGGTGCCCGTCGGCAAAACCGCCGCGGTTCCCGACGGGACCCTGTGAGCGCCGGGTACACGCACCCGGTGACTCTAAGACGGGCGGCGCCGAACCGCCCGGCGTGACAGACTCGAACGACTCGTTGCTCTATCCGAACGCGGGCGGGGACGACGGGACGCCGGCGGGCCCGTCGCGCCGGGGGCTGCTCGCGGGGACCGCCGCCGTGGGCGTGGCCGCGACTGCGGGCTGTACCGGGTCCGACGGCGACGGCGGAAACGGCGAGGACGACGATGGCGGCCAGCCGACTGTCTTCGTGTTCAACACCGGCGACGGGACGGTCAGCGTCGTCGACGCTGCGGGCCGTGAGGTCCTGGGCGCGGCCGACATCGGCGCCACCGCCTCCTTCCCCTCGAACCAGCACTCCCCGGGACTCGTCGACGCGCCGGACCAGCCGCTGTGGCTCAACGTCGACCGCGGCGTGCGCGCGCTCTCGGCCGGCGGGCTCGGGGAACTGGCCGCCGTCGAGACGGAGTCTGGCGCGAACTGGCTCGAGCGGACCCCCGACGGGAGCGACGTGGTGGTGAGTGCCCGCGAACCCACCCACGCCCAGTTCCGGATCGACAGCGACCGCGACTCCGGGACCTTCGGCGAGGTGACCGGCCGCATCGACCGCGTCGAGGAGGGTGGCCACGGCGACAACGAGGGTCCCGGCCCGTGTGACGTCACCATCCACCCCGACGGCGAGTACGCGTTCGTGCCGGACATCTTCGGGGACACCCTGACCGTCCTCGACGTCGGGGCCTTCGAGATCGAGACGCAGGTCGACGTCGACGCGGTGGGCGACGGCCCCGCGCGGCCGTGGATGGCGACGGCGGCCTGGGACGGCGAGACGCTCCTCGTGGAACACGACGAGGGCGAAACCGGCACCGAGAGCCTCTGGGACGTCAGCGACCCGGCCAGCCCCGAGGAGCGGGCCCGCCTCACCGCCGAGGACGGCCTCGGGACCAACCCCCTGACCAGCGAGGTCGGTCCCGACTCCGAGACTGGCTACGTGTTCACGCCCGGGACCGACGACGCGACCGTGATCGATCTGGACGCGGGCGAGGTCACGGGCCGCATCGACCTCGACGGGTCCGCCTTCGTCGGGACCTGGGACCCCGCCCGCGAGTACCTGTACGTCCCCGTCCAGACAGCCGACGAGGTGGCCGTCATCGACCACGAGGCCGGCGAGGTCGCGACGCGACTTGACGTCGGCGCCGAACCCTACGGCGCGACCGCGGCGACGGTCCGGCCAGACCTCGACGCGAGTGCGACCCTCGCAGCCGCGCTGGCACGCCTGACCGTCGGCACTCGGATCTTCGACACGACCTACTGCGTCGGCAAGTGCGCCTGCGGGCACACGCTACGATAGCACCGGGAACCGGTCCCAGACCGGGTCGCTCTCGGAAGATATTTGTATGCCACCACGGATACACACGGCTACATGAGTGGGATCCGCGTTCCAGGCACGCCCGGTGCCACCAGCGGGTCCCGGCGTCTTCTCCCACGAGGCCGACGACCGGGCCGTTAGGCCCGTCACTACCCACTTTCCACCGTTCGTATCGTTCGACAGTTCCCGCCCACCGTCCGGTTCCGGGCGGCCCCGACTCCACACCGGACACGACACACCACACCACGACACATGCCAGAGACAACACGCGTCGCGCTCGCCTTCTCGGGTGGGCTCGACACGACGGTCTGCGTCCCGCTGCTCGAAGAGGAGTACGGCTACGACGAGGTCATCGGCGTCACGGTCGACGTCGGCCAGCCCGCAAAGGAGTTCCACGAGGCCGAGGAGACGGCCGCGGCGCTGGCGGTCGACCAGTACGTCGTCGACGCCCGCGAGGAGTTCGCCGAACTCTGCCTGCGCTCGGTGAAGGCCAACGCCACCTACCAGGGCTACCCCCTGGGGACGGCGCTGGCCCGACCGGTCATCGCCAAGGCGATCCTCGACGTGGCGCTCGAACACGACTGCGACGCCGTCGCCCACGGCTGTACCGGCAAGGGCAACGACCAGCTCCGGTTCGAGGCGGTCTGGCGGGACTCGCCGCTGCAGCATCGACACGAACCTCTGGAGCCGCTCCATCGAGGGCTCGGAACTCGAAGACCCCGCGACCATCCCCGAGGACGACATCTACGACTGGACCGACAACCCCAGCGGGAAGGAGCCCGAACTCGTCGAACTGGCCTTCGAGGACGGCGAACCGGTCGCCGTCGACGGCGAGAGCGTGGGGCCGGTCGAACTGGTCGAGGGCCTCAACGAGCGCGCGGGCGCCCACGGCGTCGGCCGCACGGACATGATGGAAGACCGGATGCTCGGCCTGAAGGTCCGGGAGAACTACGAACACCCCGCGGCGACGGTCCTGCTGGCCGCCCACGAGGCGCTCGAACAGCTCGTGCTCACCCAGGAGGAACGCCAGTTCAAACAGCAGGTCGACCAGCAGTGGGCGCTGAAGGGCTACCAGGGGCTCATCGACGCGCCCTTCGTCGACGCGCTGGAGGGATTCATCGAGACGACGAACGAGCGCGTGACCGGGACCGTCACCGTCAAACTGGAGGGTGGCCACTGCCGGCCGGTCGCCCGCGAGAGTGAGTACGCCGTCTACAGCGAGTCGGCGGCCTCCTTCGACGAGGAGACGGTCACGGGCGCCATCACCCAGGAAGACGCCACCGGCGTCGCGAAGTACCACGGCTTCCAGTCACGCCTCGCCAACAGGGCCATCGAGGGCGCACGGAAGTCCGGAGCGAACGACGAGTGAAACGATGACAGGAGAGGAAGACGGTTCCGGCGGGACCGAAAATACGGACGACGAGGGCGTCGTCCGCCGCGAGCGGTTCGCGGGCGGGCCCGCGCGGGAGTTTCTCTCCTCGCTCGCCGACGACGAGCGCATCTTCGCGGCTGACCTCGCCGTCGACCGCGCACACGTCGTGATGCTCGCCGAGCAGGGAATCGTCTCCCGCGAGGACGCGGGCACCATCCTCGCCGCGCTCGAGGAGGTAGAGGCGGCGGGCCACGGCGCCCTGCCCGCGGGCGAGGACGTCCACGAGGCCATCGAGACGGCCGTCGTCGAGCGTGTGGGTCCGGAGGGCGGGCGGATGCACACCGCGCGCTCGCGCAACGACGAGGTGGCCGCCTGCATCCGGTACCGCCTGCGCGAGGACGTGCTGGACCTGCTGGAGACCGTCATCGAGGGGCGCGGGCGGTTGCTCGACGTGGCGGGCGAGCACACGGAGACGGTGATGCCGGGGTACACGCACCTCCAGCCCGCCCAGCCGACGACGGTCGCCCACTGGGTCTGTTCCTACGAGGAAGCCATGGCCCGCGACACCGAGCGGCTGCTCGACGCCTACGACCGGGTGAACCGGTCCCCGCTCGGGGCGGGTGCCTTCGCCGGGACGCCCTTCGACGTCGACCGCGAGCGCACGGCCGAGTTGCTGGGCTTCGACGGCCTCGTGGAGAACGCGATGGACGCCGCCTCGGCGCGGGACTTCCTCGTCGAGACGACCGCGGCGACGGCGACGCTCGCGACGACGCTGTCGGGACTGGCCGAGGACGTCGTGGCCTTCGCGAGCAAGGGCCACCTCATCCTCGACGACGACTACGCCTCCACCTCGTCGATCATGCCCCAGAAAAAGAACCCGGACACCCTGGAACTGGTCCGCGGGCGGACCGGCGACGCGACCGCCGGCCTGGAGGGACTGCTGACGACGCTGAAGGGGCTGCCCCGGGCGTACAACCGCGACCTCCAGCGGGCGGGCCGGCACGCCTGGGACGCCGTCGACTCGGTGACCGAATCCGTCGAAGTGGCGGTCGGCGCCGTCGCCACCGCCGAGTGGCCCGCCGACCGGCTCGAAGCCGCCGCGGGCGAGGGTTTCGCGACGGCGACGGGCGTCGCGGACCTGCTCGCGGCCGCGGGCGTGCCCTTCCGGACGGCCCACGAGGTGGTCGCGCACGCCGCAGCCGGGACGGAGAGCCCGACGGTCGCGGATCTGGACGCCGCCAGCGAGGCCGTGCTGGGCGAACCCCTGACCGCGTACGTGGAGGCGGCCGAGGTGGAAGCGGCACTCGACCCAGCCGAGAGCGTCGTTGCGCGCGATTCGCGGGGTGGACCCGCACCCGATGTCGTGGAGACCTACCTGCGGGGCGTGGCCGGGACGCTGGACGCCGACCGGGAACTGCTCGTCGACGAGCGCCGCGACCTCGCGGCCGCCACGGACCGACTCGACACGGAGGTGGACCGCTATGTCTGACCGGACACCCGAGCACACCTCACCAGTCCAGACCGCGCCGTCACCCGACCACCATCCCGTCCGACCGAGCCCGCCACTGCCACCATCCCCGCGAGGGGAAGAAATACCATAAATCTGAACATCGGATTCGATACGTCCAGAAATTCCGACTTAAACGTGCTTAGAGTGCAGTATACGTTATAAACTCTATCTGATAGGTTCGACAGATTTAAGTGGATACGGGCAGGAGTAGAGCGTACGATGGCAGAATGTATCGAGTGCGGGGCTGACGTGACCCTGCACGACGACGTGGAGACAGGAGAGATCGTCGACTGTGCCACCTGCGGCGCCGAGCTCGAGGTGCTCGGGACAGACCCCGTCGACTTGGACACGGCGCCCGAGCTCGAAGAGGACTGGGGTGAGTAGCGTGCGCGAGGCCCGACTGCGCCGCGGTCACGAGGCGACCGCGGCGACGCCGAGCGGGGCGGGGCTCACCAGC
>PXSG01000098.1:7454-10868 GCA_003023485.1 Halobacteriales archaeon SW_10_68_16
GGAGCCTCTACACGACGAAGTTCGCCGACGCCTACGACGTGCCCGTCGTCAACAATCCCGAGACGGCCCAGGTCTGTGCCGACAAGGTCCAGAACAGCCTCGCCTTAGAGGAGGCGGGCGTGCCGACGCCGACGACGGAGGTGGCGTTCACGAAAGACGCCGCCCTGGAGATCGTCGAGGACTTTGGCTACCCCTGCGTGCTGAAGCCGGTCATCGGCTCGTGGGGGCGCCTGATGGCGAAACTCGACTCGCGGTCGGCCGCCGAGGCAGTCCTCGAACACAAGGAGGTGCTGGGCCACTACGAACACAAGGTCTTCTACGTCCAGGAGTTCGTCGAGAAACCGGGACGGGACATCCGCGTGGTCGCGACCGACGGCGAACCGGTCGCCGCGATGGTCCGCTCCTCGGACCACTGGCTGACCAACGCCGCCCAGGGCGCCGAGGTCGCGCCGTTCGAACTCGACGACCGCGCCCGCGAACTGGTCGCACAGGCCAGCGACGCGGTGGGTGGTGGCCTGCTGGGCGTCGACCTGATGGAAGTGGGCGTGGACAGCGAGGCGCAACGCGCCTCTGACAGTCGAGCGGCGGAGTCGCGAGACGGCGGCGCCGACGACTACACCGTCCACGAGGTCAACCACACCGTCGAGTTCAAGGCGCTGAACGACGCCGTCGACCGAGTGTCGTCGGCGCGAGCGGCTTTACGGGCGGCGAACTGCTACGCCTGCTGGACGGCCACCCCGAGTTCGAACTCGTCCAGGCGACCAGTCGCTCGAAGGAGAACAAGACCGTCGGCCACGCCCACCCGAATCTCCGCCATCTCGACCTGCGCTTTTCCCATCCCGAGGATCTGGAGTCGGTGGACGTGCTGTTCGCGGCGACGCCGCATGGCGTCTCGATGGAGCAGGTCGACGCCTTCCGGGACGCCGCCGGGACGGTCATCGACCTCTCAGCCGATTTCCGCCTCGACACGGCGGAGCAGTACGAGGAGTGGTACGACGGTCACGCCCGCCCCGAACTGCTCGGGGAGGCGGTCTACGCGCTCCCGGAACTCACCCGCGAGGAACTGCCGGGTGCGGACCTCGTCGCCTCCGGCGGGTGTAACGCCACCGTGACGATGCTGGGGTTGCTCCCGCTGGTCGAGGACGGGATACTGGGGGGCGACGAGCGGATCGTCGTCGACGTGAAGGTCGGCTCCAGCGAAGGGGGAGCCGGCGGCGGCGAGGCCTCATCCCACCCCGAGCGGTCCGGTGTGGTCCGGCCCTACGCGCCGACGGGCCACCGCCACGAGGCCGAGATCGAGCAGTTCCTCGGCCTGGACGTCTCCTTTACCGTCCACGCGGTGGACATGATCCGCGGGGCGTCGGCGACCTGCCACGTCTTCCCCGGCGGACCTGTCTCGAAGGGCGACCTCTGGGGTGCCTACCGCGGGACCTACGAGGACGAACCGTTCGTGGACATGGTTGCGGGCGGCGGTGGCGTGTACCGCTATCCGGAGCCGAAGGCCGTCGCCGGCACGAACCGCGCGGAGGTCGGGTTCGAACTCGACGCGCCCAACAGGCGGCTGGTCGTCTTTTCGGCCATCGACAACATGATGAAAGGTTCGGCCGGCCAGGCGGTCCACGCCGCGAACGTCGCCCTGGGCTTCGAGGAGACCGCCGGCCTCGAGTTCCAGGGACTCCACCCCGTGGGGGCACCATGACGGTCGTCGTCAAGGTCGGCGGCGCCCGCGCGGTCGACCCCGCGGGTGCGCTGGCGGATATACGACACCCTCGAACGCCTCGGCATCGAACCGGAGTACGTCGAGACCCCCTCCGGCGTCGTCGGCCGCTTCACCGACGCGGAGGCGATGGACGTCTTCGAGATGGTGATGCCGGGCCTGCTGAACACGGACCTCGTGGCGGGCCTGCAGAGCCGCGGCGTTGACGCCGTGGGACTGTCGGGCGTCGACGGGAAGCTCCTGTACGGCCCCCGGAAATCCGCCGTGCGCGTCATGGAGGACGGCAAGCGCAAGATCCGCCGGGGCGACCACTCCGGATCGCTGAAGGAGGTCAACGCCGGCCTGCTGGAGACGCTCCTGGCCGAGGGCTACACGCCCGTGGTGAGTCCGCCGATGGCCGGCGCGGACGATGGAGCAGTCACCCCCGTCAACACGGACGCCGACCGCTCTGCGGCCGCCATCGCGGGGGAACTCGACGCGACACTCGTGCTCCTGACCGACGTGCCCGGCATCCTCGAGGACCCCGAGGACCGCGATACGCTCATCCGGACCGTCGAGACGCCCGCCGACTGGGAGCGCATGGAAGCGGCCGCCGAGGGATTCATGGGCCGGAAGGTCATGGCCGTCCGCGAGGCGCTGGACGGTGGTGCGTCCGAAGTCGTCGTCGCGGACGCGAACCTGGAGCGGCCGGTCGCGACCGCGCTGGAGGGGGACGGCACGCACGTCTACCCGTCGGCGTTACCCGGCGACAGCGACAGGAACGGTGACAACACATGAGCGGCTTCGTCTTCTCCGAGAAACCGATCCGGATCGTCGAGGGTGACGGGCCCTACCTCTACGACGACGGCGGGACGGAGTACCTGGACATGGGGGCCAGCTATGCTTGCGTGCCCCTGGGCCACGGCCACGACGCCGTCCAGTCCGCGGTCAGGGATCAACTCTCGCGGCTGACCTACGTGCAGGCCTCATACCCGGTGGCGATCCGGACGGCCCTCTACGAGCGGCTCGCCGGGACGGCACCCGGCGACATCGACTACACGTGGCTGTGTAACTCCGGGACCGAAGCCAACGAGGCGGCCCTGAAGTTCGCCCGCGCGGCAACGGGGAACTCGAAGCTGGTCGCCACCATGCAGGGTTTTCACGGCCGGACGATGGGCTCGCTGGCGACCACCTGGAAGAGCAAGTACAAGAAGCCCTACGAGCCCCTCGTCGGCGACATCGAGTTCGTCCCCTACGACGATCCCGACGCCATGGCGGAGGCAATCGACGAGGAAACGGCGGGGGTCATCGTCGAACCCATCCAGGGGGAGGGGGGCATCAACCCGGCCAGCAAGGAGTTCCTCCAGACTGCGCGCGTCGAGACCGCGACGAACGGCGCGGCCCTCATTTTCGACGAGGTCCAGACCGGCATGGGCCGGACCGGGACGCTGTGGGCCTCGGAGTGGGCGGACGTGATCCCCGACATGGTCACGGCGGCGAAGGGACTGGGCAACGGCCTGCCCGTCGGCGCGACGCTGTGTCGGGAGTGGATCGCCGACGAGTACGGCGACCACGCCTCGACGTTCAGCGGCGGTCCGGTGGTGTCGGCGGCCGCGGAGGCGACCGTCTCGACCATCGTCGAGGGGGACGTGCCCACCCACGCCGCCGACGTCGGTGAGTACCTTCGTGGGCAACTATCCGAGACGCTCGGTGAGGCC
>PXSG01000098.1:10881-24190 GCA_003023485.1 Halobacteriales archaeon SW_10_68_16
CACGTCGTGGACGCGCTCGCGGAGGTGCTAAGATGAGTGTCGCGATACTCCGTAGTCGGAGCAACTGTGAGCGCGACCCCTTTCAGTCCCGTCCGTGTCGGCTGACCGGGCAAGCTACGTGGGCGGGACTGAAAGGGGCCGGCCGACTCGGTCCCTCCCGGGCGACGCAAGTAACGCAGGGAGCGAAGCGACCGAGTAACGCAGCGAGCCCCGGAGCAGCCGAGCGGCCGGGGGCTTTCTTGCCGGTCGAAGCGACGACGAAGAACGTCCTGTCAGACGATATGGAGACAAAAACATGAGCGAAGCGAGCCAGTACGCACAGACCCGCGAACTCCTCGTCAAGCTCGTCGGCATCCCCTCAATCACCGGGGAGGAGCGGGCGTGTGCCGAGCAACTCGTCACGTTCTTCGAGGCCCACGACCGGGAGGCCTGGATCGACGAGATGGGCAACGTCCGCGCGCCCGCCGACGACGGCGTTTTGCTGACCTCCCACATCGACACCGTCCCGGGCGACATCCCGGTCAAAGTCGAGTCCCGGCCGACAGCGGAGGTCGGCTGGGGTGGCAGCGACGAACCCGACGCCGGGGAGCTAGAGGTGCTGTGGGGCCGGGGCAGCGTCGACGCGAAGGGCTGTCTGGCGTCGATGGCCGTCGTCGCGGTCCGGACCGGCGCGAGCTTCCTCGGGGTCGTCGGCGAGGAGGTCGACTCCCGGGGGAGCAGACACGTCATCGAGACCCGCGAGAGCGAACCCGACGCAGTCATCAACGGCGAACCCTCCGGCTGGGACGGCATCACGCTCGGGTACCGTGGCCTGCTGGCGGGCCGGTACGTCGCCACCAGCGAGTCGGGCCACTCCTCGCGCCCGGAGAACAACGCCATCCAGGACGCAATCGCCTGGTGGTCGGCCATCGAATCGGAGTTTTCGACCGACGAGTGGCAGCCCGTCTTCGAGCGGGTCACCCCCAAACCGACCGACATCCGGGGTGGCCTCACCGAGGACGGCCTCTCGGTGGAGGCGACCATGGACGTCCAGTTGCGCATCCCCCCGTCGATGTCCACAGAAGAGATCATCGAGATCGCCGATGGCCACCTCGACGTCGCGGACCGCGTCACCTGGTACGACCGCGTCGAACCGACGATGCAGAGTCCCCGGACGCCGGTCGCGCGGGCATTCCGGGCCGCCATCCGCGGCGAGGGCGGCGATCCACGCCTGCTCCGCAAGACCGGCACCGCCGACATGAACGTCTTCGCGAACGCCTGGGACTGCCCGATGGTTACCTACGGGCCCGGCGACTCGGACCTGGACCACGCACCCGACGAACACCTGCCGCTCGCCGAATACGATAAGTCGGTGGCGGTTCTCGAAGCGGCCACCGAACGCCTGCTATGACCAGACACTTCGTCGACATCGACGACCTCACGACCGACCAATTGCACGCCGTCCTCGACCGCGCGGCGACGATGAAGGCGGCCCACGAGGCCGGCGAGGCCGGCAAACCCCTCCCCGACAAGACGCTGGGGATGGTCTTCGAGAAACCCTCGACGCGGACCCGCGTTTCCTTCGAGACGGGGATGACACAGCTCGGGGGCCACGCCATCTTCCTCGGTCCCGAGGATATCCACCTCGGTCACGGCGAGCCCATCAAGGACACCGCCCGTGCCGTCTCCCGGTACGTCGACTTCATCATGGCGCGGGTGTTCGACCACGCCGACGTCGTCGAACTCGCACAGTTCGCGTCGGTGCCGGTCATCAACGGTCTGACCGACGACGCCCACCCCTGTCAGACGCTCGCGGACCTGCTGACCATCCGGGAGCACTTTGGCTTCGACGCCAGCGTCGCCTGGGTCGGCGACGGCAACAACGTCTGCCAGTCGTTCGTCCTCGGGGCCGCGATGGCCGGGCTGGACCTGACCGTCGCCACGCCCCCGGACTACGGCGTCGACGAGGGCGTCCTCAAGCGTGCCGAGGGCCTGGGCGGCCGGCCCGAGACGAGGACCGACCCCGAGGCCGCCGTGGCCGACGCCGACGTCGTCTACACGGACGTCTGGGTCAGTATGGGCCAGGAGGACGAACGCGAGCAGAAACTCCGGGACTTCGAGGGGTTCCAGCTCACGACCGACCGCGTGGGCGACCGGACGGTGATGCACTGCCTGCCCGCCCACCGCGGCGAGGAGATCACCGACGACGTGCTCGAGAGCGACAACGCCATCGTGTGGGACCAGGCCGAAAATCGGATGCACGCACAGAAGGGCCTGCTCGTCTGGCTCCACGAACACGGCCGCGAGTGAGCCTGCGAACCGGATGACTGCCGGTACATTTCAGCTGTACTGACCGTGGAATCTCCAGTCGAAACGGAGGGGGTCGTGGGTCGTTACCAAACCGGTCAGGCGGGAGACGGGCCAGATCCCTGGCAGTCAGTTTTTGGGCTCGTCGGAAGTCCCGGGGACGCCCCGGCCCTGGTAGAAGGCGCCGCCCCAGTTGCTCACCCAGATGTCCTGATTGGCCAGATACAGCGCCGGTCCGGTCCGGAAGGTGTCGTCGGTGACCGACCACTCGCCGCTCGTGGTGTCGTACTCGATCTCGGCGTTGTAGACGGCGGCCTGCCCGAACTCGCCCCCGGCCTTCGGCGGCAGGGACGGTTCGTTCTCGCGGTCGTTGACCGACGGCGGCCGCTGGGCACGCTGGAGGCGACCGGTGTTGAACGTCCCGTCGAAAAAGCGGACGAACACGTCCCGCAGGTCCGACCGACCGAGCACCGCCTCGGCGGCGTTCAGGCCGCCGGTGATGTCCCCGGCGTCGCGGGCGGTGATGGTGTAGACATCGTCGTCGGTGCCGGAGGCGAACGTGCCGGCGTCGCCGTCCCACAGTTCGTCGGTCATGTACCCCACCACGTTCGACGCCAGGTCCGAGCGGTCGACACCGTCGACTTGTGAGGCCCACAGCAGGCCCTGGGCGACGATGCCCTGGGTCGCAGCCTGGTTTGCCGCGCCGTCACCGACGCGGCCGTTCCCGTCGGTGGCCTCGGCGACGAGGTCGGCCAGGCTGTTGGCGTAGTCGGCAGCCATCCCGGCCAGGTCGTCGCCCCCCGCCTGGAGGCCGTAGTAGCCGACGGCCCCGAGCATCTCGCCGACATCGCGGGTCGACCCCGATTCGACGATGTCCGACGGCGGGAACGCGTTCATCGTCGTCTTCGCCATGCCGTCGGTGAGTTGCTGGACGTTCGCCGGCGGAATGAGCGGTTCGGGGTTCTCGTAGCCGAACCAGCCGCCGTGGGCGAGGCTCCGCAACTCCGAGAGGAACCACACCATTGCGCTGTGATCCAGCGGCCGGGGCGTCTCCTTGACGATGCCCTCGCCGGGCCGGAACGCCGGCGCGAGCAGCATGTTCTCGTCGTTCAAGCGGAGGTTCCCCTCGACGAGCGCGAAGGCGGTGCCGACCTGGGCCAGCGTCGAGAGCACCATTGACCGGAACTCCGCGGCCAGCGAGTCCGGCAAGATGTCGAAGTGGTTCTCGAAGTTCTTCGCCCACGTCGCCCCCTTCATGTGGGTCCAGGCCAGCGACTGCGGACTGACCGTCATCGACGATTTCGATTTGTCCCACTGCAGGGTCGACGCGTCCGGCCGGCCGTCCTCGCCCTCCAGAACCGGCTTTTGGGTGAAGGAGGGGTCCCCTTCAGTGAACGGCGCCATGTTGAGGTTGGGGTCCTTGACGGGCGGGCCGGGCTGGTCGGCGGCGGCGAGCATCTCGGGGAACCGCTGCTGGAAGGTTTCCTGCTGGTTCTCTGTCGCGGGGAAGACGATCCCATTGGCGCTCATCGCGATGTTGGTACTCATGTTGTACAGCGAATACCAGTACGCGTCGAAGGTCGCAGCCTCCCAGCCGTACTCCTGGGCAGTGTCGCTGCCGGATACGTCCGGATTCCCGACGACGACGGCACCCTTCATGCCGAGGCTCCGGTGGGGGCTACAGTAGTACTTGTACATTCCCTGCTCCTCGAAGGTCCGTTCGAAGGTGGTTCCCGCGTCCTCGACCGGATCACCGCTGGCGAAGGACTCGTCGAGTTCGACGACGTTGTGGGTGCCGCCGTTCCCGGTCCACTCCCAGACGACGGTCGTCCCCGGGTCGACGTGGATCGCCGGCGGGTCGAACGCGAGGGCACCGCCGTTGCCCTCGGCACCCACCGCGACGGTCACCTCGCTCTGGCCGCGCGCGTCCACCGTGCCGTCGAAGTTGTCCGTGTCCGCGAACCAGTTGCCGTAGTCGAATGAGGCCGGTTCCGGTGTCGGTGTCGCCGTCGCTGTCGGGGACGGCGTCGAGGTGGACGAGTCGGCTGCACCGCCACCGTTTCCCGGACTACCGAACAGACATCCTGCGAGCGATCCGACGGCCGCGAGACTCCCGAGCTGGAGGAACGTACGCCTGTTTGCGTCCATGCAGGCGACCCTACTCCGGTGGGTGGAAAAGGCGTATCTCGTGTGCCCGGCCGGGTCGCACGTGTCCCGTGAGTTTTTGTTCCGATATAAGTATATAAATAAATTCTTCGATATTTCGTAATATATCAATCCGTTCCGTCTGCGCGTACGTGTGCCACGCGCGGACGAGCGCCGAGCGAAGCGAACACTGATTATCCGGGCGGGAGTAGCCGCACGCGAATGACCGAACCGCTCGTCATCGAGGCCGGCGAGATGGGGACAGAGGAGTTACTGGAGACGCTCCAGGGAGGGAACCGGGTCGTCGTCAAGACGGAGTTTCTGGGCTCCGAACACGAAGTGACGCTGCGCCACGACGGGGACACCTACTACTGTGATACGCCGACGCGGCTACACAAACACGAGTCGGCCGAGGAGATGCGCGAGTGTCTCGTCAAACAGGGCTACAGCGGGGAGTGAGTCCAGCGTAACGCGGGTCTTTATTCTGTCGGGGGCACAACGGGGAGGCATGACAGCCGCCGACCCGACGCCCGACCCCTCTCCGGACCGGTTTCGGGAACTCATGCTCGACGAGGAGCCCAGCTTCGCGGACGTGCTGACCTGTGTGTTCGGCATCCAGCGCCACGAAGCACGGACCTACCAGATACTGCTGGACAACCCCGGGAGTACCGTCGAGGAACTGGCCGAGGAACTCGACCGCGACCGGAGCAACGTCAACCGGTCGCTGTCGACGCTGCGCGAGAAGGGGCTGGCCGAGCGCCAGCGCCGCCTGCTTGATGGCGGCGGCCACGTCTACCAGTACTCCGCGACGCCGCTGGCAGAGGCCCGCGACCTGATGCACGAGACGCTGGACGCGTGGGCCGAGTACGTCCACGAGCGGATCGACGAGTTCGGGGCAGACGACGCGACGCCGTAATGCGACTCGGCCTGAGAGGAGGCGAACAGGCGGGACCATCTGCCCGCGAAGCGGTGTCCCGCACGCCCGCTGTCTGCTTCGCGGCCGTTCGTCAGCGCACGCGCAGGGCTGGTCGCGGCTTCCGGCATAAACGCTCGTGTAAGTCCGGGCGGACGACCGACTCACTTTTCCCCGGGGGGTTCGTTCCCCCGACAATGAGTCACCTCGACTTCGCTGCGGAGGCGCCGGCCTGTGCGACCGACGGCGTCTGGCTGACCTGCATCGCGTGCGGGGAGACGTTCGCGCCCTTCGCGGCCGTCCGCTACACCTGCGACGAGTGCGGGAGTCTGCTGGAGGTGCGGTACGCCGACCTCCCGACGTGGGAGGACTTCGAGGGGCGGGGCGTCTGGCGCTACGCCGACGCGCTCCCCTTCGAGTCTGGCGTCTCGCTACCCGAGGGTGACACCCCGCTCCACGAGGTCCCCCGCCTGGAAGCCGAAACGGGCGTCGACCGGCTGCGGGTCAAACACGAGGGGATGAACCCCACCGGGAGTTTCAAGGACCGCGGCATGACCGTCGGCGTCCGCGTGGCCCGAGAGGTCGGCGTCGACCGACTGGCGTGTGCCTCCACGGGCAACACGAGCGCCGCCCTGGCGGCCTACGGCGCCCGCGCCGGCTTGGAGACGCTCGTCCTCTTGCCCCGGGGGAAGGTCGCCGCCGGCAAGATCGCCCAGGCCAGCCTCCACGGCGCGCGCATCCTCGAGGTCGACGGCAACTTCGACACCTGTCTCGACATCGTCCAGGACCTCGCCGGTCGAGGGGAGGCGTACCTGCTGAACTCCCTCAACCCGTTCCGCCTGGAGGGCCAGAAGACCATCGGGCTGGAGATCTTGGAGCAGTTCCGCGACGAGGAGGGTGCCTACCCGGACCGGGTGGTCCTCCCGGTGGGCAACGCCGGCAACACCGCGGCGCTGTACAAGTGCTTCCGCGAACTGGTCGAGAGCGGCGCACTCGACGAAGGCGAGGTCCCCATGCTGACCGGCGTCCAGGCCGCGGGGTCGGCGCCGATGGTCGAGGCCATCGAGCGTGGCTGGGACGCCATCGAGCGCTGGGACGACGTCGAGACCCGCGCGACGGCCATCCGCATCGGCAACCCCGTCAACGCGCCCAAAGCGTTGCCGGGCATCCGCGAGACCGGCGGGACCGCCGTCGCGGTGAGCGACGACGCGATCACCCGCGCCCAGCGGGACCTCGCGGCGGAGGGCGTCGGTGTCGAACCCGCCTCCGCAGCCTCGCTGGCTGGCCTGCGGAAACTCCGCGAGAAAGGTGTCGTGGACGCCGGGGAACAGGTGGTCTGTCTCACGACGGGACACCTCCTCAAGGACCCCGACGCGGCCGTCGAGGCCGGCGCCGCCCCCGAACCGGTCCCCGGAACGACCGGAGGCGTCCTGGACCACCTCGCGTAACTTCCCGGAAAACAGCTGCCCGGCGGTCGTTCGGTGGCTGGCACTGTCGGCGTATCGGTGACCGTCGTGCCCGCCACCGGCAGGTCACGCGGCGAACACGCAAGGTCCGGGAACGGCCGTTCGCCTGCCACAGCACGAAACCTTCAAGACGGTTCTCCGTCCCTGTGGTATCAGTGGCATGTCATCGGTCCTCGCCGACTTCACCGCCCGGGTGAGCGTCGAGACGAAGGACTGGGAGGAGGGCACCGAGGCGCGGGTGCTCCTGAACGAGTCGGCGCTCGTGCTGGCGGCAGGCGAGGGCGACACGCTGTCGATCCCCCTGTCCGCGGTGCTGGACGTGACCAGGGGTGTCCCGAACCTGTTCGACCCGCTGCCCGGGGCGCCCCTGACGGTGGCCTACCGGGACGGGAACGCCCGGCGGGCGGCGACCGTCGGGACCGACGAGGGGCCGGTGACGGTCCCGCTGGCAGCGGTGGTCGACTTCGACCGCCAGCACCGGACCATCGACGGCGAGGACCGCCCCGTCCTCGTGGTGAGCCACGTCGACGACGGGACGGCCCTGACCACCGTGGCGGCGACGGAGTCGTCCCGAAAACTGTCCATCCTCGGGCGGTTCCTCCGCCAGGAGTACGGGGCCGTCATCGACTCCCTCGCGGAGTTGCACCTCTCGGAACCCGAGACGGAGATGCTGACCACCCTCTACTCGGCCGGCGACATGGACGTCTCACTGCCGAGCGTCCTCGACACCGATCCGGAGCGCGTCAGGCGCATCCTGCATGCCCTCCACGAGAAGGGACTCGTCGAGTCCGGCGAGAACGGCCCCGTCCTCACGGCGCGTGGCCGCATCGTCGTCAACGAGTATCTCGAACGGGTCAACGCCTGATCACCGGATTCAGCGGTCCGTCGCCGGAATCGAAGGTGGAAATTCTCGCGTGTCGGTTCCCGGTCGTCCCTACCCGCCCCGTTCCCAGTCGCGGGCCGACTCGACGGCCTCGACCCAGCGGCCGTACGTCCGGTCGGCGTCCTCGCGGTCGGCATCGGGCGTGAACGTCCGGTCGGCCCGCCAGTGGTCGCGCAGTTCCGCCAGCGAGTCCCAGTAGCCGACCGCGAGGCCGGCGGCGTAGGCGGCCCCCAGGGCGGTCGTTTCGTCGACGACCGGGCGCGCGATGTCGGTCCCGATGATGTCCGCCTGCAACTGACAGAGGAAGTCGTTCTTCACGGCGCCGCCGTCGACGCGGAGACACCCGACGTCGCGCCCGGTGTCGGCCTCCATGGCCTCGACGACGTTGCGCGTCTGGCAGGCGATGGACTCCAGCGTCGCGCGGACGATGTGGCCGGCCCGCGTCCCGCGAGTGATCCCCATGATCACGCCGCTTGCGTGGCCGTCCCAGTGGGGCGTCCCCAGTCCGGTGAAGGGCGGGACGACACACACCCCCTCGGCCGCGTCGACCGAATGTGCCAGCCGTGCCGAGTCGGCGGGGTCGTCGACGAACCCGACATCTTCGAGCCACTCGATGGCGGCACCCGTCATGAAGATGGTCCCCTCCAGCGCGTACTGGACGGGTTCGCCCGAGCGCTGGAACCCGACGGTCGTCAGCAGGCCGTTGTCGGACTCGACGGCCTCGGTGCCGGTGTGCATCAGGCAGAACGCGCCCGTCCCGTAGGTATTCTTGACCTCGCCCACCTCGAAGCAGGTCTGGCCGATCAGCGCGGCCTGCTGGTCGCCCAGCGCGCCCGTGACGGGTACCTCGGCACCCAGGAAGTCCTCGGGGTCCGTCGACCCGTAGGTTGCCTCGTCGCTGGAGGGACGGACCTCCGGGAGCATCGCCGCCGGCACGTCGAATTCCGCCAGCAGGTCGTCGTCCCACGCCAGGTCGTGGATGTCGAACAGCAAAGTCCGGGAGGCGTTGGTCACGTCGGTGACGTGCTCGCCGGTGAGGTTGTAGACCAGCCAGGAGTCGACGGTCCCGAACAGCACCTCCCCGGCCTCGGCGCGGTCCCGGACGTCTTCGCGGCCGGGGTCGGCCTCGATCGGGTCGGCGTTGTCGAGGATCCACTCGAGTTTTGGCGCCGAAAAGTAGGCGTCGACTTCGAGGCCGGTCTTCGCCCGGATCCACTCGGCCTCGCCGGCGGCCTTGCGTTCCTCGCAGCGGTCGGCCGTCCGGCGGTCGAGCCAGACCAGCGCGTCACAGACCGGCTCCCGTCGAGAGCCCGCGCGTGATCGCCCGGGTGACGTTCTCCCAGATCTCGACGGGGTCGTGCTCGACCCAGCCCGGCCGGGGACAGCGCTGTTCGTGTCGCTCGTAGGCGCTGGCGACGACCCGGCCGCCGCGGTCGAAGACCATGAAGCGCGTGCCCGTGGTCCCCTGGTCGACGACACCGATGTACGCCCGCTCCATTGTCACTGCCGTGCCCTCGATACGATGTCCCTAGTTGCGCCCGTATCTATATAAATACCCGTACGGCTACGCATCCCGGAACGTCGACCGTCCACCGTGCCCGGGTCGACACCACGCCGGATGGCGGCCAGCGAGCGTCGGGGAGTGGCGATCATGTCACCCCCAGGACGCGGATCTCGAAGACCAGCGTCTGCCCCGCGAGTTCGTGGTTGAAGTCGACCTCGACGGCGTCGTCGGTGACGGCGGTCACGTCCCCGTGGAGGCCGTTGGACGCCTCGACGTGGTCGCCGATCTCGGGGGCGTGCCCGACCATCGCCTCGAACGTCCCGGGGCCGTACTCCCGGACGCGGTCGGGGTCGTACTCGCCGTAGCCCTTCGCCGGGGGGACCCGGATCGTGGTCTCCTCGCCGACTGCCAGCCCGCGGACGGCCTCGTCGAGCCCCTCGATGACCTCGCCGTCCCCGACGGTGAAGGACAGTGGCGTCCCCGCCGCCTCCGCGGGCCCCAGGCCCGCCTCCCGAGCGACCTCGTCCCGGGAGGCCGCGAACACGCTCCCGTCCTCGAAGCGACCGACGTAGGCCAGGCGGACCTCGTCGCCGGGTTCGACGTGCTCTCCCGTCATTGGAGATCGTACAGGCGGCGGAAGGCGGTCGGTGCGAACCGCAACTCCACGCGGCTCGGGGGGCGACCCTTCCCGTCCTGCATCTCGGACTGGACACGCTCGACGATACCCACCTCGGCCATCTCGTAGAGGAACCGCTTGACAGTGCTGGACGAGAGATCGACTGACGGCTCGGAACTGATCGCTTCCGTCGTCGCGGTGACCGAGACGCGCTCCTCGGCGTCGAGGTCGACCAGTTCCCGAAGGACGAGCTGCTTGTTCGCCGGGAGCGCGAGCACGCGGCCCAGCGAAACCGCGGGCCAGGGGATCTCCTCGATGGCCGCGGTGACGTCGTCGTCGGTGAGTCTGGACCGCTCGGCCCGGTCGGCGCGGTCGGCGGCGACGAACAGCGCCTGGAGCGCGTGGTGGGCGTTGCCCTCGGCCCACTCCGCGATCCGGCGGATCAGCCCGTGGTCGAGTGCCTGCTGGGCAAGTCCCTCGGAGGCGCGGGCCATCACCGCGTCGACGAGTGTCTGCCGGCGGTAGGGTTCGATGTGGATCGTCGACCCGGTGTACTCGGTCAGCGCCACCTCCGGGGGGTCGCTGCGCCCGACCGCCAGCCAGCTCGCGTTGCTCGGGAGGCCGGCGAACAGTTCGACCAGTCGCTCGGGGGCGACGCTCTCGGGTTCGTCGACGTGATCGACGGCGACGACGACGCCCGCCCGCGACCCGCCCAGGAGGTCGTGGAGGCGGTCGCGGAGGTCCCCGGTGCTGATGCCGTGTTCGGGGACCGGATCCTCGACCAGGGCGTCGAGGACGCTGTGGTAGAAGGCAAAGGGGCTGGTCTTGCCCCGCAGGTCCACGTAGACGAACCCCGGAGCCGTCGGCGAGGCGGTCCGGGTGCTGGTGTGGATCACCGACCGCGTCTCCGTCGAGAGCCGCCCCAGGTGGGCAAAGAGCGCCGTCACGACGGCCGACTTCCCGGCGCCGAAGGGACCGTGGACGTACGCGTTCGGGGGTAACTGGCCGTCGAATACTGGGTCGAGGTAGTCCAGTAACCGCTCCAGGACCGGCCCGCGGTCGGAGGGCTCGTCGACGTGTGCGACCGGCGAGAGGGCCTGGTAGTCCTGGAGCAGGCGCGGGCGACCATCCCGACGTCGGCGTCGCTCGATCCGCGCGTCGATGTCCATGTGTGTTTTGTTACTGGTGCTACCGTCCACGTGATAAAAAAACGACCGGTCGGGGACGGGGCGTTCATGACGGTGGCCCCCGGAGTGGCGGGTATGATCGACGAAACGGTGGCGGAGATCGAGCAGATGCAGACCCAGAGCTCCTCGGTCGTCGCGGTGAAGGCCGCCGAGGCGCTGGGGAGTCTGGCCGGGGAGGAGGTGGCCAGCCTCGACGAGTTCTCCCGCCTCGTCGAGCAGCACAGCCGCGCCCTCCAGCGCGCGAAACGCTCCCACGCGCCCCTGTACACCTCACAGCAACGCATCGTCGAGGAAGTCACGGAGTCCGACGCCGAGACCGTCGCCGAGGCCAAAGAGCGGTTGCGCACGGTGGTCGATGAGGTCGTGGAGGAAATCGAGTCGAGCAAGCGCCGCGCCGGCGAGCGGGCGGCCGAGTTGATCGAGGACGGCGACACACTGCTGACCCACGAGAACTCCTCGACGGTGATGGCGGCCTTCGAGGCCGCACTCGAGGCCGGCACGGCGTTCGACGTCTACGTGACCGAGGCACGGCCACGCTTTCTGGGGCGGCGCACCGCTCGCCAACTCGGGCCCCGGGAGGGTGTGGACGTGACGCTCATCGTCGACAGCGCCGCCGGGCACTTCCTCCCGGAGTGTGACCGGGTCTTCCTCGGGATGAACTGCCTGGTCGACGACACCGTCTACAACCGGATCGGTACCTACCCGATCGCCGCGACTGCCGACGACGTGGGCGTGCCGGTGACGGTCGTGGGGTCGTCCTCGAAGTTCATCGGCAGCGGGTTCAGTTTCCGGAACGACTACCGGCCCGCCTCGGAGATGATGCACGAACCCGTCGAGGGCTTCGAGGTCGCGAATCCGGGGTACGACGCGACGCCGACGCGCCTGCTCGATTCGGTCGTCACCGAGGACGCCGTCATGGGGTTCTGAGAAAGTCGACGACGTGCTCCCGGTATGCGTCGGGGCGGTCCTCGACGACCCAGTGGTAGGCCTCTTCCAGCGGGACCAGATCCGTCTGGCCGCCCAGGTCCTCCTGCAGCCGCTGTGCGTAGTCCAGCGACTGCAACACGTCGTCGGCACCCCACAGCAGCAGCGTCTCGGCCGAGACGGCACCGTAGTCGAGTTCGGTCGTGTGGCTGGTGTTGGTCGCGATGGCGGTGCGCACGAGCGAGACGCGGGCCTCGGCGGGCTGCCAGGGCGCGCGCATCCCCTCGCAGAACTCGGCGTGGTCGTCGGGATCGCCGTACAGGCCCGAGTCGAAGACGAACGACAGTTTCTCCTCCAGGGTCTCGTCGTCGGCCAGCTCGTCGGCCATCCCCGGGAGCCCGAGCCCGTGGATGAACTCCACCGGCCAGGAGTCGTAGCAGGCGGCGTTCGAGAGGACGAGCCGGTCGATCCGGTCGGGCTGGTGGGCCGCCAGCCTGAGTGCGGTCCCGCCGCCGATGTCGTGGGCCACCAGCGACGCCGTGTCGGTACCGAGGGAATCGAGCAGCGCATCGACCATCGCCTCCTGGGCGCGGATCGAGCGGTCGAAGCCGTCGGCCATCGCGGAGTTGCCGTACCCGAGGAGGTCCGGCACGACGACGTGCCGGTCGGCCGCGAGTGCCGGGGCGACGGGTCGCCAGAGGTACGACCACGTCGGGATTCCATGCAGGAAGGCAACCGGCGGGCCGTCGTTGTCCGCCCCCGCCTCGTAGTAGGCGACCGGGAGGTCGTGGCCGTCGACCGCGAGGGTGGTTGTCGTCTGCCGGGCGCTCCACTCCTCGTGGGTCAGCGTCACCGGCGGACACCTCCCGTCGGGTGGAGCGGTCGCTGTGCGGCGTCGCGCGGTCGGCGGGGCTGTCGCCGTGTCGGAGCAGGCCGCTGGTCGGGTGTCGTCCGAACCATGCCACTCTGTCTCGCACTGGCCGGCTGAAAACAGTACCGGTCGCTCGCACCGTTCTGCCGGGAACAGCGAGCCAGTCGGTCACCGCTCGGCCGAGGAGAGCGAAAAGGACCGGTCCGAATCGGGAAACGGCACCTCGGCGACCGTGCCGTCGTGGGCGACGAACGCGCACTCGCCCTCGAAGGCCTCCCGGGCCTCCTCCTCCAGTCGTTGCCACCCGTCGCCGGCGTACCGCGAGGAGATGTGCGTCAGGGCGAGGCGTTTGGCGCCGGCGCGGTTGGCCACCGCGGCGGCCTCGCGGGCGGTCGCGTGGGCGGTCTTCCGGGCACTCTCGGCCCGGTCGTCGGCGAAGGTCCCGTCGTGGATCAGCAGGTCCGCGTCCGTCGCGGCGGCGATGACCCCCTCACAGGGACGGGTGTCGCCGGTG
>PXSG01000099.1:0-5249 GCA_003023485.1 Halobacteriales archaeon SW_10_68_16
AGACGGTGCCGTCCTCCTCGCGGGAGAAAGGCATCCCCCAGTGTTCGAGCTGGATGACCTCGTCGGGGGCGTCCTTGGCGAAGGTGTCGATGGCGGGGGCGTCGCCGAGATAATCGGAGCCCTTCATCGTGTCGTAGGCGTGTAGCTCCCAGGAGTCCTCCTCGTGGAGCGCGGCGTTGATGCCGCCCTCGGCCGCGCCGGTGTGTGAGCGCACCGGGTGGAGTTTCGTCACGAGGGCGACGTCCGCCCCGTGTTCGTGCGCTGCGATGGCCGCTCTGAGGCCGGCGCCGCCCGCGCCGACCACGATGACGTCGTGTTCGTGCATGGTGGTGGATTCGGTGGGTTGTTGGATGGTGGTGAGTGGGCCGGAGTGGGTTTGGCTATCCTTTGACTACCAAAACTTGAGGTTGTTCTTCACCGACTCGCGTTTCAGCTCCTGGATGTGCTCGGTCAGGGGGATGTCCTTCGGGCACACCTCCGTACAGGAAAACTGGGTCTGACACCGCCAGACACCGTGTTCCTGTTCGACGATGCGGAGCCGTTCCTGCTTGCGGCTCTCGCCCTCGCGTTCGTCCATCGCAAAGCGGTAGGCCTCGTTGATGGCCGCCGGGCCGAGATACTGGTTGTCCCCGGCTGCGATGTTACAGGAGGACGTGCAGGCGCCACACCAGATACACCGCGTCGAGAGCTTCACCTTCTCGCGGTTCTCGGGCGACTGGCGCTGTTCCTCGCGGTCGCCGTCGGGCAGTTCGTCGGCGTCGAAGAAGGGCTCGACGGCGTGCATCTGCTCGTAGAAGTGCTCCATGTCGACCACGAGGTCCTTGACGACGTCTTGGTGGGGCAGCGGTTCGACCCGCACCGGCTCCTCCATGTCCGCCAGCTGGGTCTTGCAGCCCAGCCGCTGGCTGCCGTTGACGAAGAAGGCGTCGGAGCCACAGACGGCCTGCTGGCAGGAGTGGCGGAAGGTCAGCGACGAGTCGTAGTGGTCCCGGGCGTAGATGAGCGCGTCGAGGACGGTCATCCCCTTGTAGAAGGGGACGGCGAACGTGTCGAAGCGGGGTTCCGCCTTGTCCTCGATTTCGGGGTCGTACCGGAAGACCTTGATGCGGACCGTCTCGTCGGCATCGTCGAGTTCCGCCTCGACGCGCTGTGCCCGTTCCTCGGCGCGGGCCCGCTTCTCCGCGCGGCGCCGCTCGCCCGGCGAGGGCCCCTCGCGTTCGGATTCGGTTTCTTCCGCTTCGGTCTCGGCCTCTTTCTGCTCGAGTTGCGTGCTCATAGGAGGTTGGTCATGGCGAGTGCGACGCGCGTTCCCTGGACGATCAGTGCGATACCGGCGACCGCGAGGACGGCACCGACGGCCTTCTTCTGGGTGCCCTCCAGGCCCATGTTGAGGAAGGCGTTGTAGACGCCGTTGACGCCGTGGAAGGTGGCGGTCACGAGGAACAGCCACATCGTCGCGAAGTAGCCCAGCTGGCTCATCCGGGCCTGCGTGCCCATGAAGGTGATCTCGGCGGCGTGGTTGACGAAGTGCAACAGGACGAAGTGGAAGGCCAGCACGCCGATGAGGAAGACCGCGGTGAGGCGCTGGAACAGCCACATGCGACCGCCGCGGTCGAACGAGGAGTAGTGCTCGGCCATCTACAGGGCACCTCCCAGGAAGGTGGGGACGCTCGCGACCACGATGGCACCGGTCAACAGTAGCGACGCGTAGAAGCTCGCGTCCTGTCGTTCGAGCCCGACGCCCAGGTCGACGAACAAAAGGCGGATGCCGTTGAGGATGTGAAACACCGCGACCGCGAGCAGTCCAACCTCGAGAAAGCGCACCACGAGCAGCGCCTCCAGCCCCTGGAGCGTGCCCGTATAGAGGTCGGCCCCGCCCGTGGCGGTGCTCAGCACGGCGATGTGGGTGAACAGGTAGCCCACGAGCACCCAGCCCGTGAACTTGTGGAAGACCCAGGCCCACATGCCGGCCGAGAAGTCCCGCCACCGGCCGAAGTCCTCGACGGTGCCTCTGTCGTATCCACTCATACACCGGAGCCTGGGAGTGCGGGCAAATAGTAGTTACTACACTGTGCCAGCGGATTACACGACGGACCGGCGTCGTTTTGCGCTCTGCTCTCGTCTACTCTCCCTCGCACCCCCTGCTCACCCCTCGCGCGGGTACAGCAACATCGCCTCCATGGTGAGGACCATTTCGTCGTCTTGGTTGTGGGTCGTGACGTCGATGTAGGCGACGCCCCGGCTCTCGTCCCACGTCTCCTTCGCGGTGTGTTCGGTCCGCACCGAGAGTGCGTCGCCGGGATAGACGGGGTTGGGAAAGCGGAGCGACTCGATGCCGGGCGAGCCCAGCCCGCCCGACTCGTTGAGGTAGTTGTCCACGAGCAGGCGCGTCGTCATCGCGCAGGTGTGCCAGCCGCTGGCGACCAGGCCGCCGAACATCGACTCCCTGGCCGCCTCGGGGTCGACGTGGAAGGGCTGGGGGTCGTACTGCTCGGCGAAGGCGACGATCTCCTCGCGGGTAACCTCGCAGGTGCCGTACTCGTGGACCTGCCCGATCTCGACGGCCTCGTAGGTCTCGTCCATGCGCCCCGCGAGTGGGGCCGGGCGCAAGTACGCGTCGGTCGGTTCGTCCGGCGGCAGCACGTCCCGAGCCGTTGACCCTTACGGCAGGCCCGCTCGCCGGGTTTCACATGTAGGCGGCGTCCCACCGTGTCGGCTTGCGGGCGTTGCCACACTCGTCACACTGGATGCGTCCCATCGCGTCCATGGCGTTGGCGAAGGACTCGCACTTGGCACACCAGTACCCGTAGATCTCCTCGGCGCTCCGGTCGGTGTAGACGACGTGGAACTCGCCGACTGAACCGATCTCCTCGTTCTCGTGGTCGACGTAGACGGTCGTGCCGTCCTCGAGTTCGAGTTCCTCCATGCGCTCGGCCTCGACCTCTGCGTAGACGTTCTCGAGGTACGGCGTGCCGTCGATCTCGACCTCGGCTTCCCCGACCTTCACGAGGCCCTGGCGCTCGTAGAAGGCGTTGCCGCCGGCGTTGTCCGCGAGGACGCGCCCCCGGAGGTTACTCGCCCCGATGGTCCGGAGGTGGTTGCGGGTCGCCTCGAAGAGTTTCTCGCCGTAGTCCTCGCCGCGGTAGTCGGGGTCGACGTGCAGCCAGAGGATTTCGGCGGTGGCCTCGCCCGTGCGGACGCTGTCCGAGAAGGCGACGACCTGGTCGTCGACGTCCACCACGAGCAGGAGTTTGTCGTCGTCGTTGAGCATGTCCTTGAGGCGGTTCTCGTCGTACCACTCCTCGATGGCGACGACGATGGCCGTCGGGTCCAGCGAGTAAGATGCCTGCATCGACCGGCGCGCGACGTCCCTGATGGCGGGCCTGTCTCCCGGCCGCGCTTCTCGGATCTCCATACCCGGACGTTGGCCGCCTGGCAGCATAAACGTACGCAGTCCGTCGCCATGGCACCCCTCGATACGCCAGTCCATACGTCGACGTACCTCGTCAAACGTTTCGAAAGCGTCAACCTTTGCCATCCAAATACAAACAATCATTCGGAAAAAGTCTTAAGTATATCCGAGTACACAACGAAAACGTCGAGAAACAGTCGGAAATGAAATCAGCGACGACAATACTCGCATCGGAAGGGGTACAGCCTCGTGAGCCAGTCCGTCGTGTGTGGTCTCGCCGGCCGGCCTCCCGGACCCCACAGGCCGGCAGGCATTCTCCGTCCTCTCGTGTCGTAACGCTAAAGACCCGAACTCACGTTTTTCGAGTAAGATGACCAACGTCCGCCCCACGTGGAGGAGGTGGTGCTGTGGGTGTTGAGATACAGGAGTCGCCAGTCTCCCCCGAGGAGTTCGCGGCGATGGAGGAGTTCGTCCACGACTACCTCGCCGCAAGCGTCGAGAACGACGACGAGGGGGGCCGGATGCGGTGGTACCCCTGGCACTCCGCAGCCTACCGGTTCAACCACATCCGCAACGTCGTCGACCTCGCCGGGGAGATCGCCCGCGCCGAGGGTGCCAACGTCGACGTGACGCGGGTGGCGGCCCTCTTTCACGACATCGCCAAACTCGAGGTCGACCAGGACGTCCACGCCGAGGAGGGTGCCCGCATCGCCCGCGAGTACCTGTACGAGGCCCGCACGCACATGGACGCCGCCGAGATGGTCGGCCGCGTCGTCGAGCGCGGCCAGGACGCCCGCGACCGCGTCGAGAGCCGGGCCGCGCTGGACATCGCCCACCGTCGCATCAAGCGGGTGCGCTGGCTGCAGGAGTGGCTGGAGGAGGAAGTCGCCGGCATCGACCTAGAGTAGCGTCGTCGCGGCGTCGTAGAGGAAGGCGACGCCAAAACCCCCCAGCACCAACGCGCTGACGACGGCGACGACAGGTGTGAGTTCGTCAACGCGCCGGCCCGCGGCCACGAGCGCCGCCGGGAAGCCGACGATCCAGACGACGATGCCACCGAACAGCCCGACGATCAGCGCCGCGCTCCCCGTCTGGACGATCAGCGTCCCGGCCAGCGCGTCCCCGAGGTAGGGCGTCTCGGCCAGCAGGTCGTGGCTCCCCTCCCTGAGGAGTCCGACGCCGACAGTCAGCCAGAAGAGGATCTGGTAGGGGTTGGTCAACGCCAGCACGAACGCCTTCCGGAAGCCCTTGCTCTCCCCCTCGGCCTCCCCCTCGGGTGCCAGGGTCGCCCGCACGTCGCGTGCGACCCCGTACGCGAAGTACAGCATCAGGAGGAAGAAACAGAAATCGGCGGACATCGCGCCGAGGCCGGCCGTGAACCCCGCGAGCCACCCGCGGAGGACGCTCTCCTCGGCGATGATGGCGTTCATCGGCCCCGGCGGGGCCGCGAGTGCGAGTCCGAAGACGACGCCGGCAGCGAGCGTCGTCACCAGCTGGAGGACCATCGCCAGGCGGTTACCGGCGGTCGGTGAAAAGCCGACCGGATTACTCGGGGGCTCTTGACCGATTCCGAGCAGGAAGGCCGACATCGTGGTAGTCAGTCATAGAATCCATCACGGTGACCGATTTTTCTGACAAACAAGACCTCCGGATTTTCATTACGTCGCCAGTCGATTTCGACCCGGTACTGCCCCGCTCGCAGTTTGTACGTCCCTCGCCCCGAGAGCCGTTGGAGAAAGTGGTCGGGAAAGTCGGCTGCCTGCTCGAGTTTCTTCCGCACCTTCTCTGGCGTCGGGGTCGGCCTTCTCCAGCCATTCGACTGCGTCCGACGAGTACT
>PXSG01000099.1:5303-16468 GCA_003023485.1 Halobacteriales archaeon SW_10_68_16
CTCCCGCCACGTCTGGCGGCGACGCTGGCCGCGATGGCGAACGCTGCCAGGCCGTGACCGAGGAACATACCCCTCGCTACGTCGCGTGTCCCTATAAACCTCGCGTGAGTGACACTCGCAGCCACGGCCGGCCGCAGTGTGGTGATTCCGTCACGCGCGGAGCGGCTGTGCCACCTCGTAGTCGCCGTCGCCGTCGACGCCGATGATGGCCCACTCGTAGTCGAGGTCGGCCCGCTGTAAGCGGCGTTCGAGTGCGGGGACGCGCTCGGTCCAGGTGACGAAACACCGCAGATCCCCCGACGTCGGCGGGTCGCGGGGTTCGGCCATCGGCGTCACTTCGACGACGCGCCACTTCCGCGTCGCGCGCAACGTCCCTCCCGCCGCGGAGACGCTGTATCCGAGGTCGCTGAAGATCGTCCGGGCCTGCTGTCTGAGTGAACTGGTAACAGTTCCCATCCACCACAGAGTACCACGGGTCGGCTCTTAAGCGTATCTGACTGACGCTGATACGACAGGAATCCGTCACTCGTGGGCGGCGTCCCACTCTTCGGCTTTCGTGCGGTTGCTACACTCGTTGCACTGCACGCGGCCCATCGTGTCGACGGCGTTGTCGAGCGTCCCGCAGTTGGCACACAGAGACCCCCACCGCGTCGACCGGTCGCCGTCGGCGTAGACCACGTGGAACGGTCCCTTCTCGCCGCGTTTGCCGCCGGTGCGGTCGACGTACAGGTCGGTTCCATCCGGTCCCGCGACTGTCGCCATGGCGGGCGATTGGCCGGCGACGGGCATATGCGTGGCGTGTTCGGCCCCGCTCGGGTGGAAAGGTTCACGTGTGGTGGGGACGACACTCCGGTGATGACACAGGTCGTCGTGCCGGTCCGGTACCCGCTGACCGAGCAGTCCCGGGCCACGCTCGCCGAGGCCATCGACATCGCCCGGGAACGGGACGCCGCGCTCACGGTCCTCCACGTGAACCTCTACCAGGAGGAGGGCAGCGTCACCCGGCGCCAGCTCAAGGCGGCCGTCGAGGAGGCGTTCGACTCACTGTCCGACACCCGGTACGTCGTCCGGAAGGGGCTGCTCGTCGAGGAAACCATCCTCGATGAGGTGGCCGCCGAGGGGGCGGACGTGGTCGTCATCGGGCAGAAGCAGGCGGGGCGGTGGCGACGGATGGTCCGCCGGCTCATCGACGACCCCGACATCGAACGCTACCTCCAGGACGGCCTCGACTGCCAGGTCGTCACCGTCTCCCTCTGATTTTCCACGTCGGCGTCGCCCTCGTTGCTCGGGAACCAGCCAGTCTATCCACCCGGTCACGATTCGTTCAAGATCCGGTCGGCACGACAACCTTCTTTTCCATCGCCGGCGGAATGTCTCACATGACCACGTTCGACGCCGGCTCCGTCACGCTCGAGAAGATCCGGGACTACGTCTGGGAGATCCCACAGTCGGGCGAGATGCGCGCACCTGCGCGCGTCCTCGCCAGCGAACGTCTCCTTGAGGAAATCAAGGAGGACAAGACCCTCCAGCAGCTGCGGAACACGACCCACCTCCCGGGCATCCACAAGTACGCCATCTGCATGCCCGACGGCCACCAGGGGTATGGCTTCCCGGTCGGCGGGGTCGCGGCCCTCGATGCCGAAAACGGCTGTATCAGTCCCGGAGCGGTCGGCTATGACATCAATTGCCTCCCGGGCCACACCGAGGTTCGACTCTCCTTCGGCCGGCGGATGGAGATTGCCGACCTCGAATCGCGGTTCGAGGACGAGCGTGCGAGGGTAGCAGGCGACGAACTCGTCGAGTCGCCGATCCGCCTGTTCACCCAATCGGACGAACGGGCCGTCTACGAGGTCGAGACGGCGACGGGCGAACGAATCGAGGCGACGGGTGACCACCCGTTCCGGACGCCCGAGGGCATGCGCGAACTCGACGAACTGGATCCCGGCGACACGATTCACGTCCAGCCGTTTCGGGGACTCGAACACGAGGACCCTACCGAGGTGACGCTGCTGACGGCGGACGATTTCGCCGACGTGAACTCGCAGATCCGCCGTGTCCTGACCCAGCGTAACGTCCTGCCGCTGACGACGGCCGACGAGACGTTCAACTATCTCCTGAAGATTCTCGGTTTCTTCACCGGCGACGGGGCCTTCGGCGGCGAGGGACAGACGTGGTTCTACGGCGAGCCTGAGGACCTCGAACGCATCCGTGCAGACATCCGCGCCGTGGGATTCAAACCCTCGAAAGTGTACTCCCGGGAGCGCAGCCACGAAATCGACGGGAAAGCCTTCGAGGCCACCGAGTACAGTTTCAAGACGACCGCGAAAGCGTTCCGCCTGTTGCTACAGAAACTCGGCGCGCCGGTTGGCGAGAAAGTCGCGTCCGGGTTCACCACCCCGTGGTACTTCGAACACCTCACCGACTGGCAGAAGGCGCTGTACTACTCGGCGTACTTCGGCGCCGAGATGAACACCCCCGCCCCGCAGCACGACAAGAACCTCTACTGCCCGAAAGTCTCGCAGAGCCGGACGGTCGAAACGGTCGAGGCCGGCCGGCAGTTCCTACAGGATCTCGCCGAGTTCTTCGCCGATATCGGTATCGAGACGAACAGCATCGAGCAGTTCGAGGTGGACTCGAACAGCGAGGAAGACGTCGTTCGACTCCGACTCGGGGTGAAGAACGACACCGAGAACCTTTTCCAGTTTTTCTCGACAGTGGGGTACCGATACAATCGGGAGAAACGCGAGAAAGCGGTCAAGGCAATCCAGTACCTCAAGACAAAGCAACGGGAGATCGAGCGCCGCGAGGCCATCGCCTCGGATGCACGCACGCTCGCTGACGGCGGGATGGGAGCCCAGGACGTCAAGGCGGAGTTCGACATCAACGACCGCTTCGTCGAGCGCAGCCTCTGGAGTGGCCGCGACGGTCGGCCGCGTCCCGGCGAGGACTTTCCCGGATTCGAGGAGTTCTGCGAGACCTGCGAGGTCGGCGAGGACATGACCGTCGAGACCGAGATTGTCGCCATCGAGGAAGCCGGCACCAAACCGGTCTACGATATCGGGGTCGAGCACGAGGCCCACAACTTCCTCGCGAACGGGTTCGTCGTCTCGAACTGCGGCGTCCGCATGATACGGACCGACCTCGACTACGACGACCTCAGGGGTCGCGAGGAGGAACTCGTCGACAAACTCTTCGCGAACATCCCCTCCGGGCTGGGCGGTGGCGGCGTCTACGAGGGGTCGATGGCCGACATCGAGGCCATCCTGGAACGCGGGATGGACTGGGCACTGGAGGAGGGGTTCGCCGTCGAGGACGACCTGGCCCACTGCGAGGACGAGGGACGGCGCCCGGAGGCCGACGCCGGGGCGGTCTCGAAGAAGGCCAAGGACCGCGGGAGAAACCAGGTCGGGAGCCTCGGCAGCGGCAACCACTTCCTGGAAGTCCAGCGCGTCACCGACGTCTACCGCGAGGATGTCGCGGCCGACTTCGGCCTGCGGGAAGACCAGGTCGTGGTACTCATCCACTGTGGGTCGCGGGGGCTGGGCCACCAGGTCTGTACCGATTACCTCCGGGAGATCGAACAGACCCACCTGGGCCTGCTGAACAGGCTCCCGGACAAGGAACTGGCCGCGGCGCCCGCGGGGTCACAGCTGGCCGAGGAGTACTACCGGGCGATGTGTGCGGCGATCAACTTCGCGTGGGTGAACCGCCAGCTGATCACCCACCGCACCCGGCGTGTCTTCGCGCAGGTGTTCGACCGCTCCTGGGCGGAGATGGAGATGGACCTCCTGTACGACGTGGCACACAACATCGCCAAGAAGGAGGTCCACGACGTCGGGGACGGCGACCGGGAGGTGTACGTCCACCGGAAGGGCGCGACGCGGGCGTTCCCCGCGGGGCACCCGCAGGTGCCCAAAGCCTACAGGGACGTCGGCCAGCCCATCATCATTCCCGGGAGCATGGGCGCCGGCAGCTACGTCCTCCGGGGCGGCGAGCACTCGCTCTCGGAGACGTTCGGGTCGACGGCCCACGGCGCCGGGCGCCTGATGTCCCGTACCCAGGCCAAACAGGAGTACTGGGGCGAGGACGTGATGGACGACTTGCGCGAGCAAAACCACGTCTACGTCAAGGCACAGAGCGGCGCGACCGTCGCCGAGGAGGCACCGGGCGTCTACAAGGACGTCGACGAGGTGGTCCGCGTCTCCGACGCGCTGGGTATCGGCGACCGCGTCGCGCGCACCTTCCCGGTCTGTAACATCAAAGGGTAGTGGTCCTCGCGCCCGGGGACATCGCGGGTCGGGCCTACGAGTCGGGACCTGTCCAGGTGTCCAGTTGCGTCTCGTTGCCGTCCTGCACGTAGACGACGGTGATGTTCGTCGACTCGGTGACCTCGGCCCCGTAGGCGTTGTTCGGGGACAGCTGGGCGTTCGCACCCGGCGTGATGGTGTCGGACTCGTTCAGGCTGCCGACGTCGGCCCACGTCACCTCGCTGGCGCCCCGGAAGACGACGTTGCCCGCGGTGAGGTTCTGGCCCTCCTCGTAGGTGACGAGCAACGCCTGTCGGCCGTCGAAGTACTGGTAGGAGAGCTCCGCGTCGAACTCGTTGTCCGGGCCGGTTTCGACGAGCAACACCCCCACCCCGACCGAGGCGGTTACCGCCACCGTTAGCAACACGAGGGCTGCGATGGCGGCTCCCTCGGAGACGGCCCGGTCGTCGAGTGGCGCCATTCGCCCCGACGTTGCCGTGGCACGGGTAAAAAGCCATTTGTCGGCGCGAGGCGATGACCGAGACATGATCGACGAGACAGCCGAGGAGATCGGGGACATGCAGACCCACAGCTCCTCGGTCGTCGCGGTCAAGGCCGCACGGGCGCTGCGCGAACTGACCGACCGGGAGTTTCCCACCGTCGAGGAGTACACCAAAGCCCTCGAACAGAACAGCAGCGTCCTCCGGAGTTCGAACCCCTCCCACGCCTCGCTGCACAACACCCAGCGCGAGGTCGTCAGGTCCGTCAGGGGAGCCGACCCGGCGACGGTCCCAGAGGCGAAGGACCTGACCCTCGAGACGATCGACCGTGTCATCGAGCGCGTCGAGACGGGCAAGCGTCGGGCCGCCGAACGGGCCGCCGACTTACTCGCCGGCGAGGGGACGTTGCTCACCCACGACTACTCCTCGACGGTCCTCTCAGCCATCGAGACCGCTGTCGCGGACGGGGCCTCGCTTACCGTCTACGTCACCGAGGCCCGGCCGCGGTACCTGGGACGCAAGATGGCACGCCGCCTGGCCGACCTCGATTCCATCGAGACACACCTCGTCGTCGACTCCGCGAGCGGCCACGTCCTCCCCGAGTGTGACCGCGTCGTCGTCGGGATGAGCTGTATCGTCGCGGACCTGCTGTACAACCGCGTCGGCACCCACCCCATCGCCGCGACCGCGGCGGACGTCGGCGTGCCGGTCACCGTCGTCGGCTCGGCGGCGAAACTGGTCGATACGGGCTTTGCATTCGAGAACGAGGATCGCGCGGCCAGCGAGGTGATGCTCGAACCGGCCAGGGGGTTCGAGATCGAGAACCCCTCGTACGACGCGACACCGACGCGTCTGCTGGACTCGGTCGTGACTGACCAGGGTGTCCAAGAGCCGTGAACGGAGAGAGGGTTTTTATTCTCCTGCCCTCACACATCACCCGTGAGCACGCTGGTCGTCTGCCTCCATCGTGGCGAGGACATCGACGCCGACCCGCCGGTCGCCGGCCGCGAGGCAGTCGAGTCACTCGTCACGAGGCTGGGCGTGGACGACCCCGAAGACAGCCGCGTCAACTGCCTCCTGGAGGGGTTGCGCGTCGCCCGCGACATCGACGACGCGGTCGTCGCCGTCGTCTCGGTCGTCGGCGAGTCGGTCACTGAGGACCGCGCGGTCGCCCGCCAGGTCGAGGCGCTGGTCGGCGAGTACGACCCCGATTCGGCGGTCGTCGTCGTCGACAGCGCCGAAGACGAACGGCTGGTCCCCATCGTCGAGAGCCGCGTGACCGTCGACGCCGTCGACCGGGTGGTCGTCCGCCAGGCCCGCGACATCGAGTCTACCTACTACCTCCTCAAACAGTTCCTCGCCGACGAGCAACTCCGCAAGTCCGTGCTCATCCCGGTGGGTGCGGCACTGCTCGCCTTTCCGGTGCTCCTGTTCGTCGCCGACTCCCCGACGGTAGCCGTCGGTGCGATCGCCGCCGCAGTCGGTCTCTTCCTGCTCTACAAGGGGCTGGGGGTCGACGACTACGTCGCCCGCGTCCCCGCGGGAACGCGGGAGGCGCTGTACTCCGGGCAGGTCTCGCTGGTCACCTACGTCGTCGGGGTTGGTCTGGCACTCGTCGGATTGTTCGCGGGGGCGCTGGGCGTCTCCGGGATGGAAACCGAGGGGCTGGGCGAGTTCATCCTCGCGATGCGCTTTGCCTACCACAGCGTGCCCTGGCTGACCGCCGCCGCGCTGGCTGCCAGCACCGGCCGTCTCATCGACGAACTCATCCGCGACGACGAACTGGGGAGCGCGTACGTCAATCTCCCGTTCGTCGCTATCGCCGTCGGACTCGCAATCCGGGGGTTCGCGGTCTACTTTCTCGAACGCTCGGGCGTCTTCGAGGAGGTGTCCATCCCGCCGACGGAACTGGGTCCCATCGCCGTCGACGGCCTCGTCCTCGCCTCGGGGTCACACCTCGCGCTGTTCATCCTCGCGTCGATCTTCATCAGCCTGCTCGGCGTGCGCGTGGCCGCCTACGTCAGCGGGTCCGACGTCGAGGTCGGTGTCGATCAGCGCCGGTCGTGACCGCTACCCGACGCAGTCATCGACTTAAGTTAGCGGTGCCACACTCCCCGACATGGAGGAAGTCGTCCGCGCACGCGGTCACGAGAACGTTTCGGCCGAACACGGAAGCACCTTCGAGGTGACCAGCGACGACTACCTGACGCCCGCCGGCGACTGCATCCTCGCAATCGAGGCCGACCGGACGCCCGCGGACTTCGATCCCGCCTTCGTCGCGGCCTGCCAGTCGGCCGACGCCCGTCTCGTGGCCACTCTCGAAACCGACGAGTACACCGAGCGCGTCGTGGGACGCGGTCATCCAGAATTGACTTTGGCGAGTGACCGGAGCCTGGTCTGTCGAACCAGCGACTACGTCGACGACCGCACGGCGATGGTGGGTGCCGAGGCAGCGGCCGCCGACCTGGACCGCGACCTGGTCGGGGCACTGGCTGACGGTGGGGCACTGACGCTGACGCTGACGGTGGAGTGACGGGCGTCCGCCATCGGTTCACGGCTGCCGCGGGCCCGCACTGTTCGTCCTGCAAGCAGCTATACATTTTTGGTCACGAACGACCTACGGGTGGCCATGACGGTCCTCTCCTTCGACGAGCACGGCGTCGACGTGATCTACCAGGGGACGGAGTTCCGCCTGGAGAAGTCCCTCATCGAGGAGGCAATCGGCAAGGCCTATCCCGACGTCACCGACCACGAGGTGCTGAAGATCATCGAGGAGGACCCGGCGCTGTCCGGCGAACCACAGCGGGTCTCCGACATCCTCCAGTGATTTTCGGCTGAGACCGGGCGTTGTGACTCCCGATCCGGTTACTCGTACGCTTCGTCGGGGAGGTCACCACGAACCACGTCGACGAACTCCGCGGGGTGTTCGGCGTGAGGTAGCAGGAGCGTCTCGTCGAAGACGACCAGGCGCGCGTCCCCGCGCCGGGCCAGGGTTCGCCCGTCCGAGAGCGGCGTGATGTCTGCCTCGCGGCCCCACACGAGCGTGGTCGGGACGTCCAGGTCGGCGAGCACGTCGTCGAGATTTTCCTCGGGATCCAGGAAGCCACTCAGGAAGGAGCCGGGCGCGAACCGGGCGCGAGGCTGGTGGGCGGTCGTCCACTCGTAGTCGGCCACCGCCTCGGGGAGGTTGGCCATCTCGTAGTAGCCGTGGTCCTCGTGGAAGTACCGGATCGCGCGCTTGCTGACCGAGAGGTTGAACAGTCCCTGGCCCAGCACCGGCGTCCGCATCACCGACCGGAGCCAGGTCCGCCGGCCGCCCATCGAGGTGTCGGTCGGACAGACCAACAGGAGTTCGTCGACGTCGGCCTCGCGGGCACCCATCGCGGCGTACGCCCCCGACAGCGACGACCCGATGACCACTGGCGACCCATCAGTGAGGTCCGCAATTGCGTCCCCCGCGAAGGTGGCGTACAGCGACGCCGAGTACAACAGCGGCGGCCGGTCGGAGTGACCGAATCCGGGCAGGTCCGGCGCGATTACGTGGTAGTCCTCGGCGAGGCGGTCGAACACGCGGTGGAACTCGTGGGCCGAGGCCGCGGCGTTGATGCCGTGCAACAGGAGGAGGTCCTGGTCGTCGGGGTCACCGGCCTCGGTGTAGGCGACGTCGAAGCCGCGCCACCGATAGGTGTCGTGGTCGCCCTCGAGGAAGGGCTCGAACGACCCGGCGCGGGCGGTCAGCAACCGATTTGCGAGGGCCGTCAGCCCCACCGTGCCCGCGGCCACGCCCAGGAGGTTCCGGACTTTCATGTCTCGATAGACGTCCGGGGCGAATAAAAAGGGAGCGTCACTCCTCGCGCTCGCGTTCCACGCACTCGACGAGCGGTGCGAGCAGTTCGTCGGAGACGCTGTAGGGGTCGGTCTCGCGCTCGCGGACCCGCTCGACGTACTGATCGAGGCCGCCCCGGTGGTCGATCTCCGCCTCGAGCAGGGTGCTCATGTCCTCGCGCAGAAGCGTCCGGATCTCCTCGCGGTAGCGGGTGCGTTCCTTCTCGGGGAGTCGCCCAGTCGAGTGGATGTGCTCGCGGTGGTCGGCCAGCGCGTCGAGGAACTCGTCGACGCCCTCGCTGTTGTTGGCGACTGTCTCGACGATTGGCGGGAGCCACCCGTCGTTTGGTCCCTCGGGGCGGTCGATGGGAGCATCTCCCGGAGTTCCTGGACCGTGCGGTCGGCGCCCTGGAGGTCGGCCTTGTTGACGACGAAGACGTCCGCGATCTCGAGGATTCCGGCCTTGAGCATCTGGACATCGTCGCCGGCACCCGGCGGTACCAGCACTGCGACCGTATCGGCGGCTTTCACGATGTCGATCTCGTTTTGCCCGGCGCCGACCGTCTCGACGAGGATCTTGTCCTTGCCAAAGGCGTCCAGCGCGGTCACGGCGTCGGTGGTGGCCGTCGAGAGCCCGCCCAGCGACCCGCGGGCGGACATCGACCGGAAGAACACGTCCATGTCGCCGACGTTCGACCCCATGCGGATGCGGTCGCCCAGCACCGCCCCACCCGTAAAGGGCGAAGAGGGGTCGATGGCAATGACGCCCACCGTCAACCCGCGGTCGCGGTAGGTCGCTGCGACCTTGTCGACCAGGGTGGACTTGCCGGCCCCGGGGCTGCCGGTGATGCCGATGACGTCCGCGTCGCCGGTGTGTTCGTGGAGCCGCGAGACGACCTCGCGGTAGCCCGCGTGGCGGTTCTCGATTTTCGTGATGACCCGCGCGAGGGCGCGGTGCTTGCCGGCCAGGAGGTCGTCGACGAGGTCGGCGGTCATCGCCGGTCGGGGACGTTCTCCCGGACGAAGTCGATCATCTCCTGCATCGATGCGCCCGGGCCGAACACCTCCGCGACGCCCAGGTCCTTCAGTTCCTGTTCGTCCTCGTCGGGGATGATGCCGCCGACGAGCACGAGCGTATCCTCGAGGGCGTCGTACTCCTCGAGTCCGTCGATGATCCTGGGGACGAGCGTGTCGTGTGCACCCGAGAGGATGGAGATGCCCAGGACGTCGACGTCCTCTTGAACTGTGGCCTGGACGATCTCGTCGGGTGCCCGGTGGAGGCCCGAATAGATGACCTCGAAGCCGGCGTCCCGGAAGGCCCGGGAGATGACGTGTGCGCCGCGATCGTGGCCGTCGAGGCCGACCTTCGCGACGAGACACCGTATCGTTCGCTGCTCCTGGTCGGCGCCCATACACGCTAGGTTTCCCGGTTTCCGTTTGATTGTTACGGTGTAACTGCCCAACTGCACCTGCCCTTGGACAATCGTAGTTGCACTGCCACGGGTGGCGAGACTGTTCGGACCGGCAGGGCCGAATCCAAAGAGAGTTGACCGGCCAGTCCCGACCCCCACGTATGGCCGTGGCCGACAGACTCCAGACGGGACTCAGGGCGCGACCGCGGGCCGTCACGGCGGTCCTCTCGGTCGTCGGGTACGTCCTCGTCGGCGGGGCGCTGACGGGGGCACTCCCGCTCGTCCCCGAACTCTCGCGGTCGACGGTGAACCTCTTCAGCCACCTCATCGCCGCCATCAACACGCTCGCGCTCGCCTCGATACTCGCGGGCGTGTACTTCATCCGGACCGACCAGGTCCGCAAACACCGGGCGGCGATGCTGACTGCCTTCACGCTCATCCTGGTCTTTCTCGTCCTGTACCTCTGGAAGACCGGCGGGGGTTTCGAGAAGGCCATCCTCGCGACCGGCGCCGTGAAGATTGTCTACCTCGCGATGCTCGCCGTCCACATCTTCCTCTCTGTCGTCTCCGTGCCCGTCGTGCTCTACGCCGCCATCCTCGGGCTGACGCATACGCCGGCGGAACTCCGGGAGACCAGTCATGCTCGCGTCGGCCGGATCGCCGCCGTTGCCTGGAGCGTCAGCCTCGCACTCGGCATCATCACGTACCTCCTGCTCAATCACGTCTACGGGTGGGAGATCCGCGAGGCCGCCATGTTACTCCTCGTTGCCGTGCCGAGGGTGCGGTGAGGCTGCCCGGTAGTCGCGGGCCGTCGTCGGGACTGGTGTGCGGTGTGGAACCGCCCCACACCGTTTTGTCGCCGCCGGTGCTACGGCCGGCCATGACCGACGACAGCAACGGCGGGGACGCCGCGGCGGCGACGATACGCCGGTGTGACTACTGCCGGTTACCGGTTCCGGGCCAGTCCCGGACGATGGAGCACGAGGGAGTCACCTACGAGTTCTGCTCGGCGACCTGCCGGGACGCTCTGGAGACGGCCGACCGGGTGTTCACGGAGTACCACGGCTTCCGGCGCCTCCGGACGGGCATCTCGGCGCTGGATTCGAGCCTCCCGCAGGGGGTGCCCCGGAACTCCTCGTGTTGCTGACCGACCTCGCCGGGACCCGTTCGGAAGCGATCCA
>PXSG01000100.1:0-9569 GCA_003023485.1 Halobacteriales archaeon SW_10_68_16
GGCCCTCGACGAAGACCTCCTGCCCGGCCGCTCCATCGAGGGCGTCTCCACCGCCGCGCTTTATGCGGCGGCCCGACAGGCGGGGACCCCGCGCTCGCTCGACGAAATCGAAACGGTCTCCCGCGTGGAGAAAGACGAGATCGCGCGCACCTACCGCTACGTCGTGCGCGAACTCGGCCTCGAAATCAAGCCGGCCGATCCCGAGAGCTACGTGCCCCGCTTTGCCTCCGACTTGGAGCTCTCCGAGGAGGTCGAGCGCCGCGCGCGCCAGCTCCTCGAGAACGCCAAGTCCGAGGGTGTCCACTCCGGGAAGTCGCCGGTGGGACTCGCGGCGGCGGCGGTCTATGCGGCCTCGCTCCTGACCAACGAGAAGGTCACCCAGAGCGAGGTCTCGGAGGTCGCGAACATCTCCGAGGTCACCATCCGGAACCGCTACCACGAACTCCTCGAGGCGGAGGACAGCGTTCCCGGTCTGTAAGCGGCGCAACCGGTTCTGCAGTGGCGCAAGCGGGCCGCTCGTCCCGGATACTATCGATTCCCGGAAACAGTCGGTAAAATTAAGTACAGGAATTGGTCATACGTGTTAGTGGATGATCCGTTCGAATCAGATCGAAGAGACCGTCGGTGACGCGTTGTCGGCAGGAATCGAGGGGGCGCAGGATGGACTCTTCGTCGTCAATCCATCGCGGGACGCCATCCAGGGGCTGGTCACGGTGCTCGCGGAGGCCGACGCGCCACCGGCGGTTCGACTGTTCGCCGCCGAGGAACCGCTCAAGGAGATCGCGGACGACTTCCTGATCGCCAGTGCCATCGCGGACCTGGTCGACTCGGGCGCCCTGTCCGTGCGAACGCTCTCGACCGAGCCGACCGGGACGCTGCTGGTCTCGGAGACGTCGGTCGTCTCGCTGGTCGAGAGTACCGGCGGGGTCGCGGCGCTCGCGACCACCGAGGAGTCGTTCGTCTCGGAGACCGTCGGCGTCTTCGAGTCGCGGTGGGACGGCGCCCCGGAGTTCCAGCTCCGGACGCCGGCGCGGTCGACCGTCATGGAGACGCTGGAGAGCGACATCGGACCCGACGCGGCCGCCGATTTCGAGGCCATTCTGACGTCCCTGGAGACCGCCAGGGGCAACGGGGACGGCCTCGACGAGGTGACGGTCAGCCTGCTCGTGGCGGCCAGGAACGGCGAACTCCTCTACGACATCAGCAAGTGGGGCGAGGACATCGGCCTGGCGAGCAAGGCGACCTTCTCGCGGACGAAGTCGCGCCTGGAAGACAACGGCCTGGTGGACACCGAGAAGGTACCCATCGACGTCGGGCGGCCGCGGTTGCGGCTGCTGCTCCGTGGCGACCTCGCGTCGGCCGACCCCGGCGAACTCGCCGCCACCGTACAGGAACGGTTGGCATAGAGTTTTCCCCTCGCCCCCCGAGGGAGGGGTATGTCCGTCGAACTCGTCGGCTCGGGGCCGGCAGCCGGGGCCGTCCGCGCGGCCATCGAGGATGTCGACACGCCGGTCCGGGAACGGGACAGCGAGGACCTGACCGACCCCGACCTCGCCGTGGTGGTCGGCCAGGTCGGTGACGGTGTCTTCGAGCAGGTCAACGAACACGCCACGGCGCAGGGGACCCGCTGGCTCGCGGTCGAACTCGGTGGCGTCGGCGGCTTCCCCGTGACCGAGGCGTCCGTGGCGGGGTTCGGGCCCGGTTCGGGCTGTTACGAGTGTCTGAGTGCCCGCGTGAGCGCGAACCTCGACCCCGAGGCTGACCCCGCCGCGGCACCCCCCGCACAGACGGGCCGGTTCGCGGGGGCCGTCGCCGGCCGCGACGCCGCGCGGTATCTCTCCGGCGGCGAGGCACCGTTCGGCCAGGTGACCGAGATTCCCCACGCCACCCGGGAGTTTCTCCCGTTGCCCGGCTGTACCTGTGCCGGGGACCGAGACGGGTCGCTCGACCGGAACCACGTCGACCGAAACCTCGACGAGTCCCTCGCCCGCGCCGAACGGGCCATCGACGAGCGACTCGGCGTCGTCGCGGAGGTCGGCGAGGCCGAATCCTTCCCCGCGCCCTACTACCTCGCACGGGTGTGTGACACGGCGGGGTTCAGCGATGTCGCCGCGAGCAGCCAGGCAGCCGGGGTCGCGCCCGGGTGGGACGAGGCGTTCATGAAGGCGCTGGGCGAGGGCTTCGAGCGGTACTGTGCCGGCGTCTACCGCGCCGAGAACTTCGAGGCGGGGCGTCCCGACGACGTCTCCGGCGCCGTCCCCCCGTCGGCGTTCGTCTGCAAGGGCGACCCTGCCACCGGAACCGGGCGGGCGTGGGTCCCCGGCGAGCACCTGGCTACCGGCGAGACAGTACACCTGCCGGCGGAGTTCGTCTACCATCCGCCGCCCTCCCGGGAGTGTCGGCCGCCGACCACGACGGGACTCGGTCTCGGCAACTCGGGCACCGAGGCGCTGCTCGCCGGACTGACCGAGGTAATCGAACGCGACGCCACCATGCTGTCGTGGTATTCGACGTTCGAGCCCCTGGGGCTTTCCGTCTCCGACCCGGGCTTCGAGACGCTCGCGGCCCGGGCGCGCTCGGAGGACCTCTCGGTGACGGCGCTTTTGGTCACGCAGGACGTCGACGTGTGGGTGGTCGCGGCCGCCGTCCACCGCGAGGAGTGGCCCGCATTCGCGCTCGGATCGGACGCGGCATTCGACCCCCAGCACGCGGCGCGGTCGGCGCTCGCGGAGGCACTCCAGAACTGGATGGAACTGCGCGGGATGGGCAAAGCGGCCGCGGGCGAGGCCACAGGAGCCATCGGCCGGTACGCGGAGTTCCCGCCGGCCGCGCAGTCGTACGTCGATCCGCCCTCGGTCGTCCCGGCCGAGTCGGTCGGGCCGGACGAACCACCGACGGGGACCGACGCGCTCGAACGGGTGGTAGACGCGGTGGACGCGGCCGGGCTCGACGCCTACGGTGTCCGGACGACGACGCGGGACGTCGCGGACCTGGGGTTCGAGGCCGTCCGCGTGCTGGTGCCCGAGGCACAGCCGCTCTTCTTCGGCGAGGCCTACTTCGGCCACCGTGCCGAGTCGGTACCCGAATCGCTGGGGTTCGAACCGGCGCTCGACCGGGACCACCACCCGTTTCCGTGAAAGAGCGTGGGACCGCGGCGCTCAGATGCCCAGCGTGACACGGACCATATCGCGCGTTCCGGGGCCGAGGCCGACGGCGACGATGGCGACGAGCAGCATCACCGCGTAGCGGGGGCTCTCCTCGACGAACTCCTCGTCGAAGATGGCGAGGATGGCGACCGCGACGACGATCTTGACGACGAGGAACGGCCAGGAGTCGCCGACAACGGCGGTCACCGACGCGGGCTGGACGGCCTGTGTGACGTCGATGATGATGCGGTTGACCACGTGTTTGGGGGTGTACTCGCCGACGCCGAACAGTGACGTCCAGTCCGAGGCGATGACGTTCGCGACGCCGTCGATGGCGTGGGCCCAGAGCACGACCAGTCCCATGTAACCCGTCCCGGCGTGGATGGACGGCCTGTACCGGTTGATGGCGGCGTAGACGCCGTACGCGATGGCCGTCGCCGCGCCCATCGTGATGACGAACACCATCGGGTTCCAGCCGACGTAATCGGTCGTCGCCGCCAGGAAGACCAGATACAGCGTCGTGACCCCGAGGACGAGGCCGCCGATCAGCCGGAGCGGCCGGTAGTAGTTCTCGACGCGGCCGGTCCGGGCGAGCCACATGCTTGCGAGGATGGCCCCGAGCGTCACGAAGAAGACCGTGAAGTAGATGAAGGGGCTGATGATGAGCCCGCTCCAGGGGACGTCGACCGGCGGCGCGACGCCGGCACGGCGGGCCGAGACAAAGGAGTCCTCAACGGCCCGGAGGACGCCACCGAAGAGCATGAACGGGACCAGCGCGAAGAAAAATTGGCGGTAGGGTTCGAGGTCCAGTCGCTGGAGGAGGTAGTACACCCCCACGAGCATGAACACGAGCACCACCATGTACCCGACCGTGGAGACGGGGGTGTAGCCGGGCACCGCGACGAAGTGCTCGGGGACGCGCGCACACCCGCCAGCGGCCACTCCGGCGACGACCTCGCCGGTCGCCCGGACGTAGACGAGACAGGACTCGCCCAGCCCGTCGGCGACCACGGGCCCCCAGAAGTACCGCCACAGGAACCCCCAGTAGACCCGTTCGGTGAAGGCGACGGCACCGCCGGCGATGGTCGCGACGCCCCCGACCAGCGCGGCCAGCCAGGCCACCTCCGGACGGAGTCCGTACCGCTCCTCGAAGCTCATGGTGGACGTGCCGCGGCGGGCCCTGTTGAGCGTGTCGGTCCCGTGCGCCCGCCACACACTGTCGCCCTGGCCCGGTTTCAGCCCGAACCGTCCTCGCCCATCGCTTCGAGGACCGCGTCGTGGGCCTGCCCGTTCGAGACGACCAGCCCCTCGCTGTCCCGCTCCCAGGGTTCCCCGTGTCGGTCGGTGACCCTCCCGCCGGCCTCGCGGATCATGTGGACGCCCGCAAGCGAGTCCCACGGGTGGGGTCGGGCGGGCATGTACGCGGCGTCCAGGCCGCCGGCAGCGACCAGCGCGAGCATGCCCTGCATCGAGCCCATCCGCCGGAGGTCGCCAAAGCGCTCCGCGCTCGCACGGAAGAGCGCTGCGTGCTCCTCACCACGGCCCATCGGCCACCAGCCCAGCAGGCCGACGGCGAACGTCTCCGGGTCGGTCCGCTCGCTGACGGCCATCGGGGACCCGTTGCGGGTGGCACCCTCGGGACCCGACGCGTAGATGTCCTCCTCGGCGGGGAGGTACGTCGCCGCCCCGACTGTCTCGCCGTCGACGACCGCGGCGACGCTGGTGGTCCAGAAGCGGAGTTCGCGGACGAAGTTCGCAGTCCCGTCGATGGGGTCGACCACCCAGGCCGCTTCGGTCTCGGGAACCGACTCCCGTATCTCGACGTCCGTGACACCCGGCGGGAGGGCGTCCTCCTCGCAGACGAGTGCGTCGGCCGGGAACGCCTCGCGGAGGGTGGTGACGACCTGCTCCTGTGCTTCGCGGTCGGTCGCCGTCACGAGGTCGTTCTTGTCCGCCTTGCTCTCGACATCCAGGTCCGTCCGGAACTGCTCGCGTGCGACCGCCCCGCCGGCGCGCGCGGCCCGCTCTGCCACCACTGCCCGCCGCGTCGTGTCCGACATGCCCGGCCCTGCGTCGTCGCGACTGTTAGCGGCGTCGGTTTCGTACAGCCGACTACAGTTCCGGACTGCCTGTAGGAGCTCCCGCCTGACTGCTCGCGGCTGTCAGGTCCCGATCCGGTGGCTCAACACCGCCTCCTCGTGCTCGGTGAACTCTCCCTGTTCGCCCGCAGAATCCTCGACTGCCGGCACGAGTGGTGCGCCCGTGTTCTCGGCGTCCGTGAAGTGCCGGTACATGGATGGTGTCGTACCATCACGGTCTGTCATGGTGGTCTGTTCGGCGCGTAGGCGTCCCCCGTAATAAATATAATGATTTTTCGTGTTGTTTGTGGGCGGCTGACAGGAAGGGGAGAACCTGGTGGTTCTGAGACGGAGTATCGCGAGGGAAGATCGCTCCCGTACGGGGTCGGCCGTAGCGACCTCCGGCATGGTGCGAGGGAAGGGATTTGAACCCTTGGACCCCTACGGGAGCGGATCTTGAGTCCGCCGCCGTTTCCCGGCTTGGCTACCCTCGCACGCGTTCCCCGCTCGGGGCCCCGCGATATTAAAGCCGTCACTCCTCGGCAGCGTCACCGTTCGCGATAGCCTCCGCGCCGAGTTCGACGTCGTTGCGACAGGCGACGGAGCGACGCCGGAGATAGACGACTCCCGTTTCGGTGGCTGCCACGACGATCGGTTCCGAAATCTGCCGGGTGCCGTCGTCGTCCTCGTAGACGAGGCCGTCCGGCGCCACGACGGTCCCGAAGGGATCCTCGCTATCATCGATAATATCTTCGATAAGTAGTTCGCTGCCTGATGATTCAGAGACAGGTCCCGACGGATGCCGTTCCTGTTTGGACCTCCTCCACAGTTGAACTGATGAACGTTTGGTTGTGCTCCATCGTGACGGGACACGACGGCCGCGGGGCGGGAGTGCCCTCGAAGTCGAACCTGGCTGGATCGGTGGGAACCGCCTTCAACGCCGTGGAGAACTCTTCCCCGTGACCACAACTTATTTGTGAGTGCCTGACAACCACACGCAATACAAGCGAAGTTGGCCTAGTACAATGACAGTTGCACACGCTGCGGCACACGACATCCACGCATGACGGCCGAGACACTCCTCCTGGTCGGGCGGGAGGCGTCGGGTGCACGCGAGGTGTACGAGACCCACGCCGAGCGGTTGCGCGAGCGCGAGGCGGCCGGGACGGTCCGTGTCGCTACCTGGGAGCACGACCCCCAGCGGGAACTGCGGTCGGCCGTGGCTGGCCTCCCCTCGGGCCGTGCCTACACCGTCCCCATGTGTCTGGCCCACACCCACGAGACGACCGAGGCGCTCCCGGCCGCGTTCTCGTCGTTCGGGGGCGAGATGCAGTACTGCGAGCCCGTGGGCCGGAGTCCGTCGGTGACGGGAGCTATCCTCGACCGTGCCGCCGCGGAGACGTCCGCCGGGCCGGAGACGTCGCTGGTGCTCGTCGGCTTCGGGAACACCACCGGGACCTACCACCGCCAGGTCACCGAGTACCACGCCGCACACGCCCGCGAACGAACCGAGTACGGCGATGTCCTCGCCTGTTATCTGACCCAGAATCCGGCCGTCGAGTGTGTGCGGTACAACGTCCCCACGGAGTCGGCGGTCGCTGTCCCCCTGTTCGTCGCTCCCTCACCCGCCACCGAGGAGCGCATCCCGGCGAAACTCGAACTCGACCGCGGGGGGATCGAGTACGCCGACCCGCTGGGGACCCATCCGGGTGTCACCGACGCCATCCAGGATCGCCTGGAAACCGGGCGCGTCCTCGCGGAATCGACGCCGACTCCGGCGTCATTCGAGGCGGCGCTCGCCGACTCGGCCCGTCCCCTGGCGACCGACGGCGACGGCCGCTAGACCGGCTTGCGGACGACGAGCACCGACAGGTCCGAGAAGGGTGTCCCCCCGCGGCCGCCGCCGGCGTGTTCGGCGAGTTCTTCGAGGCCGAACCGCGATATCGACTCCTCGTCGTGGGTGAGTCGCTCCATGACCAGCGCGTCGAGGGCCGGTGGCGCACCCGCCTCCAGCAGGTCGGCAGCGACGTCGCCCGGCATCCAGTCGAACGGCCGGGGCAAGACGAGGAGGTGCCGCTCGCCGACGTCTTCCCGCAGTCGCGCCAGATCAGCCGTGATGTCGCCGCTCTTGTGCAAGGTGACGAAGGTCGACTCCTCCATGGGGGTCCGCGCGCGACTCGCCGCGACCTGCAGCGAGGAGATGCCGGGTACCACGCGGACGGATCGATCGACGGCGCGTTGCACTTTGCCGAGGAACTGGTAGCCCGAGTGGTTCGGATCACCCATCAGGACCGCCGTGCCCGCCACACCCCCGGCGACGCGCTCCGCGAACTCCACGAGCGTCTCGCTCTCGTCGCTGTATCCGCAGGTCAGCAGGTCGGCGTCGGTCTCGCTCGCGACGAACCCGACGACCGTCTCGAAGCCGACGAGGACATCGGCGCTCTCGATTGCGTGTCGACCGCGCGGCGTCAGGTAATCGATGTCGCCCGGACCGATCCCCACAGCGTAGACTGAATCGTCGGGGGCCTGGTCCTCGGGCGCCGCGGCAGCGACGGTGGCCGGGTCGGGTCCCGAATCGAGGTCGTCGTCCCCGCTCACAACTCGACCTCGCCGTCCCGGGCGTCGCTGGCGACGTGGACCAGTTCGTTCGCGAGTCCTGCGGCGAGTCCGCTGCCACCGCGCCGGCCGACGTTGGTGACGGCGGGCACGCCACTCGCCCGTGAGACCTCCCGGAGACGCTCGCGGCTCTGGGCGGCCTTGACGAACCCGACGGGGGTTGCCACCACGACGGCTGGTCGGGTACCGTCCTCGATACAGTCTGCGAGTGCCAGCGCCGCCGTGGGCGCGTTCCCGACGACTGCGATGGCGCCGTCGTAGACGCCCTCGCTGTCGAGTTCGAGCACCGACGCCGCGGTGCGGGTCATCCCGGTTTCCGCCGCGAGGTCGGCGCCGTTGCCGATTGCCTTCCGGACCGGGCAGTCGTGGCCCCGGCCCGTGATCCCGGACTTGACCATCGTGATGTCGGTGACGATGGGACGCTGATCGAGTACGGCGCGCGCGCCGGCCCTGACGGGGGCACTCTCGTCGTCGCCGTCGGCGTCACTCCCGGTAAAGCGCAGGAGATGCTGGAACTCCGGGTCGCCGGTCGCGTGAACCGCCTTCGCGCGCATCCGGTCGGCCAGCGTCTCGACGTCGACCAGGTCGTGGACCCGATCCATGCTCGTCTCCGCGATCTCCATGGCGTTCTCGGTCGTGGCGCCGAGGTCCGCGTACTCCTCGAAGTCAGCGGTCGCGCTTCGCTCGTCCGCGTCCGTGGCGTCAGTCGTCATCCGAGCGCACCTCCCCCTCGTGGGCATCGCCCGCCCGGTCGCCCGGCGGTGTCGAGGCTCGTGCCTCCAGCTGGCCGTCGACGCGGAGATTCAGGTCCTGCAGGCGTTCGCGGGTCTCCTCGTCGGCGTCCCAGAGCCCGCGGTCGATGGCCTCCAAGAGCGTGTCGGTGATGGAGTCGAGCGCCCACGGATTCACGTCCTCGAGCCACTCCTGGCGGTCGGCGTCGAAGGCGTACTTCTCGGCGACGTCCTCCCAGAGTCCGTCGCCGATGACGGAGCCACCGGGGGTTGAGCACGCGGGCCCGCATCGCCTTCCGGACCTTCCCTTCGTTGGTGTAGACGTCGACGTCGTCGGGGTTCGAGGAGTCGCCGACGTAGGAGGCCGGCTCCTCGCCCGCGATCTCGGAGACTGCCGAGATGAACCCCCCGTGGAAGGCGTACCAGTCCGAGGAGTCGAACTCGTCTTGCTCGGCGGTGTCCTCGATTTTCACTGTGGCCTCCACGGAGCCGAGCCGGCGCTCGAAGGCGTCGTGGGCCTCGCTGACTCTGCCCCGCGAGCCCATCGCGTAGCCACCCCACTGGACGTACACCTCCGCGAGGTCCCCGCGGTCCTCCCAGTTGCCCTCGTCGACTGCCTTGTTCGTGCCCGCACCGTAGCCGCCGGGACGGGTCGTGAACACGCGGTCCATCACCGCGTCGCGGGCCTCCTCTACGTCGATCCCTTCCGCGTCGGCGAGGTCGGCGGCGTCCGTCTCGACGTGTTTCTTGACGTAGTTCATCTCCAGTGGCTCGTCGAGGTCGACCACGGCGTCGACGGCGTCGTGGATGACGCCCGCGGCGGCGGGGAAGGCGTCACGGAACAGCCCGGAGACGCGCGTCGTCACGTCGATGCGGGGCCGGCCCAGTTCGTCCAGCGGGATGGGTTCGACGCCGTCGACGCGCCCGGCGTCGGTCCACTGGGGTTCGACGCCAAGCAACGCGAGCACCTGCGCGACCGTCTCGCCGCGCGTCCGGAC
>PXSG01000100.1:9645-11157 GCA_003023485.1 Halobacteriales archaeon SW_10_68_16
GACCGACCTGCCAGGCGCTCTTTGCCGGCACCTTCCGCGGGTCCAACGTGTAGAAGTTCCGCGCGGTCGGCAGGAGGTCGACGCCCCCGCGGGTGGGCGCGCCGCTCCCGCCGGGCTCGACGTACTCGCCGTTCAGTGCGTCGGCTGTCTGTGGAATCTCCTCGCGGGCACCACGGACGCGCGGCGCGGCCTCCTCGCAGATGTAGGAGAGTACCTCCCTGAGGTCGTCGTGGGCGCCCGAGCGGGCGCGGGCGTCCCCCAGCGGGTCGATGTCGACCACGAGGAGGTTCGTGTTCACCTCGTCGTCGGGCCCTGCTTCGCGCTCCGAGGCGGGGATGTCGAAGTCGTGGGCCGCGAGCGTCTCCACGAGGTCGACGCTGGTCTCGTAGACCCGGTCTGCGGCCTCGGCGTAGGTCATCCCGAGGTCCTCGTCGTAGGCGCCCGGCGAGTCGAGCATCGCCTCGTAGTCGACGCCAAGCACCCCGGCGACGCTCTCGCGGAGGGAGGGCGCACCGGGGTTCTCCAGGCGCGTCAGCGCGACCAGGTACTCCACGAGACGGTCGCCGGCCGGGGGCTCGCCCATGGTGTGCAACCCAAGCCGGATCTGGGTCGTCTTGACGTCGGTGATGTACTCGTGGATGCGCTCGACCAGTTCCTCGATATCGACGTCGTCACCTGCGACTTCACCCTCCGCGAGCGTGGTACCGGCCTCCTCGGGACCGCGAACGTCTGCCTTCTCGTCGATGTCGCCCGCGATGCCCAGTTCCACCGCGAGGTCGAGGTCGTCGACCGTCTCCCTGAGGAGGTCTTCGAGGTGCTCGCCGTCGTCGGTGCGGGCGTCCTCCATGCCGGCCTCGCGGTAGCGGTCAGCCAGTTCTTCGAGGTCGGCCAGTTCGTCGTAGGTGCCCGCGTTGCTCATGACGGGCGTGAGGTAATCGACGATGGCCGCGTACGAACGGCGCTTGGCCTGCGCGATGGCCGCGTACGAACGGCGCTTGGCCTGCGTTCCCTCGCCGGGGTTGTTGACGATGTAGGGGTAGACGTTCGGCAGGTCGGCCACGAGGGCGTCCGGCGCGGACTCGGCGTCGAGGCCGACGGTCTTGCCCGGCAGCCACTCCAGGGAGCCGTGCGTGCCCAGGTGGACCACGGCGTCGGCGCCGAAGTCGTTGCGCAGCCACTGATAGAAGGCAACGTAGTCGTGGGGCGGCTGCAGATCCGAGTCGTGGTAGACCTTCGAGGGGGCCATCCCGAACCCGCGCGGGGGCTGGACCGTCACCAGGACGTTCCCGAACTCGACGCCCGGGATGGCGAAGGGGCGTTCGGGCGGGTCACCCCACTCCTCGCGGACGTGCTCCTGGAAGCGTTCGTCTGTGTCGGCGAACCACTCGCGGTACTGGTCCCGTGCCACGACATCGACCGAGCGTTCGCGGACGTCCTCGGGTGCGACCCACCGGTCGTCGAGCGTGAGTTGCGACGTGAGGGTCTCGACGAGTGACTGACCGTCCTCTGGTC
>PXSG01000101.1 GCA_003023485.1 Halobacteriales archaeon SW_10_68_16
GAGCATGAAGTGGTCGGGCGCCCAGAGACCGTCCAGTCCCGCGTCAACGACCGCATCCACACCGTCCATCACCGTCTCACGGTCGAGGCTCTCGAGCATCGGGTAGTCCCGGTGGACCCCGTCGCCCGGATAGCACGCGATCATCCAGTCGAACTGCATGGTTCCCCATGCGACCCCACCGGCAAACGCTTTGTCCCGCAAACATTAGTCACCCCCCGGAGTATGGGCGGCCATGAGCGAGTGGATAGACCTCACACAGACGCTCGCGGAGGACAGTCCGACGCTGCCACCGCTGCACCCGGAGCCGGAGTTCGAGGACTACGCCACCCACGAGGAGGACGGCTACAACTCGACCATCCTGCACCTCGAGACCCACTGCGGGACGCACATGGACGCCCCCACGCACTTCATGCCCAAAGACGAGCATCGCACCATCGAGGAGATCACAGTAGAGGAGATGGTCACCGAGGGCGTCGTCTGTGACTTCTCGCACAAAGCGCCCGGGGAAGGCGTCTCCCGTGAAGAACTGGCAGCGCAGGCCGAGGCACACGACCTCTCGGCCGGCGAGTACCTCATCTGGGACTGTGGGATGGCGCCGGCGGACACCGACGAGTACCTGACGAACTTCGTCTACCCCGAGGAAGGTGCTGCCGAGTACATGGCCGAGACGGGGATCGCGTGTTTCGCCATCGACGCGCTCTCGGCAGACAAGCCGGGCGCGACCCTCGAAGAGCACGACGTCCACTACACGCTCTTGCCCGCGGACATCCTCATCGTCGAGGGCGTGGCGAACCTCGATGCGGTCGAACCCGGCCGGTACGATGTCGTCTGTACTCCTATCCCCTACCGGAACCGCGACGGGTCGCAGGTCCGACTGCTGGTGCGTCCCCAGGCGGAGTGAGAGAAGCGGGGGCCACCTCTCAGTCGGTACGGGATTTTAGTGGTCGCCTCGCGAGTGTGGAGGTGTGCCACCGACGATCACGCGGATCGAAAACTTCGAGTTCACCTACGAACTGCCGGACGTGGGGACCGACGAACACGGATTCAATCTGGTCTACGAGCCGGGGACGACGACCGAGCGCGCCCTCTTCGCCGTGCGGGTCCACACCGACGCCGGCGTCACCGGCGAGTACGTCGGCGGCAACTCGCCGGGTGCCGCACAGCTCAACACCATCGCCGACTACCTCGTCGGGAAGGACGCGCTCGCCCGGGAGCGCCACTGGAGCGAAATCAAGCGCGCCCTCCGGAAGTACGACCGCATGGGCATCGGGCCACTGGACATCGCACTCTGGGACCTCGCCGGGAAACACCACGGCGCCTCCATCGCCGAACTGCTGGGACAGTACCGGGAGCGCGTACCAGCCTACGCCTCCACCTACCACGCCGACGACAACGGCGGTCTGGACTCTCCCGAGGCGTTCGCCGACTTCGCCGCGGCGTGTCTGGAGATGGGCTATCCGGGGTTCAAGATCCACGGCTGGGGCGGGGGCGACGCCGCCCGGGACATCGACCGCGAGATCGAGACGGTCCACGCGGTCGGCGAGCGGGTCGGCGACGGGATGGACCTAATGTTAGACCCCGCCTGCGAGTACGAGACTTTCGGGGACGCCCTGAAGGTGGGGCGGGTCTGCGACGAGCACGGCTTCTTCTGGTACGAGGACCCTTACCGCGACGGCGGGATCTCCCAGCACGACGCCGCTGCTCCAGACCGAGCACGTCCGCGGGCTCGAACCGCTGACCGACTTCGCGGCCGCCGGAGCGACAGACTTCGTCCGCGCGGACCCCGAGTACGACGGCGGCATCACGGGTGCGATGAAGCGCGCCCGGGTCGCGGAGGGTTTTGGCCTCGACGTGGAGTTTCACGCCCCCGGGCCGGCCCAGCGCCACTGCATCGCAGCCACGCGCAACACCAACTACTACGAGATGGCGCTGGTCCACCCCGAGATTCCGACGCCCGAACCCCCAGTCTACGCCGGCGACTACGACGACCAGCTCGAGGCCGTCGACGACGGGTACGTCGAGATTCCGGACGGCCCGGGACTGGGCGTCGAGTACGACTGGGACTTCGTCGAGTCCCGGCGCAGCGGCACCCACTACACCTACGAGTGAGCCATGACCTACCGCGCAGGCATCATCGGTGCCGGTGGGATTGCGGGCATGGGCATCCTGGGGATGCACGACGCCGAGGACATCGGCGAGAAGAAGTTCAAGGCGAGCCACGCCGGCGGATACGACGCCCACGAGGGGGTCGAACTGGTCGCGATCGCGGACGTCGATGCGGAGCAACTGGAGACGTTCTGTACGGCCTGGGAAATTCCCGAAGCGGGACGGTACACCGACCACACCGAGATGCTCCGGGAAGCGGACCTCGACGTGGTTTCGGTCTGTACCCCGTCGCTACTCCACAGGGACCCGGTGGTCGACGCGGCTGAGATTGGCGACCCGGACCTGGTGTGGTGCGAGAAACCCATCGCCGCCTCCGTCACGGAGGCCGAGGAGATGATCGACGCCTGTGACCGCGAGGGCGTCGAGTTGCTGGTCAACCACTCCTTCCGGTTCACGGAGAAACTCCAGCGCCTGCGCGAGGTGGTGGCCGACGGACTCCTGGGGGATGTCCACTCCGTCTCCGCGAACTTCCGGATGGAACTGATGCGCAACTCCACGCACCTGCTCGATACGGTGGTCTACCTGCTGGACGCCCGTGCCGAGCGTGTCGCGGGCTACGTCACCGGCGAGAACGAGGCGGTCGACGCTCTCGACGCGGACCGGCGGGGACCCGCGACGGGACCTTCCTCACTGTCGACTGCACTATCCCCCGCGCGGCGTCCTCGATGAGCTACCAGTTCGTCGGCAGCGAGGGGAAACTCTACCTCAACAACGACGACGGCGAGTGGCGCTACTGGCGCCTGGAGGAGGGCGACCACGTCGAGGCCGACCTGCCGGGCATCGAGGGGGCGTGGTCATGGGAGGTCGACTACCGCGACGCGTTCCCCAACGCCGTCGGGCACATCATCGACGTCCTCGATGGCGACGCCGAGAACGCCTCGACCGGCCGCGAGGCCAAGCGCTCCCTGGAGATCATCGTCGCCTTCTACGTCTCCGAGTACACCGGCTCGCAGGTGTCGGTCCCGCTGGCCGAACCGCTCCGTGACGTGCGGATCACCTCCTGGTAGCCGGTCACCGGATCAGCGAGAGTTCGATCTCCTGGACGGAGACATACAGCCGCGAAAAGGAGTCGCGCTGACACTCGGTCGTTCCGTCGGCGGGATCCGAGCAGTCGAATCCCTCGGTTTCCAGGTGGTCGTGCCAGAGGTCCGCCCGGGGCGAGGTGACGTTGTAGACGACCGTCGTGTAGGTGTCGTCGGTGTCACTGACGGGGACATCACGGTCGGTGACCTCGCCCCGGACCAGGGCCGTTCCGCCGCCGAGGCTGTTGCCCGCGGTTGCTCGCGTCGCCGGCACCGTGATGTGGACGCTTCCGTCGCGACTGAGCACCGGCGGTTCACGGAACAGCACACCCGGTCGAGGCGCTGGATCAGCGGCCGGACGCGGTAGGTGGTGTCGTTGTCCCACGTCCCGTCGTAGAGGTGGATCCGGACGGTCACGCTCTCGCCCACGAACAGTTGCGAGTCCGCGAGTTCCATCTCCGTCGCGCGGCTCGGTGCCCCCTCGGAATGGAGTTCGGCCATGTTGTCGTGGAGGACGTCGAACGCGGTATCGGCGTTGTCGGCCTGCTCGGCCCTGCGGACGTTCTCCAGCCCGCTCACCCCGGGCACCGAGACGAGGACGATAGCAGTCAGAACGAGGCTGAACACGAGGACGTACCCGAGGACCTCGCTGACGCCGCGGTCGGTACTCGACTCAACCATTCCGGATCACCAGTTCGTCCGCGGTGGCGTCGTAGACGACCGACACGTCGCCGCCGCCGGCACTCGACCGGCGGAGTGCGGTGGTGTTGTCCACCTCGATGGCCACCGACACGGACGGATCGGTCGCGTTGAGATAGAGCGTCCCGCCGTCCTCGGGCGTCAGTTCCGCGCGGTAGGTCGTCCCCGTCGCCTGCTCGGGGAACGTCTCGTTGACCGCTACCGCGGGCGGTCCCTCCCCGGCCACGACGAGGCGGTCGGCCGCCTCCACGTTCGCCGCGAGGCGCTGGCCGATGACCGCGAGCTCCTGGCGGACGACCTCCTCGCGGGTGTCCTCGACGAAGTCACCGCCGGCGATCAGCAACCCCCCGACGAGCGTCGCGGCGATGGCCAGCGCGATCACGTACCCGACGACCGTCGAGACGCCCCGGTCGGTCATCCGCTCTCACCCGGTCGAACCGTGATCTCCGTCTCGTAGCGCACCGACGGGGACTCGTAGGTGTACTCCACCTGCAGCCGTTCGATCCAGACCGCGACGGTCGGCGACGTCTCGTTGTAGTTCCCGGTGTCGACGCCCGGTGTCGCACCGTCCCGTTCGACGGTCACCGTGTAGTTGCCGGTGAGGTTATTCGCCTCCCCGAAGGCGACGTCCTTGCCCCCGAACCCGGTGTAGGTCCGGTTGGCGTCGTCCAGCGCGTTCGTACACACCGTCCCCGTATCGTCTGAAACGAACCCGGCCGTCAGATTGATGGTGAAGTCGGCGCTCGCCTCCGGTTCGCAGGCCGCGAGGAACGTCGACCCGTCGCGCACCGTGAGGTTGTAGGTGTCCGTCGCCGTGGCGTTCTCGAAGACCGCCAGTTCCCAGTGCCCGGGCCCGCCCGATTCGTTGACGAACAGGTGGAACGCGTCGGCCTCGTCGGACGCGTTGGCGTCGCTGACGTTGAACTCCGCGTCGAGTATCCGGTCACCATCGGTGACGAGCGTCCAGTCGTGCGCGCCGGAGGCGTTCGTGAACGCGGCCGTCGCGTTGTTGGTGCTCCGGGCCCGGACCCGCGGCGAGGAATCATCGAGGGAAACGTTCACCACGCGTCCCCGTCGGGCCTGCTGGAGACCGCCCTGATCGCTCATGTTCCCGATGCTCGCGTCGACGTTGTCGACCAGGTCCGAGGTGTTCTGTTTGTTGACGGACGCGGTGACGTTCTCGACGTTCCCGGCGATCTCGTGCCGGGAGGTAAGCGCGTCGCTCGCGCCGGTCGTCTCGCCCCGGGTCGCGAGGTTGCCGGTGAGGATGGCCGAGTTGACCACCACCGCGAGCGCGACGAACGTCACCGCGAGCGCGAACGCCGCGACGAGGAGGATCTGCCCGCGGTCGCGAGCACTGTTGCGACCGGGGTCACGTGCGCGCTCGCGGTCGGTCAGACCCGCCACGCGACCACCTCCACGCGGACGTGGTTGTAGAGTGCCCGCTGCTCGCTGCCGTTGCCGGCGTCGGGGATGTAGAACCCGTCGGACTCGGCGAGCGTCGTCCCGTTCGTGGTCCCGTCCGCGTCGATGAGTTCGTCGTCGTCGACGAGGGTCACGGTACGACTGGCCGAGACGGCGTGGTCGCTCGGCCGGCCCTGGAAGATCAGCCGCTGTCGTTCGGTCGTCCTGTCGTCGGTGTGGTAGATCACGTAGACGTTGTATGCCACGTTGCGGGGATCGTAGGCATCCTCCAGCGCGCGGGCGAACTCGTTCTCGGTCAGGTTCGTCGTGTAGTAGTCCTCGT
>PXSG01000102.1:0-3330 GCA_003023485.1 Halobacteriales archaeon SW_10_68_16
CAGGGTGTGCGTGACGAGTTCCCGCGGGACGGACACGTCGTCGACGTCACCGTCGAACAGATCCCCCGCGACGGCCGACATGACCGCTTCCGGGGTAGTGTCACGCTCGGTCCCGTCGACGGACCGCAGGAGTCGCCGCGTGTCTGCGGGAGTGGTGCTGGCGGGCGAGTCGGCCTTCGCCGTGCGTGTCGACGCGTGCAGGTTGTCGCTGGACATGGTATGGACGTGGCCTGGTAGTGGCTACACCCCAGGGAGTCATAACCACCCGACAGCGTTTTCTGACGCTGAAAACGCCCCCTCCAGAAACGTTATGTTCTCTGGACTGAAAGTCACGCGCGTGGACGACGACCGGACGATAGAGGAGATACTGGACACCATCGGCGACGAGCACGCACGCCGGGTACTCGCCTCGGTCAGCATCGAACCCAAGTCGGCGAAGGAACTCGCGGCCGAGTGTGACCTCTCCCTGCCGACTGTCTACCGGCGCATCGAGACCCTGGAGGAGTACGACCTCGTGAAAGACCGAACGCTCGTCGCCGAGGACGGCAACCACTACAAGGTCTACGAGTCCAACTTCGAGAGCACGGTCATCTCCCTGGAGGACGACTCCTACCAGGTCCGTGTCTACCGCGAGGAGAACATCCCCGACCGGTTCAGCCAGCTGTGGGACGAACTCCACACGTAGATTCTCATGGACAACGCCATGTCGCCGCCAGCCGCCAGCCCCGACCCTCGGAGGACCCACTTTTATTCTGCCCGAGTGTCATGCGTGAGACGATGGTAGATGTCGTGGCGCTCGCGCGAGGGTTGCTGGTGTTGATGCGGTTCGTAGTGTTCGGGCTCTCGCTGGGCATCACGCTCATCAGTTTCCAGGCGTACAAGAAACGGGGGACACAGCGACTCCAGTACGCCTTCGTGGGGTTCGCGTTCGTCAGCATGGGCGTCGCGGTCAGTAGCGTCATCACGCAACTGGGGACCGAAACGGCCGAGATCGTGGGGATTTTCTTCCAGGTCGCCGAAACCATCCCCTTCATCATCGGGTTCAGCATGCTCTACGTCTCGCTGTACCGGTGACCGGACGCGCGGAAGTCGCGTCGTTTATGAACCCGCGGCCCCTCTACGTGTGCAATGACTGACTCGACCACCGACGTGGTCCGGTTGTTCGGTGGGCCGGGAAGCGGCAAGACGACGGCGCTTCTCGACCGGGTGGAGGAGTTACTCCAGGACGACGCTGTCGACCGCGCTGCCGCGGCGGAGGTCCGCGAACGCCTCGCCGAGCGCCTCGACGAGTCGCCCCGCGCCCTCCGAGGGAACGTCTGTACGATGCACGCGAAGGCCTACGACCTGCTGAACCTCTCGCGGGGGGACGTCGTGGGCGAGTCCGACAAGGAGGACTTCTGCGAGGACTTCGGCATCGAGTACGAGGACGAGTACGAAGGGTCCCGTCGTCGTTCGGCCCGATCGACCACCATCGGTAACAAGGTCATCGCGACCAGCCAGTGGCTCCAGCGCACCCGCCGGGACGTCGCGGACTGGTACGACGTCCCCTTCAAGTGGAACGACGAGGTCCGCCTCCCGCCCGATATCGACCCCAACGCTCAGACGGGCAACAAGTACACGCCCACCTGGCCCAGCGACGACGACCGCCTGGACATCCCCGAGGCGATCCGCGCCTGGCGGGCCTGGAAGGGCCAACACGACCTGGTGGGCTTTGCGGACATGCTCGAACGCGTCAAGCAGCGGTCGCTGCTCCCGAACGTCGACTACCTCGTCATCGACGAGTTCCAGGACATCACGACCCTCCAGTACGACGTCTACGAGGAGTGGCGCCCCCACATGGAGCGGGTGCTCATCGCCGGCGACGACGACCAGGTGGTCTACGCCTGGCAGGGTGCCGACCCCGACCTCCTGCTCGACGAGGACGTCACCGAGGACGTCGTCCTCCCGAACTCCTACCGGCTGCCCTCCCGCATCCTCAACGTCGTCAACCAGGAGGTCACCCACATCGAGAAACGCCAGGACAAGGACCTCGAACCCCGCAAGGAGGGCGGGACCGTCGAGGCCGTCCAGCGACCCTCGATGCTCGATCTGGTGCGCAACGTCCGCTCGACGGTCGAGGATAGTGAGGAGGAGACCGTGATGGTCCTGTTCCGGGCGCGCTACCAGATGTTCCAGTTCATGGACGAGTTCATCGGCGAGGGCATCCCCTTCCGGTGCCTGACCGACCAGCGGATGTGGACCGACCGGCTGACCCAGTACGTCCGTGGCATCGAGGCGCTGGCCGCGGACGACCCCGTCACCGGGCTGCAGGCCCGCCGGCTGGCGGACATGCTCGCCGACTCGGCGTTCGGGACGGGTGAGCGGGACGACCTCTTCGACGCCCTCGACGAGCGCGAGGAGGAGGCCGACGTCGAGGACATCGCCAACTTCGACGTCGAGCCCGAACTCATCAGGGACCACGCGCCCTTCGTCCCGGACCCGCGGTCGGCGGCCGACATGCTCCGGAAGGTGACGAACTTCCAGGAGCGCACCGTCGACGCCTACTTCGGCGGCGACTACGAGGGGATGGACCGGGACCGCGTCCGCGTCGGTACCATCCACTCCGCGAAGGGTCGCGAGGCCGACCACGTCTTCGTCGCGACCGACCTCACCGAGAAGGTCGTCGAGCAGATCGCCGCGACCGTCGAACAGGAGGGTCGCGAGGTCCCCGCCGTCGACTCCTTCACCAAGCACACCGACCCGGTGCCGACCCTGACCGACAACGAGCGGCGCGTCTTCTACGTCGGGATGTCCCGGGCCCGCGAACGGCTCGTCTTGCTCGAGGACCTCGTCGACGGCGCCCCGAACCTCCCCATCGACGTCCTCCTGCACAACGAACCGACCGACGACGACCTCGAAGAGTTGCTCGCCGAGGCCGAACAGCCGGTCGTCGCACGGTAGACCGTGCCCGTTCGGCACCCTGGGGGTGTGTTGTGACCGAGGACCGCCCCGACACGGACCGGAGCGGCCGGCCCGACCCGGAGCGTGAGGGGCCGCCTGGCGGGGAGTTAGACGACGAGGAATTCCGCCGCCACTGGGAGCAACTGAGCGACTCCGCGCGGCCACCCGAGACCCGCCAGGCGGAATCGAGGGGAATTCTCGTGCGGTTCCGCTACGCCCAGTCGGGGCCGCTGCTGTGGCTCCGGATGGGACTGTTCATCGCGACGATCGTCGTCGTGACGGGCGCCGTGCTGTTCGCCATCGCGGGGACGTGGCCGCTGGTCGTCGGGGTCGAGTCCGGGAGCATGGAACCCCACATCGCCAAGGGCGACCTGGTCGTGCTCACGGCCA
>PXSG01000102.1:3416-4952 GCA_003023485.1 Halobacteriales archaeon SW_10_68_16
GGGACCGGGGGTACCGCTCGTTCGGTTCGTACGGGTCGGTCGTCGTCTTCACCAAACCCGACGGGTCCGGGGCGGTCATCCACCGGGTCCACTTCCGGGTCGAGGCCGGCGAGAACTGGGTCCCACGGGCCAACGACTCGTACCTCTCGGGCGAAGGCTGTGCAACAGTCCAGCACTGTCCCGCACCGCACGATGGATTCATCACCAAGGGCGACGCCAACCCGGAGTACGACCAATCGGGCGGCCTCGTCCCGCCGGTCCGCGCCGAGTGGATCGACGGCGCCGCCCGCGCCCGCGTCCCGCTGGGATAAGCCTGGTCGGCTTGTCGCGCGGGCAGACTCGCTCGCCCGCGAAGACGCTCGGCTGACAGAAGTCTGACAGTGCCGTCGAAAACAGCGATAATGGGCGTTAGACTTAACAGCGCTACGAGCCTACCTGTACCAGACCCTATCGTCTATGTCGGAAGAGTTCGGGTCAGACGACGCTACGTTCGATTCTTCGGCCTTCGAGGAGTGGGTGGAGAAGACCGCCGAGACCAAGGGCATCTCGCGGGGCGAAGTGCTCGACCAGATGCTCTCTTCGTACTGGATTCTCGAGGAACTCACGGGGATGATGGACGAGGCGGAGGGGGACGGTCCCGCGTCCAAGCTAGAGGAGGCAAGTGGAGACGCCGAGGAGAGTCCCGACACCGAGAAGGGAGGCACGGCCGAGGGGCTCCCGGAGGGGGGCGACCTCTCGGAGCTGATCCGGGAGTTCCAGGAGTTGCGCTCGGCGATCATGGAGATGCCCGACCGCCAGGGGAGCGAGCGCCGGCGCGACCCCCCGCGTCGCGAGTGGGACCAACCGCGGCGCCAGTCGCCCCCGCCATCCCGTGTGGACGACCGCCTCCAGCGGACCATCTCGGACCTGCAAGACCGGTTCGAGGACCTCTCCGACGAACTGGCCGACGTCCAGGACCAGCACGAGGAAGACGTGGCCGCGCTGGAATCGGACATCGAGGAGACCTTAGAGACCCTCGACGACCTGGAATCGACGGTCGAGGGGCTGGTCGGCCACAAGGCCCTCGAGTCGCTGGCCGTCTCGCTCGAACAGGAACTGTCGCGCATCGAGGAGGGCACCGAGGACCTCGAAGCGCGGGTCGGCGAGATCGAGGCGGAACGCTCGGAGACGGACACGGACCTGGCCGAAGTCGTGGAGACACAGGAAAAACTGGAGGCACGCATCGAGCGGGAGTTCGACAGCATCGAGAACGTCTTCCAGCACCTGCTGGACAAGACCGACGACCTGGAGTACAGGGTGGGCGCGGTCGCCGAGACCCACGGCGACGACATCGAACCCTTCGAGGATCACGTCGAGGAGCGCGAGCGGTTCGCCGACCTCATGCGGGAGGCCCACCGGAAGGACATCTCGACGGCCATCTGTGACAACTGCGAAACGAAAGTGGACCTGCGGTTGCTGGAGGAGCCGTACTGTCCCGAGTGTGACCGTTCGATTTCGGGGCTGGAGCCAGGTGGGTGGTTGCCCTTCGACAAGCCG
>PXSG01000103.1 GCA_003023485.1 Halobacteriales archaeon SW_10_68_16
GTTCATCCTCACGAAGTTCGACAAGTTCATGAACTGGGTCCGGGGCTCGTCGATGTTCATGCTGCAGTTCGGCATCGCCTGCTGCAGCATCGAGATGATCCACACCTACGCCATCAAGCACGACCTGGACCGCTTCGGCGCGGGGGTGCCGCGTGCGTCGCCCCGACAGGCGGACGTCATCATCGTCCCGGGGACCATCGTCTCGAAGTTCGCCCCCCGGATGAAGCGGGTGTATGACCAGATGCCCGAACCCAAGTTCGTCGTCGGCATGGGCTCGTGTACCATTTCCGGCGGCCCGTTCCAGGAGGGGTACAACGTGATCAAGGGCGCCGAGGAGGTCATCCCCGTCGACATTCACGTCCCCGGATGTCCGCCCCGTCCCGAGGCGCTCATCTACGGCATCGCCAAACTCCAGGAGCGCATCGCGACCGGCGAGTCCTCGCCGGTGACGGTCAAGCCCTACGAACTCGAACAGTTCGGCGACCTCGAACGGGACGAACTCGTCCAGCAACTCGCCGAGGAGATCGACGAGGACGACCTCGTCATGCGCTACGACTGGGCTGATTCGCCATGACCGGAGGCACGACATGAGCCTGGAAGAACCCCGCCCGCCCTCGGAGACCGACGTCGGCGTCACGGATGAGGGCGATCTCGATTACGACGCACTCGCCGACCTCCTGGGCGAACACGTGGTGAGCCGCGAACAGCACCTCAATGCCGAAGGGTTCGTCATCCGCCCCGACGAGGTCGAAGCCGTCCTCTCGACGCTCAAAGAGGAGGCCGGCTTCGACCACTGTTCCTGCGTGACCGCCCAGGAGTACCAGGACCGCTACGAGTCCATCTACCACCTCAAGAAGTACGACGACCCGACCCAGGAACTCTCGGTCGTCGTGCCCACCGCCCGCGACGACCCGGTCAGTCGGAGCGGCGCGGACGTCTTCGATACGGCCATCTGGCACGAACGCGAGGCCTACGACCTCGTGGGTATCGAGTACGAAGACAACCCCGACCTGCGCCGGATTCTCCTGCCCGAGACCTGGCAGGGCCACCCCCTCTCGCTGGATTACAACCAGGACCAGCCACAGGTCGTCCCGCTGCGCGAGCACGCCAACCCCGTAGAGAAGCGCACGCAGGTGCCCGAAGACCCCGACACGATGTTCGTCAACATCGGGCCCCACCACCCCGCGACCCACGGCGTGCTCCACGTCAAGACGACGCTGGACGGCGAGCAGATCGCCGACGTCGACCCCGATATCGGCTATCTGCACCGCTGCGAGGAGCAGATGTGCCAGCAGGGCACCTACCGCCACCAGATCATGCCCTACCCCGACCGGTGGGACTACATCTCGGCGGGCCTCCTCAACGAGTGGGCCTACGCCCGCGCCGCCGAGGATCTGGCCGACATCGATGTCCCGGAGTACGCCCAGGTCATCCGGACGATGTCCGCGGAATTTTCCCGGATCGCGGCCCACCTGCTCGCGGTCGCGACGTTCGCGCTGGACATCTATGGCGATTTCACCGCCATCTTCATGTACGGCATCCGCGACCGGGAGGTCATCCAGAACATCCTCGAAGACCTGACCGGCCAGCGCCTGATGTTCAACTACTTCCGGCTGGGCGGGGTGGCCTGGGACCTGCCCGAACCCCGCGAGGACTTTTTCGAGAAGATTCGGGACTTCTTAGAGGAGTGGCCCGAACGCTTAGAGGAGTACCACAACCTCCTGACCTCGAACGAGTTGTTCCAGCTCCGTGTGGTCGACACCGGCGTCCTCCCGCCCGAGGAGGCCAGAAGTTACGGCGCGACCGGGCCGGTCGCCCGCGGGTCGGGCATCGACTACGACCTCCGGCGGGACGACCCCTACGGCTACTACGACGAACTCGAGTGGGACGTCATCACCGACGACGGCTGTGACAACTTCTCGCGGGCGCTCGTGCGCCTCAAGGAGATGGAACAGTCCGCGCGCATCATCGAGCAGTGTGTCGACCTGCTGGAGGACTGGCCCGAGGACGACCGCGAGATCCAGTCGAACGTCCCCCGGACGCTGCGCCCCGAGGCCGACAAGGAGATCTACCGGGCCGTCGAGGGCGCCAAGGGCGAGTTGGGCATCTACATCCGCTCGGACGGCACCGACAAGCCCGCCCGCTTCAAGATCCGCAGCCCCTGCTTCTGTAACCTCCAGACGCTGCCGGTGATGGCCGAGGGCGAGTACGTCCCGGACATGATCGCCGCGCTGGGCAGCCTGGACATCGTGCTCGGGGAGGTCGATCGGTGATGACGCTGCCCGAGACCATCGCCGGCGTGCTCCCGGTCGGCGGCGTCCTCGGCGAGGTCGTGGCCTCGGTCATCGCGGCCGCCATCATCGGGACCCTCATGCTCACCAACACGGCCGTCGCCGGGCCGTGGGCCAAGCGCAAGATCACCGCGGCGTTCACCGACCGCATCGCCGTCAACCGCGTGGGGCCCTTTGGCCTGCTGATCATCGTCGCCGACGCCGTCCGCCTGCTCTCGAAGGAACTCATCGTCCCCGAGGGCGTCGACCGGCCGGCCTGGGACCTGGCGCCGATGATACTGGCCTCCTCGGCGCTTTTGGGTTTTGCGGTCATCCCGATGGGGTCGATCTTCGGGGTCAATATGCAGCTGGCAGACCCCGAAATCGGCCTTGCGTTCGTCTTCGCCATCGCGTCGGTCGCGTCGCTGGCGCTCGTAATGGCGGGCTACGCGTCGAACAACAAGTACTCCTTCCTCGGTGGGTTGCGCGCGGTCGCACAGAACCTCGCCTACGAGATCCCGCTCGTGCTGACGGGGCTGTCGGTCGTCATCTTCACCGGGACCCTCAAGATGAGCGAGATCGTCGCCGCCCAGCAGGAGACGCTGGTCGCGCTCGGGCCCGTCGCCGTCCCCTCGTGGTTCGCGTTCGTCAACCCCTTCGCGTTCGTGCTGTTCCTGATCGCGAACCTCGCGGAGGTCGGCCGGAACCCCTTCGACATCCCCGAAGCACCGACGGAGATCGTCGCCGGCTACCAGACCGAGTACTCCTCGGTGTACTTCGTGCTCGTCTACCTCGGGGAGTTCGTCCACATCTTCCTCGGGGGCGCGATCATCGCGACCATCTTCCTTGGCGGCCCCGCCGGGCCCGTCCTGCCCGGATTCATCTGGTTCCTGATCAAGATCTGGGCCGTCTTCCTGTTCACGCAGTGGTGCCGGTCGGCGGTGCCCCGCGTGCGCATCGACCAACTGATCGAGATCGGCTGGAAGGGCATGCTCGTGCTCGCCTTCGCCAACCTGATCCTGACGGCCGTCATCGTCGGGGTGATCGCCTGATGGCCCCGGCACTCGCCGCTCGGACTCGCGACACACCCGGAGGTGACCACCGATGCTAGGCGTCCTCAAGTCGATGGCAACGACGATGAAACACGCGCTGGACGGCTCGACCTTTACCGTCGAGTACCCCGAGGAGTCCCCGGAGGTCTCGCCGCGGTTCCGGGGTGTCCACAAGTTCAGCCAGGAGCGGTGCATCTGGTGTCGCCAGTGCGAGAAGGTCTGTCCCAACGACACCATCCAGATCGTCACCGACGACCAGCGCAACGGCGAGCAGTACAACCTCCACATCGGGCAGTGTATCTACTGTCGGCTCTGTGAGGAGGTCTGTCCCGTCGACGCCATCATCCTGACCCAGAACTTCGAGTTCGTCGCCGACACCAAAGACGAGTTCGCCTACAACATGGAGGAACTCAAGAACGTCCCCTGGTACAAGGACATCGACCCGCTGGAATCGCGGGAACCCGACCGCGGTGCCTGGATCGGCGAGGGCGAGGGCGAAGTCGACTACCAGTAGGCTGTTTTGGGAAGGGCGTACCCGCGTTCGTGCTATTTGTGAGATAAGTATAGGTCAAGTGAGATAGTTAGAGGTTACCGTGCAACAGACAGAGTGTGGATTCAGCAGTTGGCCACGTTGGGTTCGCACTGATCTCGATGAGTTCTCCGGTCAGTAAGCGTGCTTATTAATCACTTTTGATAGTCACATCATATTTTCGGGTTCCTTCAGCGTGGACGAATTTTATACTCTCCTCAGTCGGTTCTTGGTACGTTAGCAGCACCGATTTCGTCCGGGTTTCACCAACTTGGACGGGAATGTTAATCTTGTGTGGGAGGCCGGGTTGCTGAATGACTGCGAGAAACACCCCGTCGCGGCCGCCTTCGTTCGCAACCTTGATAGTGATTGTGAGATCTTCAACAATTGAGGTGGCGTCCGGCACGGTGACCGACTGAAGTTCGACTCGCCTCGACGCAGGGCACCAGTGTCGGCATCGACGTTCGGCACGTCGAAGACCAGCCATCCCGACCGATTGTCGGCCGTGTATGCCTGATTAATGTTGGTTTGAGATCCTGGTACAGCGAGACCCGAACCACCTCTGATTCGCCCACCCACAGACGATCGGGGTGAAAACTGTCGGTCTCCCACAACGAGTTCGTAGGCGTCCAGTGGTCGCTCTGAGTCGTCGTCAGGGGGCCGTACGAACGCGAATTGGGCTCTCTCTGGCGCTTCGACGGTCATGCTGTCGGTCGCCACTGCATACCGGAGCGCTGACCGGATGATGACATCTGACGTGGATATAGGCGTTGATGAGGCGGAAGGCGTGGGTGAGGAGTCGGTATTTGCTGTCTGTGTCGCCGATTCTGGTGCATTTCCGATACTGATACAGCCAGTGCCAAGTATCGCAATCCCCAAAATCAAATGTCTACGATACATGATTTTATTCACATATGTGGCGATAATATTTGTTATGGAAACTGCCTGTATCGAACGATTCTCTTCATCCGCTATTTGGGCAGATTGTCGTGCAAGACTCGCACGTTCTATTCAGCAGGGTCCATTTTGGCAGATTGCAGACACACGAGTCACGCGACCACCAGCCACCCGGCAAAGACCGCGAGGCCACCCAGGAGCGTGCTGGCGACGGCGTGGACGCGCAGGCGGTCGAGCAGGTCGTGGGAGCGCTCCGAGAGTGAACACACCTCGTCGACCTCGCCGCCGACCTCGCAGGAGGGCAGGAAATCCATCGCGACGTGCAGGAACACGCCCGCGGCGAACCCGAAGATGGCGGCACTGACCGCCGGGATCGCGGGCACCGGCAACAGCGCGGCAGGGATGGCGGTGACGCCGACCGCCGCGGCGGGCAACAACAGCGCTGAGACGGGCCGGTCGGATTCGGCCAGGCGGTGGGCAGCCGCGTAGCCCGCCGGGCCCTTGTGGGAGACGATCGCCAGCCCGAGCAGGAGACTCAGCGCCGGCATCGACGTGTAGACGAGGCCGATGATGAGCCCCGCCGAGAGGGCGTGGGCGGTGATCTGGGCCGCGGTCAGGTCCAGGCCCACCTCCACGTGCGCGAAACGGTGGCCCACGACGTGGGCGCCATACCCCACCAGCAGTCCGGCGGCGACGCCGAACCCTCCGACGCGGGGTTCCAGGCCGATGGCCTGCGGGAGCAGGAAGACGGCCGAACTCGTCACCATGGCGCCGCTGGCCAGGCCGTACCCCCAGACGAGGCGGACCGGGTACGACCCCGCAGCGACCTGTCCCAGCGCGGCCCCGCCGGCCATCGCCGCGAAGGCCACCCACGAGATGACGAGGACCTTCCCCACTCCCTGGAGGGCCGCCAGTCCCGAGAGCACCACCAGCAACCCCGTTGCCAGGAGGCCGACCCGCGAGACGCCACGGACCGTCCGCCCGACTCCGGCGACTGCGTTACTCCCCATGGTGTTATTAACGAGTTGAGGGAAGTTAATAAGACTGGCGGTTCAGCGGGTGGCCTCGCGCCAGTCCCGGCGGTCGAGGACGGCGCCATCGACGGTGTCGGGGTCGGCCCCGCCGCAAATGTAGGTTGCTGATGGCCCTCGCGAGGGGGCGGATGGGGTCACCCCACTCGTTTGGAAACCGGCTTATGGCGTCGGACCCACAATCACAGGTGATGACAGGACTCGCCGAGTCGACGGTAGCGGTCGTCGGTGGGGGCTTTGGCGGCCTCTCGGCCGCGTGCTATCTCGCCGACGCCGGGGCGGACGTGCGCGTTCTCGAGAAGAACGAACAACTCGGCGGTCGAGCGAGTCGGCTCCACGCCGAGGGGTTCCGGTTCGATATGGGTCCCTCCTGGTACCTGATGCCCGACGTCTTCGAGCGCTTCTTCGGGCACTTCGGCCGTGAACCCGAGGACTACTACGGCCTGGACCAGCTCGACCCCCACTACCGCATCTTCTTCAAGGACGGCGACCGCTGCGAGGCCCGTGGCGACCCCGCGTACATGCGCGACCTCTTCGAGTCCTACGAGGACGGTGCCGGCGCGGCCTTCGACGAGTACCTCGCCACGAGCGAGCGCCACTACGACACCGCGATGGAGCACTTCGTCTACGAGGACCGCTCGAAGCCACGGGACTTCCTGGACCCGTCGGTGATGCGGGCCGCGCCGGTGGGGCTGAAACTCCTGGGGTCGATGCAGGGCCACGTCGAGGACTACTTCGAGCACCCGAAACTCCAGCAGATCATGCAGTACACCCTCGTCTTCCTCGGGGGTGCGCCGAACAACACGCCGGCGCTGTACAACATCATGAGCCACGTCGACTTCAACCTCGGCGTCTACTACCCCGAGGGCGGCATGGGCGGCGTCGTCGACGGCGTCTCCGACCTGGGTTCCGAACTGGGCGTCACCTCCGAGACCGGCCGGGAGGTCACCGAGATCACCCGCCGGCGCGATGGCTTCATCGTCGAGACGGCCGCGGAGACCTACGAACCGGACTACGTGGTGTGCAACGCCGACTACGCCCACGTCGAGCGGGACCTCCTCCCGGAACACGAGCGCCAGTACGGCGACGACTACTGGGACGAGCGCACGTATGCGCCCTCGGCGTTTCTCATCTACCTGGGCGTGGAGGGTGAGGTGGACCCGCTTTCCCACCACACGCTCGTGCTCCCGACCGACTGGGACGAGCACTTCGAGCAGATCTTCGAGGACCCGGCGTGGCCGGACGAACCCGCCTACTACGTCTGTGTCCCCTCCCGGACCGACGACTCCGTGGCACCCGATGGTCACAGCAACCTCTTCGTGCTGGTGCCCATCGCGCCGGGACTGCACGACGGCGATGAGGTCCGCGAGAGCTACAGGGACAAGATCCTCGCGGATCTCGCCGAGCACACCGGCGTCGACGTCCGGGACCGGATCGTCGTCGAGGAGCAGTTCAGCGTCTCCGATTTCGGCGAGCGGTACAACGCCACCGAGGGGACGGCGCTGGGACTGGCCCACACCCTCCGGCAGACGTCGCTGTTGCGCCCCTCGAACCGCTCCTCGGCAGTCGACGGGCTCTACTTCACCGGCGCCTTCACGACGCCGGGCATCGGCGTCCCGATGTGTCTCATCAGCGGCGAACACGCCGCGAACGCGCTCATCGAGGAACAGGGATGAAGACCTGCGAGGCCGAATGACGGACCGAACGACCAGCCACATGACGAAGGCGATCGACAGACTGGCCGCGCTGGCCCCCTCCGAGCAGTCCCTCGTTGGCTACCTGTTCTGGCTGTCCCGGCCGCGGTTCTGGTTCTACCTGGCGGGGCCGGTCATCGTCGGCGTCGTCTACGCCTCGGAGACGCCCGCGCAGTTCTTCTCGCTGCCCGCAGTGTTTGCCCTCCTGTACTTCCTGGTGCCGGCCAACATCTTCCTCTACGGCGTCAACGACATCTACGACGCCGACGTGGATGCCCACAACCCCAAGAAGGACGAGGAGGGCCGCGAGGTCCGCTACCAGGGCGACGCTATCGTCGTGATGGTCGTGTTCCTGGCGACGGGGACCGGTATCTTTCTCGTTCCATTCCTCCCCATCGAGGGTATCTACGCGCTGATGGGCTTCTACGCGCTGGGCACGCAGTACAGCGCGCCGCCGTTGCGGCTGAAGACCACGCCGTTTCTCGACTCGCTCTCGAACGGGCTGTACATCCTGCCCGGCGTCGTGGCCTACACCGCGATTGCGGGGCAGTTCCCACCGGCTCTCGCCATCGCGGGTGGGTGGCTGTGGACGATGGCGATGCACACCTTCTCGGCGATTCCGGACATCGAACCCGACCGCGCCGCCGGTATCCGGACGACGGCGACGACGCTCGGCGAGCGGGGAGCGTTGCTCTACTGTGCGGGGTGCTGGGCGCTGGCCGCGGTCGTGATGGGACTGCTCCACCCGTTCCTGGGTGCCGTCTTCGCGGGCTATCCGGTGTTCGTCGGGCTGATCCGCTGGATGGACGTCGATATCGACCGCGCCTACTGGTGGTTCCCGCTCGTGAACACGTTCGCCGGGATGGTGCTCACGATGGGTGGGGTCTGGGTGATCCTGTATGACTGAATTAACTGTTTTTCAACGGTTGTGGTGGGACAGCACGTCAAGAATACGGACCACTCGGGCCAGAAAGCCCCCGCGCAGCGCAGCGAGCAGGGGAGGGTCGAGCGGTCGGGGGCTTTCTGGCTGGTCGTGGGCGCAGCAGTCCCAGCGGAGTCAGATGCGTCGCTTCCGAGAGCGCAGCCAAAGAGAATGAACCGGGCAGCGTTCGAACGGGAGTTCGACGCGTTCGTCACGCGCAACCGCTTCACCATCGCGGTCGTGTTCCCGCTGGTGGGTGCGGTGCTGCTGGTCGCCAGCGCCCAAAGCCTCCTCCCCCCGCCGCTGGCGTTCAATCCCTACCTCGTGCTGACGGGCGTCCTCGTGATGCGCCTGCCCCTCGTCGCGGGCCTGTTCCCGCTCGTCGGTCGCCGCGGCGCAGCCCTGTTGTTCGTGCTGGCGGGCTACGCCTACGGCATCGAGTACGTCGGGGCGACGACCGGCCTCCCATACGGCGAGTTCGCCTACCAGATTCCCCTGGGGCCGATGCTCTCCGATACCATTCCCCTCGGCCTGCCGGTGTTCTTCATGCCACTCGTGTTGAACGCCTACCTCCTGTGTCTGCTCCTGCTGGGCGAGCGTGCCCGCTCGGCGCTCGTGCGCGTCCCGGTCGTCGTCGCCGCCGTCGTCGCGGTCGATCTCGTCCTCGATCCCGCCGCGGTCGCGCTTGGATTCTGGGCCTACGAGTCGGGGAGCTACTACGGCGTCCCGTGGCTGAACTTCGCCGGGTGGGTCCTGAGCGCGACGGTCGCCACCATGCTCGTCGACGCTGCCTTCGACCGGACCGCGCTGCTGGACCGCGTGCGGTCGTGTCCGTTCGTCCTCGACGACCTGGTGAGTTTCGTGCTCCTGTGGGGTGCCGTCAACGCCTTCTACCGTGCCTGGGTGTCCGTCGCCGTCGCCCTCCTGTTCGCGGTCGGACTCGTGCGACTCGACCGTTTCGACTTCGCCGTCTTCCGGCGGGTGCCCGGTCGACAGTCGGGGTGAGTCCCACCCAATCGCAGGCGAATCACTCGGCCCGCAACACGGACGCGTGACCGTCGGCGTCGACGCTCGCGGCGTCATCCTCGGGAACGGGACTCACCCGGCGGAAGACGGTCACGGGGTCCTCGAAGCGCCGCCAGTTCCAGTACGTCTTCGCGACCACCCACAGTTTGCGCGACGTCGACAGCGACGGCCGAGCGGAGAGGACGTCGTAGTCGCGGTTGCGGATCAGCCGGTGGTGCTCCGCGTAGAGCGTCGACGCCAGCAGGACGGGGAACTGGCAGTCTTTCGGGAGGTGCTCGATGCCGGCCACCCCTCTCCGGTACAGCTCCTCGGCACGCAGCAGTTCGGTCCGGACCGCGCGCCGAAAGCCCGGCGTGACCTCGCCTTCCCGGAGCTGGTCGACGGTAACGTCGTGGGCCCGGAGCGTCTCCAGGGGGAGGTACACCCGGTCCAACTCGCGGATGTCCTCGCGGACGTCGCGGATGAAGTTCGTCAGCTGGAAGGCCTCCCCCAGCGCGCCGGCGTGTGGGCGGGCCGTCTCGGGGTCCTCGGGGGCCATCAGCGTCATCATCATGTGGCCGACGGCGGCCGCCGAACCGCGCATGTAGCCTTCGAGGTCCTCGTAGGTCCCGTAGCGGTCCGTGTCGATGTCCGCGATCATCGCGTCGACGAAGGCGTGGACCTCCTCGTCGGCGATGCCGTGGCCGCGACGGATCTCGTCGAAGGCGTCGACGACCGGTTCCTCGGCCTCGGCGTTGCCGAGCGCGGCCTCGCGGATGTGGTTCAGGCGGTCGCGTTGCTGGGCGGGCGCCATTTCGTGGTCGCCGTCCACGACTTCGTCGGCCACGCGGAAGAACCCATAGAGGACGTACGTCGGGGTCCGGATCCGGGCGGGGAGCAGGCGGGTCGCGTAGTAGAACGTCCCACCGGTATCCTTGTGAATCGCTTTCCCCCGTTCGAGCTGGGACTTTCTCACGTCAGATATTACGGTTCCGTACTTGTGTAAGTTGGGTGCCTAACCGTTTGGGCACCGCCCGATCCGGGCCACCGAAATGGTTTTCGCGCTCGTCGGCCAACGTCACGTATGTCGAAAAACGCACTCGCTACCGCCGGTGACCTGCTCGCGTCGGCCGCCGAGGACGCGACGGACGCCGAGGCAGGGGCGACGCTGACCGACCTCGCCGACCAGCTCCACACGCTGGCCGACGCCTCTCATGGCCCCGACCACGGGCGTCTCGCGCGTATCGAAGCCAAACTCGACGACGTCCAGACGACCGAGAGCGACGAGGTCGCCGTCACGATCGACGAGGCTCTCGACGCGATCCACTCCTTCCGGGAAACCATCGAAGGCGTGTAGTCGTCCAGCCGCGCCGCCGTCGTCTTTCCTCGTCTTCCAGTCCTCACTCGCCCCCGTGGGTCTCGCGGAGTTCGACCTTCCGGACTTTCCCGGTCGCCGTCTCCGGAAGACCGTCGACGAACTCGACGCGGGTGGGGGCCTTGAAGTGTGCGAGGTTCTCGCGGGCGAACTCGATGACGTCCTCGGCGGTCAGGTCGGCACCCTCGGCGGGGACGACGATGGCCTTGGGCGTCTCGCCCCACTCCTCGTGGGGGACGCCGATGACTGCGACCTTCTCGATGCCGGGATGCTCGTAGAGGGTGTCCTCGACCTCGACGCTGGAGATGTTCTCGCCGCCGGAGATGATGATGTCCTTCTTGCGGTCCTTGATCGAGATCATCCCGTGTTCGTCCCAGGTGGCGATGTCGCCGGTGTGGAACCACCCCGGACGGCGCTCCGAGAAAGCTCGTTCGGTCTTGTCTGGCTTGTTCCAGTAGCGGTCCATCACCTGGTTGCCCTTGACCACGACCTCGCCCATCGTCTCGTCGTCGCGGGGGACCGTCTCGCCGTCCTCGTCGACAACGCGCAGGCGCGTCCCGAGCATGGCCGACCCCTGGCGGGTCTTGACAGCGAAGCGGCCCTCGCTCTCGATGCGCCGGGGGGAGTTGCTCGTGGTGATCAGCGGCCCCGTCTCGGTCAGCCCGTAGACGTGGAGGATGCGCCAGCCGAGTTCGTCCTCGACGGTCCGGATGGTCGCCGGCGGCGGCGGACTCGCGGCCGTCGCGATGCGAACCTCGGCGTCGCCGCTCGCCGGTTCGTCGCTGTCCTCCGAGACCTCCAGGAGTCTGTTCAGGACCGTCGGCGCGCCACAGAGGTACGAGACGTCGTACTCGCGGATGCGCTCCATCGCGCCGGCGGCGTCGAAGGTCCGCTGGCAGACGTGCGTGCCGCCGGCGCCCGTGACGACGTAGGGGTACCCCCAGCCGTTGACGTGGAACATCGGCAGCGTCCAGAGGTAGGTGTCGTCGTCCTGCACCTCGGTGTGGTGGGCCGTGATCAGCGCGTGCCAGTGCTCCGTGCGGTGGGTGCGCACGACGCCCTTCGGGTCGCCCGTCGTCCCGGAGGTGTAGTTGATCGTCGCCGCGTCATCCTCCGAGATGTCGGGCCGCTCGGGCGGGTCCGGCGAGACATCGGCCACCAGGGTTTCGTAGTCGCGCCACTCCCCCTCGACTGCGTCGGCGCTGTGGGCAACGAACTCGGTGGTCGGCACGTCCTCCCGGACCGCCTCGACTTTCCCGGCGTAGGCCTCGTCGGCGACGATCGCCGCCGCCCCGCAATCACTGAGGATGTACTCGAAGTCCTCGGCGATCAGGCGGTAGTTCGTCGGGACCGACACCATACCGACCTGGTTGATGGCGAAGAGTGCTTCCAGAAACCAGTGTGTATTCGGCGCGAGAAGAGCGACGCGGTCGCCGCGTTCGAGGCCCATATCGAGGAGCGCGTTCGAGAGCCGGTGGACCCGCTCGCCGAACTCGCCGTAGGTGTACTCGGTCCCGTCGTGTGCGACGACGCCGACGACGTCCCCGTAGTTGTCCAGCGCCCGGTCGAGGAAATCCGTCGTGAGCATCGGCTGTTTCATGTCTCCCTGGATTCAGACTACCGCGTCTTAACTGTTATCGTCCTCTGGACGCGACCCAGCGGCGGATAGGCCGCTCTACGACGACTCCGTCTCGGCCGCCACACTCACGAACTGGCTGTCGTAGGTGGCCTCGGCGAGCACCCGGCTCCCGTCGAACGAGACCGCGGGGTCACACCCGGTGGAGTGGACAGACGGGGGACTCGACCCGTCGAGCAAAGCCTTTACCGACGCAGGCGCGTATCCGGGAGCATGGTACTCGACGATCTCGGGAGTTCCCTCCGGAGCACGCTGGACAACCTCCGGGGGAAGTCCCGCATCTCCGAGGAAGACGTCGACGAGGTGGTCAGGGAGATCCAGCGCTCGCTGATCCAGGCCGACGTCGACATCTCGCTGGTCCAGGACCTCTCTGACAGCATCAAATCGCGCGCGCTGGAGGAGGAACCGCCCGCCGGTACGTCCCCGCGGGACTGGGTGTTGCGCATCGTCTACGAGGAACTGGTCGACCTGCTGGGGGAGTCGACGGAACTCCCGCTGGAGGACCAGACCATCCTGCTGGCTGGCCTGTACGGGTCGGGCAAGACCACCACCGCCGCGAAGGTCGCGTGGTGGTTCTCCAAGAAGGGCCTGCGGCCGGCGATCATCCAGACCGACACCGACCGGCCGGGTGCCTACGACCAGGCCGAGCAGATGGCCGCAAACGCCGAGGTCGACTTCTACGGCGACCCCGACAGCGAGAACCCCGTCCAGATTGCCCGCGACGGACTGGAGGCGACCGCCGACGCGGACGTCCGCATCGTCGACACCGCAGGTCGGGACGCGCTCAACCGGGAGCTGGTCGACCAGATCGAGGACATCGAGGCCGCGGCGAACCCCGACCGGAACCTGCTGGTGCTCGACGCCGCGATGGGCCAAAGCGCCAGAGAGCAGGCCCAGGAGTTCGAGGAGTCCATCGGCATCGACGGCGTCGTCATCACCAAACTCGACGGGACCGCGAAGGGTGGGGGCGCGCTGGCGGCGGTCGACCAGACCGACTCGACGATCGCCTTCCTGAACAGCTCGCCGAGCGCGTCGAGCGCGCGATGGTCGAGACCGGGGAGGAGGAAGACGACTGGGAGCCCGAGGACATCCTGGAGGGGACGTTTACGCTCCGGGACATGCGCAAGCAGATGAACGCGATGAACCGGATGGGGCCACTCGACCAGGTGATGGATATGATCCCAGGCATGGGCGGGGGGCTGATGGACCAGTTGCCCGACGACGCGATGGACGTCACCGAGGAGCGGATGCGGGATTTCGACGTCGTGATGGACTCGATGACCGAGGCGGAACTCGAAAACCCCCGGATCATCGGTGCCAGCAGGACACGGCGCATCGCCCGCGGTTCCGGGAAACCCGAGGAGCGGGTGCGTGAACTCCTCGAACAGCACAAGATGATGGAACGCACCATCAAGCAGTTCCAGGGCATGGGTGACGCAGACATGGAGCGGATGATGCAACAGATGCAACAGGGCGGCGGCCCCGGCATGGGTGGCCCCGGGATGGGCGGTGGCGGTCCATTCGGGGACTGAGCGGACCGAACGATTGTGGCCGAGTCACAACCCCGCGACGTCCTCGATGGCGTCGGTCAACGCCTTCACGCTCTCGACGGTGTGTTCGCCCATGTGACCGATGCGGAACGTCTCCTCGCCGATCGCCCCGTACCCGTTCGAGAACACCATGTCGTAGCGCTCCGAGACCGCATCGATGGTCGCCGCGACGTCGATGTCCTGCGTGTTCTCGACGCAGGTGACTGTCTGTGATTCGTAGCCCTCCTCGGGAAACAGGCCGAAGTGTTCGCGTGCCCACTCGCGGGTGTACGCGGCCATCTCGCGGTGGCGCCGGTCCCGGGCCTCGTGGCCCTCGGAGAGCATGTGTTTCATCTGCTTTCGGTAGGCGAGCATCAGCGGGATGGCCGGCGTGGAGTGGGTCTGGCCCTTGCGCTCGTAGTAGTCCAGGCACCGCTGGAAACCGCCGTACCACGACGCCGAGTCCTTCCCGCGTTCACGCTCGTACGCCGCGTCGCTGACCACACACACGGCGAGGCCGGGCGGCATCGCGAAGGCCTTCTGGACCGAGGTGAAGATGGCGTCGATGCCGGCGGCGTCGATGTCGACGTAGTCGCCACCCAGCGCGGAGATGGCGTCGACGACGTAGTAGGTGTCGGGGTACTCGGCGACGACCTCGCCGATCTCCTCGATGGGGTTGCGGACGCCGGTCGATGTCTCGTTCATCACGACCATGACGGCATCGTAGCCCTCGTCGCTCGCTTCGAGTGCCGCGCGAACGTCCTCGGGTTTGACCGCCTGTCCCCACTCGTAGGTGAGGCGGTCGACGTCCTTGCCCAGGCGCTCGGCGACGTTGGCCTGGCGCTCGCCGAAGGCGCCCGGGCACGCACAGAGGACGCGCTCGTCGACGAGGTTGAGCGTCGTCGCCTCCCAGAACTCCGTGCCCGACGCCGAGAGGACGATGACGTCGTTGTCCGTCCCGAGGAACGCCTTGGTGTCCTCGACGATGGTGGTGTAGAGGTCGGTCATCCGGTCCATCCGGTGGCCGAACACGGGCTGGCACATCGCCTCGACGACGTCCTCGCGGACCTCCGTGGGGCCGGGCAGGTACAGCGTCTTCTCCGGGTAGTCGTCCGTGTACTCGCGTTTCTCCGTCACGGTACGGTCACGCTGGCGGCCAGCGGGTATGGGCGTTGTCATCGGAGCGCGTCGACGGTCACCGCCCAGGCCAGCCCGAACCCGACCTCCAGCACGCCGTTTACCAGCATGAACACCACCGGCGAGACGACGAGCCAGGGGGCCAGCCAGTCGGTCACGTAGACCGCCCACGCCGCCGGCGCGGCCAGTTTGTGGACGCCCGCGAGCAGGACCATCGCCCCGAGGGCGACGCGGGCGAGGACAGGTGGCGCCGGCGCGTGGGCCGCCAGTCGCGTCAGTGACTCCATCACCGATGGGGTGGGCCCGCCCGGTGAAAACACCGGCGGCTGCCGTCAATCGGCCCAGACCGGCGTCGCCCGCGGCGTGATGGTCTCCTCAACCTGCGTCGCGACGAGGACGACGCCGGCCTCCAGCCCGCCCGCGACGAGGAAGAACCCGAAGGCCATCGTCAGCACCGACAGCGTCGACCCGGACTCGCCCTCGGGTGCGAGGTCACCGGCAAGCGCGAGTGCGGGCGCAAACACCATCGCCCCGGCGACGCCCTGGAGGAAGCGAGCGAAAAACATCAGCCACGAATCGAGGATGAGCCCCTGGACGGCGGTCGTGGGCACGAGCAGGACCATCCCGACGACGATGAACCGCTTGCGGCCATAGAAGTCCGTCGCCCGGCCGATTGGCGCCTGCAGCAGAATCTGTGCGAGGATGAACGCGGCGAACTGCAGGCCGAACATCGTGGGTCCCTGGCCCAGGCGGGGGTTGATGATACTGCCCAGCGTCGCGAAGACGGCGATGCCCACCGCCATGAAGAAGGTCACGACCCCGAGCGTGAAGACGGGATCGAGCAGATGCGTTCCCGAGCGGTCGAAAACCGCGAACCCGCCGACCGATCCCTCGCCGGCGGCGTGAGAGGGTTCGGGGTCCCGGACGAACAGCGTGACGAGCACGAAACTCAGCGTCGCCGTCGAGGTGGCGAAGTAGAAGGCGGCGTCGAAGCCGCCGACCGCGAGGTCCAGGCCGCCGACCGAAAGCGCGTAGGGCCCGGCCGCGACCACCGCGCCCGCGGCGATGGGGCCGGCACCGAAGCCCACCAGCCGGAAGGTGTTGTACGTGCCCATGTTCCCGCCGCGGGTCGTCTCGGTGGCGAGGTCGTTGACCAGCGCGACCGTGGTGGGGATGATGAGCGCGCCGGCCACCCCCTGCACGACGCGCAACCCAAGCAGTTGCCAGTAGGCCGACGTCAGCGAGTAGGCGAAACTCGCGGCCCCGATGAGGACGAGGCCGACGAGGACGAACACCTTCCGCCGGCCGGTGCGGTCCGAGAGCCGCCCCGTAAATGGCTGGAGGGGGCTGTTGACGAACCCGAACAGCGAGAGCACCACTCCCGTCAGCGCGACCTCACCGAGGCCGAACGTCGACCCGCCGACGGCGTCGCTGGCGATGAAGAGTGGCAACACCACGATCAGAAAGGAGTTGCCGATGGACTCGGTCATCCGGGCGAGGGCGAGCGTCAGCACCTGTCTGTTCACGCCCAGCAGGTTCGTCGTCTCCGTCACCACCTCGATTAGCCGTCGGCGGGAAGTAGGGCTTTCGAAGCCGATCAGTCCGTCGAGACTTCCCCGGTTTCGGTGTCGGCGTCGGTCCCCTCGTAGTCGGACGCGAAGCCGGTGATGCGGGCCTTCATGATGCGGGTGTTCTCGACGCGTTCGACACGGATCGCGAGGCCGTCGTACTCGATGACCTCGCCCTCCTCGACGAGGCGGCCCGAGCGGTTGAAGATGAACCCGGCGATGGTCTCGAACTCCTCGCCCTCCGGAATTTCGGTGCCCAGCGCTTCGTTGACCTCGTCGACGTTGACCTCGCCTTTGACGATGGCGGTGTCGTCGCCGACGAACTCGATGGGTACTTCCTCCTCGCCCTCCAGTATTTCGCCGACGATTTCCTCAGTGAGGTCCTCCATCGTCACCAGGCCCTCGGTGGTCCCGAACTCGTCGATGACGATGACCATGTGCATGCGCTCGTCGCGCATCTCCGCGAGCAGGTCGTCGACGTTCTTCGACTCGGGGACGTGCAGCGTCGGCTGGATGAGGTCCGCGAGGTCGACATCCTCGTGTTCGCTGTAGTTGACGTCCCGCACGAGGTCGCGGATGCTGACGACGCCGATGACGTTGTCGAGGCTTCCCTCGTAGACGGGCACGCGGGTGTGGCCGCTCTGGATGCACGCCTCGATGGCCTCGTCGACACTCGCCGTCTTGGGGACGGCCGTCATATCGAGGCGCGGGGTCATCACCTCCTTGGCGATGGTGCGGTTGAACCGCAGGGTGCGCTGGAGCATCTCGCGTTCGTCCGCATCCAGGACGCCCTCGCGCTCGCCGGTCTCGATGATGTCCCGGATCTCCTGGCGGGTGATGTAGGATGTCTCGATTGCGCCGCGGCCGCCGGTGACCTCGTTGACGGCCCGCGTCAGGTAGTCGAACAGGATCACGAGCGGTTTGAGGGCGATCTCGGCCCACGTCAGCGGGCGGGCGATCCGGAGCGCCCACGACTCGGTATTTTCGATGGCGTAGGACTTGGGCGCGCTCTCGCCAAAGAGCAACACGAGCGCCGTGATGCCGACCGTGGCGAGCACGACCGCCAGCCCGCCGTTGCCCAGGTAGAAGGCCAACAGCCCCGTCGCGACGGATGACATCGCGATGTTGACGAGGTTGTTGCCCACGAGGATGGTCACCAGCAGGCGGTGGGGGTTGTCACGGAGCCGCTTGAGGAGGGCGCCGGCGTCACTCTCACCGGCCAGCGAGTCGACGCGGTGGTCGGCGAGCGAGAACATCGCGATCTCCGAGGAGGAGAAAAAGCCCGAGAGGGCCAACAACACGACGATGGTGACCAGCCCGATGGTGACGAAGAGCGTGTCGCCGATCGTGGCGACGCCGAAGACGTCGACCGAGATGGGCACGGACACGGCCGTCGCTGCGACGATATGCCCCATTGACGTATGGCCTTGTTTGCCGGCGGGATTAAACGTTGTGTGGGTTCGCGGCCTTCGATGGTCGAGACAGGCGCGTGTGTAGCGTTCGAGCCCGGCAGTCCGGACTAGTCGGCCGCGACGACGTCCGCGTCGACGCCCAGGTGCTCACAGACGAGGTCCGCGGTCCCCTCGGCCATCTGCCGGTAGGTCGTCAGTTTGCCGCCGACGACGCTTGCTGCGTTGGCGAGGCCGCCCCGTTCCGCGAGCGTCACGTCGACGCCGCGAAGCGCCAGGTCTCTGGCCACGCCGACGCCCGTCGCGCCGCCACCGACGATCAGCACTGTGGTAGAATCTGTCACGCCTCCAAATATGTCCCAGGACCCATATGTCTGGTGTTCGAGAGCATGTAGGCGCGATACGTTGGGGAGACAGTTCCCGAACGCCGCAGATCCTCCCGCTCCTCGCGGAGGCGTTCGACGTCTCCATCGCGCAACGCGGGCTGGCGCTCGGCGCCCAGGCGCTCGTCGTCGTCGCTAAGCCTCTTGTGACGGCGAGTCGCGAGGGACGTGACAGTGGCCTGTGATACAACTTTTATTTCTGTACCGTCTTCCGGGCCCATGGACGGGCCGATCCGGGTGCTCCACGTCGACGACGAACCCGATTTTGCGGACCTGACGGCGACCTTCCTGGAGCGGAACGCCCAGGAACTGACCGTCGAGACGGCCACGAGCGCGAGCGAGGGGCTGGACCGGCTCGCCGACGGGGCCGTCGACTGTGTCGTCTCCGACTACGACATGCCCGGCATGGACGGCCTCGAATTCCTCGCGGACGTGCGCGAGACGTCCCCGGACCTCCCCTTCATCCTCTTTACGGGCAAGGGCAGCGAGGAGGTCGCCAGCGACGCCATCTCCGCCGGTGTCACCGACTACCTCCAGAAGGGCGGGGGCACCGAGCAGTACGAACTGCTGGCCACCCGGATCGAAAACGCCGTCGAGAGAGCGCGCATGCAGACCGAACGCCAGCGGCAACTCCACGCCATCGAGACCGCGCGCGAGGGCATCTCGATCCTCGACGCGGACCTCCGGTTCATCACGGTCAACGACGCCTACGCCTCGCTGTTCGGCTACGAGCCCGCGGAGATGGTGAGCGAGTCCTGGGAGCTTGTCTACGCAGACGAGGGGCTCGAAGACGTGGACGAGGAGGTCGCACCGGCGCTCCGGGAGGAGGGGTACTACCACGGCGAGACGGCGTTCGAACGCGCCGACGGGTCGACATTCGTCGGGGATCACGTCGTCTCGAAGACCGAGGGCGGCGAGTACGTCTGTCTCGCCCGGGACGTCACCGAGCGCACGGAACGCGAGCGGGAACTCCAGCGCCAGAACGAGCGCCTCGAATCGTTCGCCTCGGTCGTCTCCCACGATCTCCGCAACCCCCTGAACGTCGCCGAGTTGCGGCTCGAACTGGCCCGCGAGGAGTGTGACAGCGAGCACCTCGCCGACGTCGCGGACGCGCTCGGCCGGAGCCAGGCGCTGATCGACGACCTGCTCGCGCTCGCGCGGGAGGGCGAGCCAGTCAGCGACGTCGAACCGGTCGACATCGCCGACCTCGTCGGGGACTGCTGGCACAACGTCGAGACGACCGCGGCCACGGTCGACGTCGGGACCGACCGGGTGATGCGGGCCGACCCCAACCGGCTCAAGCAACTGCTGGAGAACCTGTTCGCGAATGCGGTCGACCACGGCGGCGCGGACGTGACCGTCACCGTCGGGGATCTCGCGGACGGCTTCTACGTCGCCGACGACGGCCCGGGCGTGCCGCCCTCGGAGCGCGAACAGGTCTTCGAGAGCGGCTACTCGACGGCCGACGGCGACACCGGCTTCGGGCTGGCGATCGTCGCGGAGATCGCCGAGGCACACGGCTGGTCGGTCGCGGTGACAGACAGCGAGGACGGCGGCGCGCGCTTCGAGATCACCGGCGTCGAGACGGGCAATCGAGAGTAACCGCCCTACAGATCGTCCACGCGTCGCCCCACCGTGAGGAAGACCCGGACCAACAGAGAGACACCGAACAGCGCGAGGCCGACCGAGAACACGACCCGCCACAGCGACAGCCGGGAGGTCACCGTCTCGGCGGAGAGATAGTGCGACGACAGAACAGCACCGGGCGGCGTCGCGAGGCTACCGAAGTCGGCCGGTCGTGTTCGGCTACTCCACCGGCGTCGGGGTCGGCGTCGGTTCCGAGTCGGGTTCCGGTGGCCGGTCACCGCCCTCGGGGCCGCCCGGTCGCCGCGGTCCCGGCGGACCCTCTTTTTCGGGTTCGGGTGGGTTCGGCGCCTGCTCGCCCGGGTTCCGGTCGTTCGTCACGAGGAAGTCAGCGAGGTTGCCGACCAGCACGTCGGTGTCGGCGCGCTGGGTGTTCTCGGGGACGAGGAAGTCGGTATCGCCGACCATCACGACGTTCCCGCGCTGGACCAGGACCGGCGCGTCGGTCGCCGCGCGGGTCGTCGAGAGCTCCGCCCCCTCGGTGGGGGTGAGCGTCCCGTTCGCGGAGCCGGCCGCAGCGACCGGCGCGGCCGTCGGGAAGACGACGCGGTCGACGCCCTCGGTCACCGCGGCGTCGCCAGTCGGTTCGGCGTAGATCCGCTGGTAGTTGAGGTCGTTCTCTTCGAGGTTGTAGACGTAGCCGGGCTGTTCCGTCACGCCGAGTGCCGAGTCCAGTCCCGCGCCGCCCGGTTCCTCGAAGGACTCGTCGGGTTCGGTGGCGACCAGCACGCGGCCGTCCTCGCTTGCGAACGTCTCGATATCGTCGAGCGCCTCGTCGCTGTAGTCGGTCCGGAAGGTCACGAACGCGTCGGCATCAGCGAGTTCCTCGCCGACCGGCGAGAGTTGCTCGTCCTCGCTGCCTGGCCTTGGCGGACCGGACCGTTCCCGATTCTCCTCGGGCGTGTAGATCCGGACGTTGTGGCCGTTCTCGACGAGGGCGTTGACCAGCGGCATCACGTCCCGCTCGGTGGTCTCCGGGCCGAGCGACCCGAAGAAGAAGGGCACCCGTGGCCGGTCGGGGCCGGGTTCGATGCCGGGGTCGATCACGATGGTCTGGTTCTCGGCCTCGGCGTCCATCGTCACGTCGGCCTCGCCGGGGGAGCCATCGGCAATCAGGTCCTCGTCGCTGTACTGCGGGTTCTCGATAGCGGGCATCGACTGCTCGGGCGTGTCGCCGGTGACTGTCGGGGCGAGTGCCGCGACGCCGACTACGAGGCCGAGCACGACGACGAAGGTGCCGGCGAGTGCGAGCGCGTTCCTCATCGTCCCTCACCTCCCTGTGCCGCGGCTTCGGCCCCGTCCTCTTCGGTCAGGGCCTCGACCTCGCCCCGCGTGAACTCCTCGACGGTGTCGACGTGGGGGACCGCCTCCTCGTAGACCAGCGCGTACTCGAGGGTCTCGACCTCGCCGTAGCCGGGGCTCTCGTCGTAGGCGACGACCAGCTCGTCGTCGGTCTTGAACAGGAACGGGAAAAAGCGCACGCTGGTGTCCCGTTCGTCGACCGCGTAGTCCTCGATGCCGGCCCGGTCTGCGGCCTCCCCGATCGCGGCATCGACGTCGCCGATCTCGTCGGCGAAGCCGTTCTCGACGGCCGTGACGCCCAGATAGACGTCGGCCTCGGCGACCTCCTCGCGGGAGAGTTCGATCTCGTCACCGCGCTGTTCCATGACCGTGGTGGTGAAGACATCGGCGAGTGTCTCCTGTTTCGACCACTGCTCGATGGGGTTGCTCCCGCGCTTGTCGGGGCCGCTCGGGCCCTCGACCGGCGGGTCGGCGTCGGGTGCCCCGGCGGCGAGGCCGACGCTCCCCGTGATCGAGGTGGGAAGCACGTAGATCTTGTCGGCGGGCAACATCGCGTAGTACCCGCCCGAGGCGCTCGCGCCCTGGACGCTGGCGATGACCGGCATCTCCTCGCTGGTCCGCTGGATGGAGGTGTACATCCGTTCGCTGGCGGCGGGCGCGCCGCCGGGCGTGTCGATCTTCAGCACTACCGCCTTGACCGACTCGTTGGCGCGTATCTCGCGGAGTTCGTCCTCGACGTTGTCCGCGGTCGATCCGACCACTGGTCCCTCGATCGTGACCACGGCGACGGTGTCCGGGGGGGAATCGGCTGCCCCGTAGACGAACGGCGCCAGCGCGGCGCCGACCACCACCGCCGCCAGCACGACCGCGACGAACTGCTGTCGCCGCGTGAGGGCTGGAGGGCTCGATACCATTGCGACTCCGGGTTCGACCGCCGGCCGGTAAGAGGGTCCCGCAGGGTTTCTCTCCCGGCAAGGCGGCGAGGTATTTAAGTCCCTCCGCCCCTCCCGTCACGGAACTCCGGACCCGTGGCCTCATATCCCCGACCCACCTACCCGACGTATGGCGCTGGAGGACGAAACCGAGGGGTTCCCGCGGCCGCCCGCGACGGTCACGGACGACGAGGGTCGGGAGATCGACATCCGCCGGTTCGACGGCGGGACCGACGCACTCCTCGAGATGTACCGCACCCTCGACCCCGCCGACCGCACACAGGGCATCCCGCCGCGTGGCGAGACGCGACTGGTCGAGTGGGTGGAGACGCTGACCGGCGAGGGCCGCAACGTCGTCGCCTGGCACGGCGACCGCGCGGTCGGACACGCCGTCCTGATGCCAATGGAGGCCGGGCGCTGGGAACTGGCCATCTTCGTCCACAGCGACTACCAGGGCGCCCACGTCGGGACGCACCTGCTCGAACACCTCCTCGGGCGCGGCCAGGCGGCCGGCGTCGAGCGCGTCTGGCTCAGCGTCGAACGCCACAACACGGTCGCGCTCTCCCTCTACGAATCCTTCGGCTTCGAGCAACTCGCCGGCCGGTCGGAGTTCAAGATGGAACGGAAACTCTGAGTTCAGTCCTCCACGTTCCGCCGGGCCACCCAGGCGAGAGCCACCACGGTGGCCAGGAACACCGCCGTCGAGAGGTCGTGCGAGAACGTCGTCGCGGCGGCCGCGGCCGAACCGCCGCCCACGCCCGACAGGAGGGCTGCGACGACGGGCAGCGTGCAACTCACACAGGAAAAGAGGCCGACGACACCACCGAGTACGCCCGACGCGGTCTCGCGAACTGTCGCGTACAGCAGGTACGCGACCGCGGCGTACCCCAGCGTCCGGTAGGGCACGGGCGCGACGCGGACGGGACCGAGGTCCGCGACGACCAGCGGCCCCCACCCCGGCGGCAACCCCCAGTGGACCGCGACGCCCGTGGGGGTACCCGGCGACAGCGCGACCGTCCCGTCGATGGCCGCGAGCACGAGGAAGTACCCGACCGCGACTGCCGCGGCGGTCCGAACGCGGCGCGCGGGAGCAGGGGAGACACGCGTCCCGAGGACGGCCAGTCCCGCGACGTTCAGCCAGACGAACGGGTAGAGGAGGTACCGCGGGGCCGTGACCCCGCCCGGCGAGACCCGGACGTACGCACCCAGCGCCAGCGCCTCGACGAGACAGACGGCCGCAAGCGCCGCCAGGGTTCGCCGTCGCGGCCGCGGCCACGGGCGACCCAGTCGAGTGGTCACGCTCACGCCGCACTCGCCTCCGCTCGGTCGTCCGGGTCGACGGCTGCCTCCCCGTCGAGCAGGCCCCGCGTGGAGTTCCCCACAACGAGCAGGCTGCTGGTCGCCATCGCCACCGCGGCGAACAGGGGATTGAGGACCCCCGCCACCGCCAGCGCGGCGGCGACGGCTACCTGGGGTGGCTCCGGTCGCTGCCCTGGGACCGGCCGGCCTTCTCGGGGTGTGCCCTGGCGGGCCTGATGTTCGCGGCCGGCGGCTTCTCGGGGATGATCAACGCCGGCATGAACATCAACTACCTCATCCACAACACGCTGTGGGTGCCCGGCCACTTCCACCTGACCGTCGGCACCGCCTTCGCGCTGACCATCATGGCCATCGCCTACTGGCTGATCCCCCAGGTCACCGGCAAGCGCCTCCAGCACCGCCGGCTGGCGATGGTCCAGCCGTACGTCTGGTTCGTCGGCATGGCGCTGATGTCCAACGCGATGCACCGGGCCGGGCTGGCCGGCCGAGCCGATGTTCCAGGAGGCCGGCACAGCACCGTTCGACCCGGTGGTCGGGACCGTCGGGGAGATGCGCCTCCAGATCGCAATCGGCGCCACGCTGCTGTTCGTCGCGCTGGCATACGGCCTGCCGATCTGGAGCATCGTCAGCGACGGCCTGCTCACGCCCGGATCGCCACCGATCCCGGTGTAACGATCATCGCATCACCGATGACCGACGACCCCGCCGACGGCCACGAACCCGAGGACGACCCCCCGGGAGACGCTGCCGGTGGTAGCGCCCACGGTCCGGATGCCGACCCGGGGGCCAGCGAAAGAGAGGAGAGCGAAGACGGGGTGGGCGTCACGCGCCGTCGGTGGATGTTGCGGGCGCTCATCGCGGCCGTGCTGGGAATCCCCATCCTCATCGAGGCACGGACCTTCCTCGGGCTGTTCCGTGCCCACCTGTTCGGCGGGGCAGAGGGCGAGACCGGGACCGCGACACCCACCCCCACGCCGGCGTCCGGTGTGGGCGTCGGGGACGAACTGCTGCCCGCGACGTCGCCGACCGAGACGGTCGAGGAGTCCGTGGTCCGGGTGACGGAGTCGGGGTGGCGCTACGAACTGTCCGTCGCCGTGACCAACGGGGCCGAGGTCCCCTACGAACTCCGACTCGGGGGCGTCCGGACGGCTGCCGGCGGGACGGCCGACGGCGGGGCTTCCACCGGCCGGATCCCGCCCGGCGAGTCGGCCACTGTCCGGGAGTCGTGGGAACTGCCCACCGAGAGCCGGCCCGAGACCCTCGCGGTCACCGGCCTGACCTACGGCGACGACGGTGCCGACCTGACCGAGTGGACGGTCCGGCTCGCCCGTGCGCCGATCGAGGGATAGGGGCAAAGGGTTAACGCCACACGCCGCCAACCGCCGGCTATGAACCGCCGGCAGTTCCTCGCGGCGCTCGCTGCCGGGGGCACCGGCAGTCTCGCCGGCTGTCGGGGCGCCGCGAGCGAGGCGTCCACGCCGGCGGCCGACGGGAGCGCCACGGGACGGCCGACGGGAGCGCCACAGCCACCGCGACACCCACGGAGGGAGACGGGACACCCCGCGACGCGCCCAGCCTGGCCGAACTGGGCAACCCTGCCGACATCTGCGAGGCGTCGATCACCGAGGACTTCTCGATCGTCGAAATCACCGATCCCGCGTTCGACACAGGCTGGGGGGCATACGACATCGACGACCAGTACCTGCCCGAGGAGTCGGACGGTGGCCTCGTCGACGCGGCGACGGTCGTGGGCCGGGAAGCCGAGGGAGTCGCGCGTGCCTACCCGGTGTCGGTCCTCTGGCACCACGAGATCGTCAACGACACGCACGGGGTTTCGCTGATGGTCACGTTCTGTTCGATCTGCCGGAGCGGGCTGGTCGCCCGGCGGGTCGTCGACGGCGAGGTCACCCGCTTTGGCGTCTCGGGCCAGCTGTGGCGCCCGCCGGACAGGTACATCCCGGCGAGCGAGCAGTCCGGCCGGACGTTCGGCGCCGACCGCTACGACGGCGAGACACGCACCAGGAACGGCGCCAATCTCGTCATGTACGACGAACTGACCGGGAGCTTCTGGAGTCAGGGCATCGGCCGTGCGATCTGTGGGCCGGCGGCGAGAACTGACCTCGAAATCGTCCCGTCGACGGTGACGACCTGGGGCGAGTGGCGGGCCGACCACCCCGAGGGCGAGGTACTGTTGCCGCCGCCACACTCGGGAGTGGACCTCGACAAATCCTGATCAGTCCGCCTCGGCCCGGGCGGTCCCGAGGTACAGTTCCCTGATCTCGTCGCTCTCTAGGAGTTCCTCGCCGGTGCCGACAAAGCGGTTCTCGCCCTGGTCTAAGACGTACCCCCGGTCGGAGTAGCGCAGCGCCTGCCGGGCGTTCTGCTCGACCATCAACACTGCAGTGCCCTGTTCCTTGATGCGCCGGACGCGCTCGAACATCTCCTCGACGAGGTCCGGTGCGAGGCCGGCGCTGGGCTCATCGACCAGCAGGATGTCAGGATCGATCATCAGCCCGGCACCCATCGCGACCATCTGTTGCTGGCCGCCGCTCATCGTGCCGGCCTTCTGGTTTTGCCGTTCCTCGAGGATGGGGAACCGCTCGTAGACCTCCTGGAAGTCCGCCTCGGAGACTTCCTCCTGGATGTATCCGCCCATCTCGAGGTTCTCACGGACGGTGAGGTTCGGGAAGATGTTGTTGCGCTGGGGAACGTAGCTGGCCCCGACCCGGACGATCTCGTCGGGCCGGTAGCCGGTGACGTCGGCACCGGCCAGTTCGACCCGGCCTTCCCAGACGTCGATCAGCCCGAAGATGGCCTTCATCAGCGTCGACTTCCCGGCGCCGTTCGGGCCGATGATACAGACCATCTCCTCGGGCTCGACCTCGATGTCGACGCCGTGGACGATCTCGGCGTCGCCGTAGCCCGACACGAGGTCCGTCGCTTCGAGGATGCCCATGGTCTCCCTTCTCCGAGTGTGGGTTAAATAGTTTCTATGTTCGGTGGTTTCCGGCTGCGGTGAGCGGCCGGAACGGCGGACTCAGGCTGCGGTCAGCCGCAGTTGTACTTGTCGAGCTGTTCCTGGGTGTAGAGCTTGCCCTGGAAGAAGTCCACCGGGAACTCCTCGAGGATTTCCGGCTCGATGGACCCACCGGACTCGTTCAGCTGGTACACCTGGAACGGGTTGTACGGCTCGTAGAAGCAGTTCAGGTCGGCGACGGAGGAGGCACCCTGGTAGTTGATGTCCTCGCCGTCGTCGAGCAACTGCTTGGCCCGCTCGAATTCGTCGGGACCGGCGGTGATCTCCTCGCCCGGCGGCCGCGAGACCGCCTGGATGTTCTTGGAGATGGCCGTCCCGGAGAACTCGCCGGCCGCGTGTGCGGCCAGCCCGATCAGCATCGTCGCGTCGAAGGAGTGGTGCGAGAACGACGTCGGCTTCTGGTCCATCCGGTCGGTCAGGTTCGACTCGAAGTAGTCCGTCGAGGGGCCCTGGATCTTCATCGACGTGATGTACGAGTCCGCGACGATGTCGGACAGAGAGTTGAACAGGTCCCGGAGGAACATCGACTCGGACATCACCAGCGTCCCGCCGTAGCCGCCGCGGTTCCACTGTTTCAGGATGGACTCGCCGTTGGCCGGGTAGACGATAAGCCCGAAGGCGTCGGGTTCGTCGGCGAACGCCTCGTCGAGCGCGGAGGTGTAGTCGCTGGTCTGCTTGGCGACCGGAACCATCGCCGTGGTCTCGCCATCGAAGGCCTCGCTCGCCTTGCGGGCCAGCCCCGCGCCGTAGGGGTTGGCGACGTGCATGAACGCAGCCGTGTCCGCCTCGATGATGTCGTTCAGGGCGCCGGCCATCGCGATGCCCTGCGAGCCGTCGTTGGGCGAGGTGCGGCCCATGTACTTGATGAGTTCGCCGTCGACCTCGCGCCAGCCCTGCTCGGCGAGCGTCGGGCTCGTCGTCCCGTTGCCCATCTGCTGGATCCGGTTGTCCGCCGCGATGGGAGCGAGCGTCGAACTCACGCCACTGGACCACGTACCGACGAACGCCTCGATGTTCTCGTTACTGATGACTGATTCGAGCTTCGAGGCCGCCCGTGAGGGCTTCGTCTCCGTGTCCCGGTTGATGGGTTCGAACGTCCGACCGCCGAGGATGCCGCCGGCCTCGTTCATGTCCTCGATGGCCATGTTGAACCCGGCCTGCTGGCCCGGCCCGAACGCGCCGCCGGCACCCGAGAGCGGACAGAACGAGGCAAGCGGAATGTCCTCGCCACCGCCACCGTCGTCGCCATCGCCGCCGTCACTGCCGCCACCGTCGCCGCCATCGCCGCCGTCGCCGCCGTCGCTGCCGTCGCTGCCGTCGCTGCCCCGACAGCCGCGGTTGCCAGATACTTTCGCCGTTCCATGCGCGGATTTGCCGAAGTGTTGTCTTCGTTGTCGCTCATGTGTATTGTTCCGCGAGGCTTACTGCCCCATCAGCAGTCGTCGAACCGCTACCACGTTAGGGGGTGTTGTATTGGTCACTTATGTATTTATCCCCAACGTTCTGTTCGTCAATTTTTGCGTAGAAAAATCCACTGAGGCCGACGGTCCGGCTATTCGCGTGGGCGGTCGGAGACGTGCGGTACCCCTCTTTTATACGAGCGCGAGCGGCGGAGCGACCGTCCCCGTCCGCGGGGGTGTCGGATCAGCCGCCGAGGTACGATTCGAGGACCTCCTCGTCCTGCTGGACTTCCTCGGGTGGTCCCTCGGCCATCTTCTGGCCCTCGGCCATGGCGATGACTTTGTCGCTCAAGGTCATGATGACGTCCATCTCGTGTTCGACGATTATGAAGCCGTACCCCTCGTCGCGCATGGCGGTGATGGTGTCCATGATGCTCTCGGTGAGTGCGGGATTGACGCCTGCGACCGGTTCGTCGAGCATCACCAGGTCGGGTTCGAGCATCAG
>PXSG01000104.1 GCA_003023485.1 Halobacteriales archaeon SW_10_68_16
GTCGACGGCCTCGCCGCCAGCCGGGTCGGTGACCGTCACCTCGCAGTCGGGTAACTCGACCGGAATCTCCCTGTCCCCGAGCGGCAGGTCCATACGTTGGTCACCGTGCCGGGGATACAAAGTCCCCGCGACGGCCCGGTTCGGCCGCCGCTGGCTGCTGGCGCGGAGAGGGGCCCAGGGGCTACTCGCTCGTGGGCTGGCGGCGCACCGAGAGGACGACACTGCGGGCGTCGTCGCGGACGGCACGGTTGGTCGAGCCGAACACGAACTGGCGGAGCCGACCCGCGGTCGGCGCGCCGACGACTGTCAGTCCGTAGTAGGCCGACTGTTCGACGATGGCCTCCGCGACGTCCGCGGCCTCCAGTATCCACGTCGTGGTCGACTCCGGGCGGTCGATCCGCCGGGCAGCCTCCTCGACGCAGTCCTCGGCGCGCTGGCGCCGCCGGTCGGTCGCGCCCTCCCCGACCACGTGGAGGATGTCGATCCAGGCGTCACAGTCGGCGGCCACGCGCGCCGCGACGTCCGTCGCCAGCGTCGAGTGGGGGCCGTCCGCGACCGCCAGCAGGATGGACGGCGCCTCCTCGTAGCCCTGGCGTCCGTTGACGGTGATTATGTCACAGTCCGCGCGGACGGCCAGCTGGTCGGTGAGACCCCGGCGGAACCGCCCGGCGACCGACCCGCTGGGGACCACCAGCGAATCGACGTCGGCCGCCCGCACACACTCGAGGATGCCGCCGACGAGTTCGCGGGTGTAGCCCAGCGCCCCCTCGACCGGCCCGGGAGAGACGTGCTCGGTCGCCCACCCGACGAGCGCACGCTCGTCCGTGGCGGTCAGCTCCTCCGGCCCGGATACGGTCCGGTGGGTGCCGGTGTACGGGCTGAAGACGTGCAAGGAGACGCCAGCGGTTCGCGCCAGCGACGCCGCCACGCGCAACTGGTCGGTCACCGCCGCCACGTCGGCCGCGAGCAGCGGCACCAGGACCTGGTCACCCTCGATATGTCCCGCGATTTCTCCCTCCCCGGGAACGGTGTCGACCCCCGAAACGAGCGTGCCCAGCGTCGCGAGTGTCATGGTTCCGGTACAGGACCCCACCCTCAAAAATCCGGAGGGTGCCTCCCAGCCCGACAGACTGGCCGGGCCGCTCGTCACACGGCGGGCTACGAGGCCTACCGCGACGGCGCGGCGGTCGGCTATCCCCTCCCCGAGGTCGCGGCGGCCGGCGGCGCTCTTTTTTGCGGCGTAGCCGGTCACCGCGTCCGGTAGATGGTGAATCCGCGCTCGCCGTTCTTCTCGGGCTCCAGCGGGACCGACAGCAGGTCGAAGGTCCGGACGCCGTCGGCCGCCTCCCGTTCGACCTCGACGTCGACGATGTCGCCTGCCCGGACGCGCTCGTTTATTTGCTGCCCTTCCTCGGCGTGGTCCTCGGGGACGAGCAGATCGTCGAGCGACCGTCCCATCGCTTCGGCTTCGGTGACGCCGAAGACCTCGGCGAAGGCCGAATTGATCTCGCGTGCGACGGGTTCCTGACCCTCGAACTCGTAGTAGGCGACGGGCTCCGCCAGGTTCTCGAAGAGGGCCCTCGCGCGGTTGCGCTCGCGTTCGAGTGCCTGCTCGCGCTCGACGTGATCGCTGATGTCCCGGACGACACAGACGTAGCCGCCGTCGTCGAGTTGGGTCACCGACAGCGACTGGGGGAAGGTCGCCTCGTCGGCGCGCAGCCCGCGGGTCTGGCCCCGCCAGGCGCCCGACTTCTCGACTGCGGGGAACACCGTCTCGCGGATCCGCCGGGCCTCCTCGGCGGGGTAGAACCGTTCGATGTCCGACCCCAGAAAGCCCGTCGGATCGTCGCCGTACAGGATGGCGAAGGCCCGGTTGGCGTAGACCAGGCGCCCCTCCGGATCGAGGATGGCGATGCCCTCGCTGGCCGCCTCCAGGGCTTCGTGGACCAGTTCGTGCTCGCGGGCCTGCCGGTACCGCTCGACGGCGTTCTCGATCCGGTTGGCCAGCAGTTCGTACTGCCCGGTGCCCGACTCCTTCTGGAGGTAGTCGGTGACGCCCGCCGAGATGGCGTCGCTGGCGATCTCCTCGCTGCCCTTGCCCGTAAAGAGGATGAACGGGAGGTCCGGCGCACGCTCGCGGATCGCCTCCAGTAGTCCGAGCCCGTCGAGGTCGGGCATCTCGTAGTCGCTGACCACGCAGTCGACCTCCCGCGCCTCCAGGACGTCGAGCGCGTCGTAGGGCTCGGTCTCGGTCACGACCGTCAGCCGGTCGGCGGCACTCTCCAGGCGGTCGGCCGCCACCTCCGCCATCGCCTGCTCGTCGTCGACGTGGAGGACCTGAATCTCTTCCTGGCCCCAGAACGCCGCGCTGTCGAAGGTGGACACAGTTGTAATTTTCATCGTCATCGATATTAATAAATGTGGGTTGATCTGCCGGGGCTGCTATCGGTCACTGCCGGTCGATACCGGTGATTTCGAACCGGGCGCCGCCGTCGACCCCCTCGGTGACCGCGATGTCCCAGCCGTGGGCCGTGGCGATCCCCTTGACGATGGACAGTCCCAGTCCGGTCTCCCTGCCGGCCGTCGAGTATCCCCCCTCGAAGACCGCCTCGCGCTCCGAGGGCGGAATGCCGACCCCGTCGTCGGCGACGTAGAACCCACCGTCGGTCATCCCGACGGTCACCGTCTCGACGGTGTCGCCGTCCGCGGGTGGTCCCGATTCGGGGTTCCTCGAGCCGTGTTCGACTGAATTCCGGAAGAGGTTCTCGAGGAGTTGTCTGAGGCGCCCCTCGTCGGCCATGACTGTCAGGTCGGCCTCGAGGACGAAGTCGATGTCGCCGGTCTCGACGGTCTTCCAGGCGGACGTGGCGACATCGGCGAGCACGACTGGTTCGGGATCGCCGATGCGGTCGCCCTGCCGCGCGAGCATCAGGAGGTCGTCGATCAGTTCGTCCATCCGGTCGACGGCCCGGCGACACCGCGCGACGTGTTCGTCGTCGTCCGCCAGCAGGTGCAGCGACGCGTCGAGCGTGTTCAGCGGGTTCCGGAGGTCGTGGCTGACCACGGAGACGAACTCGTCGAGGCGGTCCCGCTCGCGTTCGAGTGCCCGTTCGCGCTCGACGCGGTCGCTGACGTCCCGGATCACACCGACCCGGACCCACTCGCCGCCCGGGAACTCGACGATCGTGAACCGGTTCTCGACCGGGACAGTCTCCCCGTCGGCGTTCCGTGACTCGTACTCGACGGCCGCCACCTCGCGCTCGCCGCGTTGCAGTTCCGCGGTGCGTTCGGCGATCCGGTCGATGACAGCCCCGTCGGCCCACCTGTCCGTCCGCGTCCCGCGCAGTTCCTCGGGGTCGAGGCCTTTCATGTCGGCGTAGCGTTTGTTGACATACCGGATGCGACGGTCCTCGTCGACGGCGTAGACCGCGTCGCCCAGCGCCTCGACGATGGCCTCGAACCGGTGCAGTTCCCGCTCGCGGCGCTTGCGTTCCGTGATGTCGACGGCCACACCGATGACCGCTTCGACCTCGCCGTCTTCGAAGACGGGCTGGAGGGTGGTGTCGAAGACGGCATCCCGGACCTCGTGGGTGGTCGTGACGCGCTCGCCCGCCAGCGCACGTTCCACGTCCGCGACGACGGCCTCATTGTCGCCGTAGCGGTCGAAGACCGCCTCCCCGCCGGCATCGCCCGGTTCGGGGCCGAGGTTCGCGAGTCCCTGGCCGTCCGAGAGCGTGAACACGCCGTCGCTGTCGAGGACGAACACGACCACCGGGATGTTCGAGACGACCGTGTCGAGGCGTTCCTTCTGGCGTCTGAGTTCCTCCTCGCGCTCGACGCGCTCGGTGACGTCGCGCAGCAGCGACAGCGAGGCCGACTCGCCGTCCTGCTCGATCCGCGAGACCGAGAGTTCGACGTGCCGGCGGTCGCCGTCCCTGGTTTCGATCTCGATCTCGTAGCGGTCGGGCGAATCCGCCTCGCGCATCCGGGCTTCGTGGGTCGAGGCCACGAGGTCCTCGTACTCGGGGGCGACAACCGTCTCCGCGGGTTCGCCGAGGAGGTCCCCCGCTGGGTAGCCCGTCAGCTCGACGAACCGGTCGTCGACGAACGTCATCGTGCCGTCCTGAACGATACGGATTGCGTCACGGCTCTCCTCGACGACCGTCCGGTAGAACTCCCTGGTCTCTTCGAGTTCCCGCTGGCGCTCGACCCGGCGCCGCGACCGGTACTGCTCGACGGCGTTCTCGATCCGGTTTGCCAGCAGTTCGAACTGTTCGCTGCCGCCGCGTTTCTGCAGGTAGTTGGTGGCGTCGCGGGCGATGGCGTCACTCGCAACGCCCTCGCTGCCCTCGCCGGTGAAGAGTATGAAGGGGAGGTCGGGTGCGCGCTCGCGGACGGCCTCGAGGAATTCCAGGCCGTCGAGTCCGGGCATCTCGTAGTCGCTGACCACGCAGTCGATGGCCTCGCCGTCGCCGGCCAGCCGGTCGAGTGCATCGCCCGCGCTCGCCTCGGTGACGACCTCGAATCCCTCGCCCTCCCGCTCGAGCCAGTCCGCAGTCAGCTCCCGGAATCCCCTGTCGTCGTCGACGTGCAACACCCGAATGTCACGCATCGTGCTTGGACACGCCCTTCCATGTCAATAAGCGTAACTCTCCCCCGGGCCCGGAGGGTACCCATCAGTTTGGGGTGGGTACTTTCCGGCGTGCGGGTCCGAGTGCTGGTATGGACAACGATGACGCAACCGGCGATCCGGCACGGGCGATATACCGCCACCGGACCGACGCGGTGACCGACGACCGCGGCGATGGCCCCACACTCGTGTGCCTGCACGGGTCGCTCATGGACCGGACGATGTTCGCCCCCCAGGCGGAAGCGCTGGCCGACGAGTACCGCGTCGTCGCCTACGACCTGCGCGCACGGACCGACCGCTGGCAGGGTCCCTACGACCTCGCCGACCTGGTCGGGGACTGCCGGACGGTGCTCGATGCCCTCGACATCGACTCGGCCGTCCTGGCGGGGATGTCGATGGGCGGGTTCGTCGCGGTGCGGTTCGCCCTCGCCCACCCCGACCGCCTCGACGGACTGGTCCTCGTCGACTCGATGGCCGAGGCTTACACCGAGGAAGAGCGCGCCGAGTACGGCGACCTGGCAGATGCCGTCCGGGGTGCAGACCGGATGCCCCGCGAGATGGCCGAACTCTCCGCGGACCTGATGTTCTCCGAGCGCGCCCACGCCGAGCAGGCCGATCTCGTCGCCCGGTGGACCGACCGCTGGCACACCTACCCCGGCGACGCCGTCGCCGCCGAAATCGAGTCCTGGCGCACCGAACCCGGCGTGCTCGACGAACTCCGGGACCTCGATCTGCCAGCGCTGGCCATCCACGGCGAAAAAGACCAGTCCATCCCGCCCGAACGCGCCCGCCGCACCATCGAGGCACTGGACGGCCGCATGGAGACGATTCCGGGTGCGGGCCATCCCTCGAACCTGGAGCGTCCCGAACCGGTCAACGATGCGCTCCGTGAGTTTCTCGGCGAGGTGTACGGGGGCTGAAAGTCAGACGGCCGTGTCGTACTCGTCTTCGAAGTCCCGTTCCTCGCGGTACTCCGCGACGAAGGTTTCGACGTCGAACTCGGCCATTCGCTGCTCGAACTCGGTCATCGCCGACCCGTCGTCGGCGTGGCTGACGGCGTGTTCCATGAGTTCGACGACCAGTTCGACCACGACCTCGTGGAGTCGCCGCGAGTCGAAGTCAGTCACCCACACCAGGGCGTAGCCGACCTGACCGTCCTCGGAGCAATCGGCGCTCGCGACCTGGTCGGGGAACTCCTCGGTCACCATCCCCATGAGGTGGGCCGTCGTGAACTCCGGGAACTCGTCGGCGGTATCGATGGTCTCCCGGAGCACGTCGACCAGGAACTCGGGGACGAACCGCGCCAGCGGGTGGACGTCCATCACGACGGCGTGGCGAGCGCCGCAGTCACAGGCGAACTCCCGGACGCCCAGGTCGAGCGAGCGGGCGCTGACTGCCTCCCCGCAGGGGAGTTCGAGGACGTGACTCGGGCCGCCCGGGACCCCCGGCTGTGCCATACCCGCCGTAGGGCCGGCCGGCCGATAAAGACCGCGACTCACGGCTCCCTTCGGTCGCCGTCAGGGGTCGCATACCTCGCTTCGACATGCAGGGGAATCGAGGACAACCGGCAGGCGTTTGTCGCCCGCGTCCGATGGGCGGGCATGGCGTTCTCCCACGTCTCCGTACTCCTGTTCGACGGCTTCGAATCGCTTGACGCCTTCGGACCCTACGAGGTGCTGTCGGTCGGTACTGCCCGGGGGCCCGACTACGAGGTGTCGCTGACCACCGCCGAACCGGCCGAGACGGTGCGGTCGGCACACGGCGCCACAGTGGTCCCCGACGGGACCGTCGCCGAGGCGGACCCGGACATGCTGGTCGTCCCCGGCGGCGGGTGGAACGACCGCACCGAGGCGAGCGCGTGGGCCGAGGCCGAACGCGGCACGATTCCGGACCTGCTGGCCGAACGCGGAGCCGAGACGACCATCGCGGCCGTCTGCACCGGCGGGATGCTCGTCGCGCGGGCGGGCCTGCTCGACGGCCGGCCGGCGGTCACCCACCACGGCGCGCTCCCGGACCTCCGTGGGACCGACGCCGAGGTGGTCGACGCCCGCGTCGTCGACGCCGGGCGGGTCCTGACGGCGGGGGGTATCACCGCCGGCATCGACCTCGGACTCTACCTGCTCGAACGGGAGTTCGGGGCGGATCTGGCCGAGTCCGTCGCCGACCACATGGAGTACGAACGCCGCGGACCCGTCCACGTCGCGGAAAATTGACCCACTATGCGTTGACCGCACGGCCGGGGGCTTTCGTGCCGGTCTCGGTACCCACAATACCTCCACACACCATGGTTCCTACAGACTCGACTTGACTCAGCGGTGTCGATCACGGTCACACGAGAGCGTCGACGGCCGCGAAGACACCGTAACTGACCCCGAGCGCGAGCGATGATCTCGTTGAACGAGACGGGGATGCCGAAAAAGACCGCGGTCTGTGCGATGGCGAAGGAAGGGATGAGCGCCGCAATCGAGCGCCGCGGCCCCAGCGAGGAGTAGTCCTGGGAGAGCGCCTTGATCATCCGCGGGGCGCCGGTCCAGGAGCCCACCAGCAGCCCCAGTCCGCCGCCGACCAGCAGGGCAACGAGCGGGATGCCGACGGTCCCCGAGAGCGGCAGGAGCGGGCCGATGGCGAGACCGACCTGGCTGCCCCCGGCCGAGAAGGCGACCAGTCCGCCCAGCGCGAGCAGGAAGTGCCGTTGCCCGCGGGCGGGGTCGCCGGCCATGTCCCGGGCGAGTGCGAGCGCCACGACCGCCGCGAGGGCCAGCGAGACGCCGACGTGGACGGCGAGTCCGCCGCCCACGCGGGCGACCGTGGCCTGTGCCAGCGAGAACTGCTCGCCTGGCGGCCCGAGGACGACGAAACTGATGTTCGCGAGCAGGAGCCCGACCACCCCCGCCAGTAGCGGCACGGCGACGCGTTCGATGACCCGCTCGGAGCGGAGGAACCGCGCGGTGGCGTAGGCGGCGCCGCCGCCGAGGAAGGGGGTGAGCACCCACAGGGCGGCGATCTGGCGGTACTTCGCCCACGCGGGGTCACCGCCCAGCGCGAGGCCGACGCCGACGACGGCGCCCGTGACGGTGAAGGCAGTCGCGATGGGGTAGCCGGTGAAGACGCCGATCGCGACGAGCACCGCCGCAGTGACGAGCGCGATGATGGCGGCCGTCGGCGAGAGCGTGACCCCGCCGATGAGTTCCTCGCCGACCGCCTCGGTGACGTTGGCGCCCTGGAGGACCGCGCCGGCGAGGCCGAGGATGCCGACGTAGAATCCGGCGCGCATCACGGAGATGGCGTTGGCGCCCACGGCGGGAGCGAAGGGCGTCGATCCCGACGACCCCGCGCCGATGGCCCAGGCCATAAAGAGGCTGGCCCCAGCAGCCACGACCAGCAGTCCGAGCGTCCCCGCTGCGACCATTCACCCCGGCCTACAGTGGCGACGATAAATACCTTGATGCTTCGACGGTCCGCCCGCAGTCAGCGCACCGTCACGGCCGCGAGAAAGCCCACGGCGACGAACTCCAGGCCGCGCATCGCGAACACAACGCTTCCGACGAACGGGTCCGCGACGTAGAAGGTGTGCATGCTGTCGAAGAAGAAGTAGACCGCGACGACGTTCTCGACGAGTAACGCGGCGCTGAAGGCGACCAGCCCGAGCACCATCGCCGACTGGAACTGCCGGTAGTTCCGGAGCCAGACTGCACCCAGGACCGCCAGGAGGACGGCGTTGACGGCGGCCAGCACGATCCCTCCCATCGCGAGCATGGGTGCCATCTATCGACCCTCGCGTTCCGTCACGGTGACTCGCGTCGGCTCCTCGCACCCCGTCATCACGATTCGCCCATCGAATCCATCGGGTTCACCGTCTTCGAGACCCAGCCCGACGCGCCGCTGGGGAACGAGTCCGACTCTTCCTGGGGCTGGAGGGTCCCCTCGCCGTCGACAGCCCTGATGACGATCTCGTGGGACCCGTCGGGTTCGAACTCGTGGCGCCACTGGCGCCAGACGTCCTCACCAGGGAGGGGTTCGGAGAGTTCGGCGTCGGTCCAGGAGTCGCCGCCATCGGTCGAGACCTCGACGCGCTCGACGCCCCGGGTGCCCGCGTAGGCGTGGCCCGCGAGTTCGACGTTGCCGTTCTCCAGGGTGGTGTCGCTCCAGAGTTTGGCGACCGTGTTGACGGGGCCGGTGCCGTGCCAGCCGCGCTGTTCCCAGTAGCCGTCCATCTCCTCCTCCAGGAGTTCGATCTCGCTGAGCCACTTGACGTTCGTCTCGCCCCAGTGGCCCGGGATCAGGACCCGCACCGGGTGGCCGTGGGACTGCGGGAGCGACTGGCCGTTCATCCCCCACGCGAGGAAACCGTCCTCCATGGCCTCGATCGGGAACTGGACGAAGTAGTCGTCCTCGGCGCGGAGCATCGCACACCCACAGTCCCCGCCGGGGTCGACCTCCTCCAGCAGGGGCTTGATCGGCGTGCCCGTCCAGACGGCGGTGTCCAGTTTGTGGCCGTTGAGGTCCTCGCCGACACACCGGAGCGTCACGAAGCGGCGCTCGGTGGGCATCTCCTGGAGGTCCGCGAAGGTGAGTTCGCGTTCCTCGCCGACCTCGCCGGTAAAGGTCAGCGACCAGTCCTCGGCCGAGAGGTCGGGGTCGAACTCCGCGATGTCGACGTTGTAGAACTCCTCGAACGTGCTGACCAGGCCGGGGATGTTCCCCTGGATGTCGAGGGACTTCCCCTCGGCCTCCGTCATCAGCGTGGCGACCTCCTCGTCCATCTCTTTCTCGTCGCCCCCCCCACCCTCCGCGTCGGTCCCGCTCCCGGACCCGCCGGAAACCAGGCGACCGAACCCGGCCGCGACGCCGACGAACGCCAGCGCGCTCGCGCCCGAGACCAGCGCCCGCCGCCGCGAGGGGTCGTGCTCGGGGGCCGCTGTCGGCGCGGCGCCGACCGCGGTGAACAGCGCCACCGGCAGCCCCGCGCCGAGCGCGAGCAGGGGCTCGAACGTGATCGCCGCCACGACGCCCCAGGCGAGTATTCCGGCGAACAGGACACCGGCGACGGGCTCTTCGGCGCGGCGCGCGACGAGCAGTCCGGCACCGGCGGTGCCCGCGAGCACGCCGATCCCGATAGCGAACGAGAGCGCGATGTGAATCAGGTGGCCCTGTTCGCCGACGTTCTCGATCATGAAGGCGACGACCGGTCCCGGCGTCGCCCGGACGACCAGCGCGTCGATGGGTGCGACGACGAACTGTCGCGTGTAGCCGGCGACCGCGTAGGACCCGGCCACGCCCACCAGGCCCGCAAGGAGGGCAAAGAGCAGGTCGCTCCGGGTGAACTGGTCGCGAATCCGTCGCGTGAGTGTGTCGGTCATAGTAATCCAGAGGGGCTATCCCTTCAAGTACATTTTTCAAAATCCGTTCGGATTCGGTTCAGTTTCGGGCAGATTTCCCGGCATGCGTCGGTTCTGCCGGCGTGAAACACTACCCTTTTGACCCTCCTGCCGGTAGACCGGGGTACTAATGGGCCGACGCAAGAAGATCGTACAGGAATGTGAGGCGTTGATGGACGACCCGGAGAACATCCGGAACATCGCCATCGCCGCCCACGTGGACCACGGGAAGTGTGTCAGTGGTGACGCCCGCGTTTCGCTCGCGGATGGCCGCACTCTCCCGGCGAAGGAACTGTTCGAAGACATCCGCGAGGACGGCGAACCGGAACCGGACGAGGGCGAGGCGTACGCGCCGTCCGATCCACCGAAAGTCGCGTCGTTCGACCGTGCGGACGGCGAGATGGTCGCTGCCGACATCGAGTACGCCTGTCGGCGCGAGGCCGACGAGTCGCTGGTGACCGTCCGGACCTCGAACGGTCACGTCCTCGAGACGACGCCGGAACACCGCTATCTCGTGCTCACCGAGCGAGGCGTCATGGAGTTCGAGCGCGCCGACGCTCTCTCCGAGGGTGACGTCGTCGTCGGTGCACGCAAGACACCCGCGGAGGCGCCCGGGAGCGCGAAGGAGCGACTGCTCCGGGACCTGGCGACGGACTATAGCTTCTACGTCGACGTGACCGACGCGTTCGCCGAACGGATCGATGCACACGACCGCGACGCACTGTACGAGGCCGCGGATTCCGAGCTAAAGCGTGACTCGTTCGACCACGCCATCTGGCGGGGACAGTTCAGACTGCGGGACATCGTGAACGTCTGTGAGAGCTTCGACGTCCCACTCGCGGACCTCTACGGGAGCGTCGAGTCGCTCAACTACCGGGGCAGCGACCGGCGCGGCGAAAAATCGTCGCTCGCCGTCGATCTCCCCGACGACCTTGAGCCGTTGTTCTATCTCGCCGGCGCGTCCTTCGGTGACGGCGACCTGCAGGGGTCGGTCACGAACGACGACCCGGAGATGAAGACACTCCTCGAGGGCCATGCCGGCACGCTCGGACTGGAGACTATTGTCCGGGAGTTCGACGAGCGGGGCGACCGCATCGATGTCGGTGGGAAAACGCTCACTCGCATCCTGCAGGCCGCCTTCGACTACCCGACCGACGAGAAATCGGCGTCGATCCGGGTCCCGGCGTTCGTCTTCGCGGCCGACCGCGCCCACACCGCCGCGTTCGTCCGTGGCTACATGGACGCCGACGGGACGGTCGAAAAGAACCGCTCTGCCGTGTCAGTCTACTCTGCGAGTCCCGGAATGCTCGAGGACCTGCAACTCCTCCTCTACCAGTTCGACGTGGCGTCGAAACGCAACCGGTCGAACTCGACGCTGTATATCTCGGGAAAACTCTCCCTGGCGAACTACGCGGAGATCGGGTTCGGGCTGTCGAGAAAACAGGAGCGTTTCGAGTCACTGCTCGAGACGGCGTCCGCAGCCGATGTCGACCGCGTCCCGGTGTCGGGAGAGACACTCCATGAGGTTCGCGAGGACATCGGCGCCACACAGGCGGATGTCTTCGAGTCCTACGACAGTTACGAGACCGACCACGTGGGGCTGACGAAACAGTCCGTCGGGCGCGTGGCCGACCGCTTCGCAGAACTCGACGAGGACACGACGGACGTGCGCGTCGAGCGCCTCCAGGGACTCGCGAAAGCCGACACTTCCTTCGTCGAAGTCGAGTCGATCGAGCGCGTCGACCGGGAGTACGTCTACGACTTCGGCGTGGCCGAGACGCACAACTTCGTCTGTGAGGGGCTGGTCGTCCACAACACCACGCTGACCGACAATTTGCTCGCTGGCGCAGGCATGATCGCAGAGGAGTCTGCCGGTGAGCAACTCGCGATGGACACTGAAGAGGACGAACAGGAACGGGGGATCACCATCGACGCGGCGAACGTCTCGATGACCCACGAGTACGAGGACACGAACCACCTCATCAACCTCATCGACACGCCGGGCCACGTCGACTTCGGCGGGGACGTCACCCGCGCGATGCGGGCCGTCGACGGCGCGATGGTCGTCGTCGACGCCGTCGAGGGCGCGATGCCCCAGACCGAGACCGTCCTCCGGCAGGCGCTGCGCGAGGGCGTCAAGCCGACGCTGTTCATCAACAAGGTCGACCGTCTCATCTCCGAGTTGCAGGAGGGGCCCCAGGAGATGCAACAGCGCCTGATGGGCGTCATCCGCGACGTGAACGAACTCATCCGGGGGATGACCGAGGAGATGGACGACATCGACGAGGACTGGACGGTCTCCGTCGAGGAGGGGACCGTCGCCTTCGGGTCCGCCCTCTACTTGTGGGGCGTCTCGATGCCCTCGATGCAGCGGACCGGCATCGACTTCGGGGACATCATCGACCTGGAGCGGGCGGACAAGCGCCAGGAACTCCACGAGCGCACGCCCCTCTCGGATGTCGTGCTCGACATGGTCTGTGAGCACTTCCCCAACCCGGTCGACGCCCAGCCCCGGCGCATCCCGCGCATCTGGCGTGGCGACGCCGACTCGGAACTCGCCGAACAGATGCAGCTGGTCGACGAGGACGGCGAGGTCGTGTTCATGGTCACGGACATCTCCATGGACCCCCACGCCGGCGAGATCGCGACCGGCCGCGTCTTCTCGGGCACCTTAGAGAAGGGCCAGGAGCTGTACGTCTCCGGGACCGTCGGCCAGAACCGCCTCCAGAGCGTCGGCATCTTCATGGGCGGGGAACGCGAGGAGGTCGACCGCGTGCCCGCGGGCAACGTCGCCGCCGTCACTGGACTGGGCGACGCCGTCGCCGGCTCGACGGTCTCCAGCGTCGAGATGACGCCCTTCGAGTCCATCGAGCACATCTCCGAGCCCGTCATCACAAAGAGCGTCGAGGCCCGGAACATGGACGACCTGCCCAAACTCATCGAGACGCTCCAGCAGGTCTCCAAGGAGGACCCCACCATCGACGTCGAGATCAACGAGGACACCGGCGAACACCTCATCTCCGGGCAGGGCGAACTCCACCTCGAAGTGGTCACCCAGCGCATCGAGCGCAACCAGGGCATCCCCGTCACGACGGGCGAACCCATCGTCGTCTTCCGGGAGGCCCCACAGACGGCGAGCCGCGAACTGGAGGGCATCTCGCCGAACCGTCACAACCGCTTCTACATGACCGTCGAGCCCCTCGACGAGGAGGTCGTCGAGACGCTGAAGATGGGGGAGGCCACCATGGATATGCCCGAACTCGAACGCCGGGAGGCCCTCCAGGAGGCCGGCCTCGGGAAGGAGACCTCCCAGGACGTCGAGCACATCCACGGCACCAACATCGTCGTCGACGACACGAAGGGCATCCAGCACTTAAACGAGACGATGGAACTGGTCTTGGAGGGGTTCGAGGAGGCCCTCAACGAGGGGCCGCTCGCGGGCGAACCCGTCGAGGGGGCGCTGGTGCGCCTGAAGGACGCCCGCCTCCACGAGGACGCCATCCACCGCGGGCCCGCACAGGTCATCCCTGCGGTCCGGAACGCACTGCACAACGCCCTCGTCGACGCCGAGATCCGCCTGCTCGAACCCATCCAGGAGGTCCGCATCGACGTGCCGCCCGAGCACATGGGTCCGGCGAGCGGCGAGATCCAGGGCCGGCGTGGCCGCATCGACGACATGTACCAGGAGGGTGACCTCCAGGTCGTCGAGGGAATCGCACCCGTCGAGGAGATGATCGGGTTCTCCTCGGACATCCGCTCGGCCACCGAGGGCCGTGCCTCCTGGAACACCGAGAACGCCGGCTTCCAGGTCATGGCCGACAACCTCCAGGAGGAGAAGATCATGGAGATCCGCGAGCGCAAGGGCATGAAACTGGAACTCCCCCAGGGTGTCGACTACTTCTAGAGACCACTTTTTACTTCGTCGGGTGTCCTCGCCGACGTGCCCGCCAGCCACATTTATACTTGTGTGGGTACAACGTACATACAATAGGGCGATGGGCACCACACGAGTCAACTTCCGCATCCCGGAGGAACTGGTCGAGAAGGCGGATGTCGCCGCGAAGGTGACCCACAGGAACCGGACGGAGATCGTCACCGAGGCGCTCCGCGAGTACCTCGACGAGTTCCCCGGATCGACGACGGCGAGGCCACCTGTATCCGGTTGGCGCGCGAGCGCGACGCAGCGTTTTTCGTCACCGACGACCTCCGCGCGCTCCCGGAACTGCAGCAACTGACCGACGCTCGCGTCGCGATCTCCCCGATCTTGCTCCGGGCGCTCGTCGAACGGGACACGATTGGGGCCGCGAAGGCACGCGAACGTCTCGACGACCTGACCGAGAGTCGCGACTGGCTGGGGGCACCGATCTACCACCGGGCGCGAGAACTGTTCGACGACGTGGCGTGACCCGGGCAATCCCGAACGACGGGATTCATATAGGGGGCCCCCCGAGAGGCGGGCAATGTGCCTCCGAGTCTCCCACCGAGGTGAGAGTCGATGAGCGACTCGACCGAGGAGGTGCGCGCCTACACGGTCCGCCTGGAGCTGGTCGACAGGCCCGGGGAGTTGCTCCGGGCGCTCGAACCAATCGCGGACCACGGCGGCAACCTCCTGTCGATCTTCCACGAGCGGGGGAACCTCACACCCCGCGGTCACATCCCCGTCGAGGTGGACATGGAGGCCACACCCGAGCGGTTCGATGCAATCGTCGAGGCGCTGCGCGATGAGGGCATCAACGTCATCCAGGCCGGCGCCGACCGCTACGGCACGGAACTGACGGTCGTCCTGATCGGGCACGTCGTCGACACCGACCTCTCGGATACCCTCCAGCGGATCGAGGACGCCTCCGGCGCGTCGGTGCGGGACCTCTCGCTGTCCTCGCCGGACGGCAACACCGGCGATTCGAGCGCCCGACTGCGCCTGGCAGCCCAGCAGGGCGAGACCGAGGCGGTGCTGGCGACCGTCCGCGCGGTCGCCGAGGAGAAGGGACTGCGTGTCGTCGAGCCCCTCGCGGCAGGTGATGCGGCGTGAGACTCGCCGTCCTGGGTGCCGGCGCCGTGGGATCGTCGGTCGCCGAACTCGCCGGCGACTACGGCCACACCGTCACCGCGCTGGCCGACTCCCGGAGCGCGGTCCTCGACCCCGAGGGTATCGACGTCGGGTCCGCGCTCGACCGGAAAGAGCGGGAGGGCGTCGTCGGGGACGCGGACCCCGAGGAGGCGCTCGCGGGCACGTACGACGTCCTCGTGGAGGCGACGCCGACGACGCTGGGCGACGCCCAGCCCGGGTTCGGCCACCTCCGGGCGGCCCTCGAACGGGACCGCCACGTCGTCTTCGCCAACAAGGGCCCCGTCGCCGAGCGCTACGCCGACGTGCGCGCTCTCGAACGGGAGAGTGGCGGGACGGTTCTCATGGAGGCGACCGTCGGCGGCGCGATGGGCTACGAGCACGTCCTCGCGGAGGCCCAGGACCTGGGCGTCGCGGAGGCCGACCCCTCCTTCGACGTCGAGGGGACCGACGCCGCGCTGAAGTGTACGATTCTGGCGAACGTGCTGGCGGAGGGCGGCCGGGAGTACACGCTGGAGGACGCCACAGTCGAGGGTATCAAATCGCTGCCCGGCAGCGCGCTCGAACTGGCAAACGAGGACGGCCGGACCATCCGGCTGATCGGCGAAGTGTCCGACGGCGAGGTTCGGGTGGGCCCGCGACTGGTGCCCGCCTACGGGGCGCTGGCGGTCACCGGGACGCGCAACATCGTCCAGCTGGAGACCGAACACGCCGGCCAGCTGAACGTCTCCGGACGCGGCGCCGGCGGCCCCGAGACCGCGACTGCTGTGCTGGCAGACGTCGACCGGCTGGACTCGTAAACTGGAGGACTCTTGCCTACCGTGGTGGAACAACCATCCGACTGATATTGTCACAGGCTACCGCGCAAAATATAGAGGCTGAGTTCAGCAGAGCCTGACCTCTTATTCCAGAGATTATCGAACCATTCTATAATTTAAGTTAATTATAAATATGTAGATTGACAATCCGGCGCTATGGTTGATTCACCAATCAAACGACGACGAGTTCTCACGGGCCTGGCAACGACCGGTCTCGCCGCGATAGCGGGCTGCAATAGTGACGGTAGCACGTCTACGGCAACCGAGACTCCAACA